>NZ_JBSGHL010000004.1:0-218452 GCF_053604375.1 Streptomyces sp. NPDC004031 | reverse complement strand
CCTGGAGCAGTACGCCGGGCTCGGCATCGACCTGCAGGCAGGCCCGCCGCGGTCAGTGCCGCCGCGGCGGCCAGCGCCTCGGCCGGGGTCACCCGGCCCGCCGGGACGGGGCGTTCGGGCCGCTCCACGGCGTCGACCTCGCGGTCCGCGAAGTCGTTCAGGGCCATGCCGGCCCAGTAGAGCAGCACGGACGCGGCGCCGAGCCCGGCGCTGCGCGCCCCGTACGGCCACCCCGCCGCGGCCCCGCCCACCACCACGTCCCCCGGCACGGTCAGCGCCGCCGGCGCCCGCACGAGCTCCGCGTACGCCCTGAGCCTGCTCATGCGTCGTCCCTCCGCCGGGTTCGCCTCGTCCTGCGTGGTGCGGTGCGTTGCGCGACCTCGCGCCGGTGGGTGGTTGCGCGCGCAGTTCCCCGCGCCCCTTCCGCCTGGTCCTGCCTCGTGCGCCGAGTCGCGCGTCCTTCCCGCCGTGGTGGCTTGTCGCGCAGTTCCCCGCGCCCCTGAAAACGCGCACCCCAGACGAGGTCTCCGGGGAAGAACGGACCGAGCAACCACCGACCACCGCAAGCTCGCGAGTGCGCCGACGGTGGCGCGGGGGCGCGGGGAACTGCGCGCGCAACCACCCACCGGCCGGGGGCCGCGGGACGGCCGGTGCGGCAGCCCGGGGCGTGGCAAGCCACCACGGTGAGAGGTCGCGGAGCCCCCCGCGCGTGGTGGCCGGGAGCGCACGACGGGCAGCTCACCGCGGTGAGGGGGCGTGAGTCGCCCAGGCGAGGAGCTGTTCGAACTGGGGGACGAGGCGGTGCTCGTCCGCGGAGAGCGGGTCCTTGAAGAAGAAGGCGAACTGCGGCTGGACGCCCACCGCGCCGCGGGTCATCGCGAGGTCCAGGAGCCGTACGAGGTCCAGGACCAGCGGCGCGGCGAGCGCCGAGTCACAGCCCTGCCAGGTGAACTGCATCGTCATCCGCACGCCGAGGAAGCCGTCGAAGGCGATGTGGTCCCACGCGGTCTTCCAGTCGCCGAGCGCGGGCACCTCGTCGATGTGGACCTCGCCCTCGACGGGGTCGGGGAGGAGTTCGGCGAGGCTGCGCGCCTTGGACGCGTTCTTGCTCGCCGCGGCCGCGGGGTCCGCGAGCGTCGCCCCGTCGCCGCCGCCGAGCAGATTCGTGCCGGACCAGGCGCGTACCCGCAGCGCGCGGTGCGCGAACATCGGGGCGAGGGCGCTGCGGACCAGCGTCTCACCGGTCTTGCCGTCGTTGCCGGTGTAAGGGACACCGGCCGCCGCGGCGAGCTGGTCGAGCGCGGGCAGCCGCATAGCGCCCGACGGTGTGAAGTCGATGTAGCCGCAGCCCGCGCCGAGGGCCGCGTACGCGTACAGCGCGTGCGGCGGCAGGACGGGCTCGGGCCCGGCCAGTGCGGTGCGCAGGGCGGCGAGGTCGGCGTGCGCGGGGTGCGGGTCGGGCTGCGGGGCGGTCGAGGAGAGATTGACCACGACGACGTGTTCGAGCCCGTGCCGTTCACGGAAGTCGGTGAGCTGCCGGGCGAGCGCGGTGGCCTGCGGGGCCTGCCGTCCTGCCGCGGCGGCGACGCCGGGACGGATCTCCCGTTCGGCGGCGGCGAGCGCGGGTCCGACCGCGGCGGGCAGGTCGGCGGGCAGCACCCCGGCGGCGACGAGCTGTTCCGCGCGTTTGGCCAGCGGGACCCCGGTGACGTCGCAGCCGCCGAACACCAGGCCGGAGTACGGGGTGAGGCCCGCGGCGCGGAAGCCGGGGAGTTCGGTGACGCAGCCGGTGGGCGGCACGAGCCCGGCGGCGAGGGCGGCGGCGCCGACGACCGCGGTGGTGGCGACCGAGCCGCGCGCGCCGACGATCCACACCCCCAGCCGGGCGCCGTGTGCGGTGGCGGATCCCATGCCTTCACCTCCGGTTCTGGCCTGCCGCGGGCGTGCCGCGCAGGACAAGCGGGGCCGAGCGTTGCCTGGAGTTGCGGGGGAGCGGGCCGCGGCGGTGCGCGAGCGGGTCGGCGGTGGCCGCGGGACGTGCGCGTACGGAGCCGGTGCGGGGACGGTGCGGGCTGGTACGGACGGGTGCGGACGGGTGCGGGGGTGTCGCGCGGGGACGGGCGCGGCGCCGTACGCAGCCGGGACGCGCCGGGGGAGCGGGGTGGGACGGGCGGGCCGCCGGACCCGCGGTCCGGCCGTGCCGCCCGCGTCCTCGACACCGGCGTAGCGGTTCGTCAGTTCAGCAAATAAACTAATCACCCCTTCCCCCTGCGGCAAGAGGCGGTCAAGAATCCGTTGAACGCACCACGCGCCAGGGCCGGTCGGGCGACTCTGGGGACGGGTGCACGGCAACTGCCGGGGGCCGGGATGCGGGCCGCGGAAGTCGCCGCGTAAGGTGCGTTCCCGGCATCCGCAACGATCATCGCGGGCGGGCTGCGGCAGGCCGCCGTACCCCGCCGCCGTAGGCTCCCGGGAGACGGCTGTCGCTTCCTGTGAGTGTCCTGTGGGTCGTTGACCTGCCATGAAGCCTCTATTAGTTTATTGAATCAATTAATGGGCCTAAGAGGTTTCCGGGGCCGGACCGGTCGAGGTCCGCGCCCGCGGGGAAAGGTCGCAGTGTGATGAACGGCGGCGGGCAGCCGGCGAGCAAGCAGAGCATGCGCCGGCACAACCTGGCGCTGGTGCTCCGTCAGGTCGCGGCCAGTGAAAGCGCCTCGCGGGCCACTGTCGCCGCCCGGGTGGGGCTGACTAAGGCGACCGTGTCCTCCCTGGTGGAGGAGCTGCGGCTGGCGGGCCTGGTCGTCGAGCACGTGCCGGAGAACCAGGGCCGGGTGGGACGTCCGGGGGGCGCGCTCGCGCTCAACCCGCAGGGCGCCGCGGGCGTCGGGGTCGAGGTCAACGTCGACTACATCGCGGTGTGCGTCGCCGACCTCACCGGCGCGCCCCGGGTGCGGCTCACCGAACGCGCCGACAACCGCGGGCGGGACGCCGAGGAGACCCTGCACGCCGCGGGCCGGCTCGCCGGGCGGGCCATCACCGCCGCACGCCGCGCCGGGCTGACGCCGGTACTGGTCACGCTGGGGGTGCCGGGTCTGGTCCACGACGACAAGGTGCTGCACGCGCCCAACCTGGACTGGCGGCACGTGCCCGCCGCCGAGCTGCTGGGCCGGGGTCTCGGCCGGCAGCGGCTGTCGGTCGCGGTCGACAACGAGGCCAACCTCGCCGCGATCGGGGAGTTCCAGGTGCGTCCGCCGGGCGCCGGGGCGAGCTTCCTCTACGTGTCCGGCGAGATCGGCATCGGCGCCGGGCTGATGGTCGACGGCACGCTCTTCCGCGGCGGCGGCTTCGCGGGCGAGATCGGCCATGTCACGGTCATCCCGGACGGGCCCGAGTGCGGCTGCGGCGCGCGCGGCTGCCTGGAGCGGTACGCGGGCCAGGACGCGCTGCTGGAGGCCGCGGAGCTGGACACCGCGAGCGCGACCCGGCTCGGTTCGGCTCCCGTCGCGCCCGCCGCCGGGAGCCGTACCGGGGGCGGGCGGCGGCAGGCCGTGCAGGACGCCCCGGCGGAGGCGCACGCCCCGGTGGACCGGCTGGCGGCGCTGGCCGCGGACGGCGACGAGGCCGCGGTGGGGGCGCTGGCGGTGGCCGGACGGGCGCTCGGCGTCGCGCTGTCGGGCGCGGTGAATCTGCTGGACCCGCCGGAGGTGGTCATCGGCGGGATCTACGCCACGCTCGCGCCCTGGCTGGTGCCCAGCCTCCAAGTGCAGCTGCACGAGCGGGTCACCTCGGGCCGCTGGCGCTCGGACCGGCTCCAGGTGTCCGGGCTCGGCACCGAGGCGGCGGTGCGCGGCGCGGCGGTCGCGGGGGTGCAGGCGATCCTGCGCGACCCTTCCGCGTACATCGACCTGACCAGTCCGGACGCCTGACGACCCGTCGGCCGCCGACGGGTCGCGCCGTGTGCTGCCGCCCGCCCGGTGACCTCGCGGGCCGTGCGAAGGCGCCGGACGGGCCGTCAGGCCGCCCGGCGGTGGCGGCGGGAGCGGGAGCGGCCCCCGGGGGACGGGAGGCCGACGGGCATGTCTGTGACAACCCTTGACGCTCCGCTGCCGGGCAATTAGTTTTTTGACCCAACGAACCAATCCATCACCCTGCTTGTGGTTTGCGCTGATCAGCGGGCCGCGAGCAGGCTGAAAGCATCCCTTGACGGCGCAGTTTCCCCGAGGTGATGCCGCCCTACCGCGAGACGGACCCGTTGCTGCCCGATGCGAGCAGACGTGCTCCGCCGCGCCCCGGCGCGGTCCGTCGTCCCCCGCGGTACATCCCCCCATCCCGCAGCACGTGCGTTCCACGAGGAGCCGCCATGCGCACCCCCCGCACACGCACCCGCCTCGCCCTGGCCGCCGCCCTGAGCCTGACCGCGGCGGCCGTCCTGACCGCCGTCGCCCCCTCGGCGGGCGCCGCGCCAGCGAAGGCGCCCGCCGCGCACTCCGCCGCGGCGGCGGCACCGTTCAAGATCCTGGTCTTCTCCAAGACCACCGGCTTCCGCCACGACTCCATCCCGGCCGGTGTCGCCGCCATCCAGCAGCTCGGCCAGCAGAACAACTTCACGGTCGACGCCACCGAGGACGACTCGGTCTTCACCGACGCCAACCTCGCGCAGTACGCCGCCGTCGTCTTCCTGTCCGCGACCGGCGACCCGGTCACCACGCAGGCCGAGAAGGACGCCTTCCAGCGCTACATCGAGAACGGCGGCGGCTACGTCGGCATCCACGCCGCCTCCGACAGCGGATACTCCTGGGCCTGGTACGGGAACCTGGTCGGCGCGTACTTCAAGCAGCACCCCGCCATCCAGGCCGCCACCGTCGAGGTCGAGGACCACGTCCACCCCTCCACCCAGGGGCTGCCGGACACGTACACCCACACCGACGAGTGGTACGACTTCCAGACCGACCCCCGCTCCCAGGTGCACGTCCTGGCGTCGGTCGACGACAGCAGCTACACCGGCTCGACGATGGGCGACGACCACCCCACCACCTGGTGCCACGACTACGACGGCGGGCGCGCCTGGTACACCGGCATGGGCCACACCGCCGAGAGCTACAGCGAGCCCCAGTTCCTGCACCTGCTGCTCGGCGGCATCCGGACCGCCGCCGGGGTGGTGCCCGCCGACTGCTCGGTCGACTCCACCCCGCCGCCCGTCGAGCACGGCGTCAGCCTCAAGGCGCACGCCAACGGCAAGTACGTGACGGCGCCGAGCGCCACCTCGCCGCTCATCGCGAGCAGCGCCGCCGTCGGCACGCACGAGACCTTCGACGAGATCGACCTCGGCAACGGCAACGTCGCGCTGCGCGCCCACACCGACAGCCAGTACGTGACGGCGGAGAACGCCGGGGCGCAGTCGCTGATCGCCAACCGCGGCGCGGTGGCGCAGTGGGAGACCTTCCAGCTGATCCACAACGGCGACGGCAGCATCAGCCTCAAGGCCGCGGTCAACGGCAAGTACGTGACGGCCGAGAACGCCGGGGCGGCGCCGCTGATCGCCAACCGGGCGGCCATCGGCCCCTGGGAGGAGTTCGACCTCACCACCCGCTGAGGCCGCACCCCCGCCGTACCGCACAACCCCTTACCGCACGACCCCGTACCGCGTACGCCCCGCACGGGCGTACGCCGCACGCCCGCGTACGCCCCGCAGCGCGGGACCGCGGGCACCGCTCCGGCACGGCCGCACCGCCATCCGCAGCCGTGCGGAGTGTCATGCCCATGATCGCGGGCGCCCCGAACGCGTCCGCACATGACCATCCCCCTCAGCGAGGAGACCCACGTGTTGCCCGTACGACCACACCCGCGCCCCGGGCTGCGACGCCGCCTGCGCGGCTGGCTCGCCCTGCTGGTGGCGCTGCTCGCGCTGCCCGCCCTCGCGGTGCTCACCACCGCCCCGGCGAACGCCTCGGCCCCGCACGCCGCCGCCGCGAAGCCGGCCGTCGCCGGCGTCCCGGACAGCAGCTTCCAGAAGGTGCTGCTGAACAACTCGGGCGGAAACCCGCTGCAACTGGACATCGCCAGTGACGGCCGGGTCTTCTTCATCGACATGCTCGGCGACGTCAGGATCATCAACACCAACGGCACCACCGTGACCGCCGGGCACCTCGACGTCTTCACGGCGAACGAGAGCGGCCTGCTGGCGATGGCCCTGGACCCGGCCTTCGCCACCAACCACTGGATCTACCTCTACTACTCGCCCACCGCGACGAGCGTGGACCGGCTCAGCCGTTTCACCGTCAACGGCTCCACGATGGACCTCACCAGCGAGAAGGTGCTGCTGGAGCTCCCGGTGCAGCGCGCCGAGTGCTGCCACCACGGCGCCGGCATGGCCATGGACCACAAGAACGGCAACCTGTGGCTCTCGGTCGGCGACAACACCAACCCCTTCGCCTCCGACGGCTACGCCCCGATCGACGAGCAGTCCGGCCGCGCGGCCTGGGACGCCCAGCGCACCGCGGGCAACACCAACAGCCTGTCCGGCAAGGTGCTGCGCATCCACCCCGAGGCCAACGGCACGTACACCATCCCGTCCGGCAACCTCTTCCCGCCCGGCACCGCCAAGACCCGGCCCGAGATCTACGCGATGGGCTACCGCAACCCCTTTCGGCTCGCCCTGGACCCGAAGACCGGCAACGCCGTGGTCGGCAACTACGGCCCGGACGCGGGCGCGGCCAACTCCGCGCGCGGGCCGCAGAACACCGTCGAGTGGGATCTGCTGAGCAAGCCGGTCAATGCGGGCTGGCCGTACTGCATCGGCAACAACACCCCCTACATCGACTACAACTTCGCCACCAAGACCTCCGGCCAGCCCTTCGACTGCGCCGGCGGCCCGACCAACGACTCGCCGAACAACACCGGCCTGACGAAGCTGCCGCCGGCCACCCCGGCGACGGTCTGGTACCACTACAGCGCCGACCCGAACAACTTCCCGCTGCTCAGCGGCGGCGCCCCGATGGCCGGCCCGGTCTACCGCTACGACGCGAACCTGAACTCCGACCGCAAGTGGCCGCAGGCCATGGACGGACAGGCGATCTTCTCCGAGTGGAACACCAGCAAGGTCTACACCTTCCATGTGAAGTCCGACAGCAGCGGCATCGACGACATGCAGCCGTTCCTGCCGTCGGTGGCGTTCAAGAAGCCGATGGACATGAAGTTCGGCCCCGACGGCGCCCTGTACATGGTCGAGTGGGGCACCGGCTACGGCGGCAACAACGCCGACGCGGGCATCTACCGCATCGACTACCTCAACGGCGGCGCGCTGCCGGTCGCCAAGGCCGCCGCGAACAGGACCAGCGGCCCGGCGCCGCTCGCGGTGACCTTCTCCAGCAGCGGCTCCAGCGACCCGGCGGGCGGCAGCCTCGGCTACAAGTGGGACTTCGGTGACGGCGGCACCTCCACGGCCGCCAACCCCAGCCACACCTACAGCGCGGTCGGCAACTACACCGCCGTGCTGACCGTCACCAACAGCGCCGGGAAGTCCGCGACGTCCAGCGTCGACATCACGGCCGGCAACACCGCGCCCACCCTCACGATCCACTCGCCGCCGAACGGCGGACTGTTCGACTGGGGCGACAAGGTGAGCTTCTCGGTCACCGTCACCGACCCCGAGGACGGCACGGTCGACTGCAGCCAGGTCAAGATCCAGGCCATCCTGGGCCACGACACCCACGGCCACCCGCTCGACCAGTACACCGGGTGCAGCGCGACGGTGTCCACGACGCTGTCCAACGGCCACAGCGACGGCGACAACGTCTTCTACGTCATCGAGGCCAGCTACACCGACAAGGGCGGCTCCGGCGGCGCGGCCCCGCTCACCGGGCGCGCCCAGATCACCTTGCAGCCCAAGCACAAGCAGGCGGAGTTCTTCACCGACACCGGCCGCGCCGCCAACGGCCAGGGCACCGACACCCCGGGTGTCACGGTCGAGAACGGCGCCGACAGCGCGGGCGGCGGGCAGGACATCGGCTTCATCGAGGACGGCGACTACTGGACCGAGTCGCCCATCGCGCTGGACAACACCACCGCGGTGACCTTCCGGGCCGCCTCGGCGAACTCCGGCGGCCGTATCGAGGTCCGCTGGAACGCGGCCGACGGACCGCTGCTCGGCACCGCCACCGTCCCCAGCACCGGGGCCTGGCAGACGTACACCGACGTCACCGCCAACCTCAGCAACGTGCCCACCGGCAGCGGCAAGGTCTACTACGTCGCCCGCAACCCCTCGGGCAAGACCGGGCCCGGCGCGCTGATGAACGTCAACTGGATGGTCTTCACCGGCGCCGGGGTCGGCACCCCCGGAACCCCCGGCGGCACCGGCGGCATCAGCCTCAAGGCGCACGCAAACGGCAAGTACGTGACCGCCGACGACGCCGGGGCCTCACCGCTGATCGCCAACCGCGACAGCGTCGGCCCGTGGGAGACCTTCGACGAGATCGACCTCGGCAACGGCAACATCGCGCTGCGCGCCCACGCCAACAACAGCTACGTGACGGCGGAGAACGCCGGGGCGCAGTCGCTCGTCGCCAACCGGGCGACGGCCGGCTCCTGGGAGACCTTCCAGCTCGTGCACAACTCCGACGGCAGCGTCAGCCTCAAGGCGGGCGTCAACGGCAAGTACGTCACGGCGGAGAGCGCCGGGACGAAGCCGCTGATCGCCAACCGTGACGCGATCGGCCCGTGGGAGGAGTTCGACCTCGCCACCGTGTGACCCCCACCGCACGGCGAAGTGCCCCGGGCCGCAACGGCCCGGGGCACCTTCGTGCGGTGCGCCGGTCAGGTGAAGGACGTCGGCAGGTACTGGTCGACGTTGTCCTTGGTCACCGTCGCCGAGAAGAGCGTGATGAAGGTCGGCACCTCCTGCTCCACCAGGTCGCCGATGCCCTTGCTCTGCCCGATCAGCCGGGCGAGCGTCACCGCCGAGGCCGACATGCTCGACGGGTAGACCACGGTGGCCTTCAGCACCCCGCTGTCCGCCTTGATCTGCTGCATCGCGTGCTTCGACCCGGCGCCGCCGACCATGAAGAACTCGCTGCGCCCGGCCTGCTTGATGGCCGCCTCGACGCCGATGCCCTGGTCGTCGTCGTGGTTCCAGACCGCGTCGATCTTCGAGCGGGCCTGCAGCACGTTGCTCATCACCTGCTGGCCGCTGTCCGCGGTGAACTGTGCGGCCTGCCGGATGCCCACCGAGAAGCCCGCCTTGGCGAGCGCGTCCTTGAAGCCCTGGCTGCGCTGCTTGGTGAGGTCCAGGTTGTCGATGCCGGCGATCTCGGCGATCACCGGCTTGCTCACGCCCTTGGCCTTGAGCGTCTTCGCGATGTACTGGCCCGCGTTGACGCCCATGCCGTAGTTGTCGCCGCCGATCCAGGTGCGGTAGGAGAGCGAGTTGTCGAAGACCCGGTCCAGGTTGACCACCGGGATCCCCGCGTCCATCGCCTGGCCGCCGATCGCGGTGAGCGCCTTGCCGTCGAACGGCAGGACGACCAGGACGTCGACCTTCTTGTCGATGAGCGTCTGGACGGCGCTGATCTGCGCGTTGACGTCGTTGGTGCCCTCGGCCGCCTGGAAGCTGACGTCCGTGTACTGCCCGGCCTGCGCCTTGGCGTTCTTGGTGATCGCCGCCATCCACCCGTGGTCGGCGGCGGGCGCGGAGAAGCCGATCGTGACGTGCTTGCCCGGAGTGCCGGACGAGGCCGCGTCCGTCGCCTTCACATTGGCCTTGGCGTCGTCGTCGCTCGCGTTGCTGGTGCACGCCGACAGCAGCAGACCGCTGCTCAGCGCGCCCGCGCCGAGCAGCATGCTTCTGCGGCCCATCGCGGCGGATCCGGTCTCTTTCATGCGGGTGGTCCCTTCGTCGGGAAGGTCGGAGGGTGGGCGGAGGTGGCGGGAGGGGGCGACGGGCGGTCAGGTCGCCGGGGCGGCGCGGCCGGCGCGGGTGCGCTGGAGCAGCACGGCGCCGATGATGATGAGCCCCTTGGCGATCTCCTGGGTGTCCGTCGT
This sequence comes from Streptomyces sp. NPDC004031, assembly GCF_053604375.1. Lineage (NCBI taxonomy): Bacteria > Bacillati > Actinomycetota > Actinomycetes > Kitasatosporales > Streptomycetaceae > Streptomyces > Streptomyces sp. NPDC004031. Next base: position 208,417 of record NZ_JBSGHL010000004.1, on the reverse strand, counting down.
GAGGTTGTTCAGCACGAAGATGTTGGTGATCGTGGTGAAGACCAGGACGCCGAGGATCGACCCGATCAGCGAGCCGCGCCCGCCGGCCAGCAGGGTGCCGCCGATGATCACCGCGGCGATGGAGTCCAGCTCGTAGAGGTTGCCGAGGTTGCTGGCGCCGCTGGTGGTGCGGGCGGTGAGCATGACCGCGGCGACACCGCAGCACACCCCGGACAGCAGGTAGAGCAGCATGGTGTGGCGGCGTACCGCGATCCCGGCGAGCCGGGCGGCCTCCGGGTTGCCGCCGACGGCGAAGGTACGGCGGCCGAAGGTCGTGCGGTTCAGCAGCAGCCAGCCGGCCACCACGATCGCGGCCATCAGGTAGACCAGCAGCGGGACGCCGAGGAACTTGTTTGTGGCGATCCGGTTGAACGAGTCCACCGTCACCACCTGCGACTGCCGGTCGGAGATCCGCTCGGCGACACCGCGGGCCGAGGCCATCATCGCCAGCGTGGTGATGAAGGCGACGATCTTGCCGTACGCGATCAGGAAGCCGTTGAGCAGCCCCACCACCGCGCCGACGACGACCGCGGTGAAGAGCATGCCGGCCAGCCCGTGCGACTGGGTCGCCACCGTGGTGCACCACACCGACGCCACGGCCACGATCGCGCCGACCGACAGGTCGATGCCGCCGCCGATGATGACGAAGGTCTGGCCCACCGTGATGACCCCGATGACGGCCGCGCTGGTGAGGATGTTGAGGATGTTGTTGCTCGTCAGGAAGGTCCCCGAGGTCGCGGTGCCGACCACGCCGAGCAGCAGCAGCACCACCACGAGGCCGAGGCTGTGCATCTGGCTCAGCGGCAGCAGCCGTGCCCACCGCGCCGCGCCCCCGGACGCCGTGGGCTTTCCCGGCGCGGGCTTCACCGGCGACGGCGGGCCGGTGACCGCTGCGCCGGACCCGGACGGCGGGGACGCGTCCGGCACGGGTCTCGGGGTGGTCTGGTCGCTCATGGGCGGCTCTCCTCCATCACCAGGTCGAGTACATGGGATTCCTTGAGCGAGGCGGCGGGGGCCTCGTGGACGATCCGGCCCTCGCGCAGCACCAGCGCCCGGTCGGCGAGCCCCAGCACCTCGGGCACCTCGCTGGACACGAACAGCACCGCGACCCCGGAGTCCGCCAGTTCGCGGACCAGCGCGTACAGCTCGGCGCGGGCGCCGACGTCCACCCCGCGGGTCGGCTCGTCCAGCAGCAGCACCCGGCAGCCGCGCAGCAGCCAGCGGGCCAGCACCGCCTTCTGCTGGTTGCCGCCGGACAGCGTGCCGACCGCCCGCGACGGGTCGGCCGGGCGCAGGTCGAGGGCGGCGACGCGCTCGGCGGCGGCCGCCCGCTCCCGGCGCCGGTCCAGCCAGCCGAAGCGCGCGAAGCGCCCGAGCGAGGAGATGCTGACGTTGCGGACGACGCTGTCGTGCAGGAAGAGCGCCTGACCTTTGCGTTCCTCGGGTGCGAGCCCCAGCCCGGCCCGCACCGCCGCGGTGACCCGGCCCGGCGGCAGCACCGCGCCGTCCACCCGGACGGTGCCGGACGACGGGCGGGACGCGCCGTACACCGCGTGCAGGATCTCCGAGCGGCCCGAGCCGACCAGCCCCACCAGTCCGACGATCTCGCCGGCGTGCACGGTGAAGCTGACGTCCTCGAAGCTGCCCGGCAGCGTCAGGTGCTCGACCCGCAGCAGCTCGGACCGCTGCCCGGCCGGGACTTCGGGCCGGTCGGGGAAGGCGTACGACGCCTCCCGGCCGGTCATCAGCGCCACCAGCCGGGCGGTCGGGGTGTCCGCGGGGAGCCCGGCGGCGACCGTGCGGCCGTCCTTGAGGACGGTCACCCGGTGGCCGATGGTGCGGATCTCGCCCATCCGGTGCGAGATGTAGAGGACGGCGACGCCCCTGGCGGTCAGGTCGCGGATGACCCGGAAGAGGTTGCCGACCTCGTCCTGGGTGAGCACCGCGGACGGTTCGTCCATCACGATCAGCCGGGTGTCGTGGGACAGCGCCCGCGCCATGCTGACGATCTGCTGCTGTGCGGGGGACAGGCTGCCGACCTCGGTGCCGGGGGAGATCTCCGGGTGGCCGAGGGAGCGCAGCAGGACGCGGGCCGCACCGGCGGTCTCGCCGCGGCGGGTGACGCCGAAGCGGGCCCGCTCGTGGCCCAGGAAGATGTTGTCGGCCACCGACAGGCCGTCCACCAGGTCGAGTTCCTGGTAGATCGTCGCGATGCCGTGCCGCATGGCGGCGGTCGGGCTGGGCAGCGTGACGGGCTCGCCGTCCCAGGCCAGATCGCCGCCGTCCGGCTGGTGCGCGCCGGCCAGCACCTTGATGAGGGTCGACTTGCCGGCGCCGTTCTGGCCGAGCAGGCAGTGCACCTCACCGGCCCGTACCTCCAGATCGACACCGTCCAGCGCCTTGGCGCCGGGAAATTCCTTGGTGATTCCCCGCATTCGGAGCAGAGGAGAACTCACATCGCCACCTAGGGAAGGGGGAAGTGTGCGCGAGAGATGAACTGTCCGTGCCGGAACGGGCACAAAGTGTTTGTTCGTCAGTTCAGCGAACAAACTAATGAGCGCCGTAGGTGAGGGCAAGAGCGGGGACGGCACCAGTTTGGAAACCACCGGCGTGTCAGATGCATTGTGTACGGTGTATAGTTTACGATGTATACGTAGCTGGGAGCATGCGCCGGCGCACCACCGCGAGGAGCCGATGCCGATGACTACCGAGACCTCCCCGACCACCCGCACCGTCGAACTGACCGCCGGTCAGGTCGACTACCGCGACACCGGTGGCACGGGCCCCACCGTCGTCCTGCTGCACGGCCTGCTCATGGACGGCACGCTGTGGGACGAGGTCACCGAGCGGCTGCGCACCGGCCACCGGGTGCTCGTGCCGACGCTGCCGATGGGCGCCCACACCCGCCCCGCACGCGCCGGCGCGGACCTGTCGCCCACCGGACTGGCCCGGCTCGTGGGCGAGTTCCTGGTCCGCCTCGACCTGCACGACGTCACCCTCGTCGGCAACGACACCGGGGGCGCGCTGATCCAGCTGCTCGTCGCCGAGGCCGCCGCGGGATCCGCGGACGCGGCGGCCGCGATCGAACGGGTCGGCGCGGTGGTCCTCGCCTCCTGCGACGCCTACGACAACTTCCCGCCCGGCCTCACCGGCCGCACCGTGGTCCTCACCGGCAAGCTGCCGCCCGCCCTCTTCGGGCTGTTCATGCAGCAGATGCGGCTGCGGCCGATGCGCCGGCTGCCCGTCGCCTTCGGGCAGCTCACCCGGCGCGGCGACGCCGCCACCGCCCGCTGGGTCCGCGCCCTGCTGGCCGACGCCGACGTGCGGCGGGACGCGATCGCGGTGCTGCGCGGCATCGCCGCCGACCGGCAGGCCCTGGTGCGCGCCGCCGCCGCGCTGCCCGGCCTCGACCGGCCCGCACTCGTGGTGTGGGCCGAGGGCGACCGCGTCATGCCGCCCGAGCACGGCCGCCGGCTCGCCGCGGAGATCCCGCGGGCCCGGCTGGTCGTCGTCCCCGACAGCCGCACCCTGCTGCCGCTGGACCAGCCGGGGCCGCTCGCCGACGCCGTCCGCGAGCTGACGGGCGCCCGCTGACGCTACGGGCGGGCGGGTCTCAGGTGGTCGCCTCGGCCGCGACCGGCCCGCCGCCCAGCGCGTTGCGCAGCCGCGGCTCCGGCATGGACAGGCTCGTCATCCGGCGCCAGCCGGCCAGCCGCTCGTAGCTGTACACCGCGTGGATGCCCGCCCGCAGCAGCGCGGACTTCGCCGCCGACCAGCGCAGGATCTGGCCCATGTGCGTCATCACCGCGACACTGACGTCCCGGTAGATCGCGATCTCGGCCATCGCGCACTCGCGCAGCGTCCGCTGGATCAGCCGTCCGTGGCCCTCCCCGGCCAGCCGCAGCAGCTCCTCGTGGCAGTAGGCGAGGTGGTTGTCCTCGTCACGGGCGATCTGCCGCACCGCGCGGCCGATCTCCGGGTGCGTGCCGAACAGCTTGACCAGCAGCGCCATCTGCTCCGAGGCGCGCTGCTCGGTCACCCGGCTGTGCGCCAGGTAGGTGATGACGTCCTGCTCGCTCAGCGCCTCGTCGGCCTTCAGCCGGGAGTGCGCGAGCCCGATGCCGGACCGCTCCAGCAGCATCGTGTAGTCGGTGTCGGCGGGCACCGGCGCCGGATCCAGGTGGCGGCCGTGCAGCAGGCCGTTGAAGATCCGGCCGTGCTTCTCCTCGTCGGCGCCGTGCCGGGCGATCTTCGGGGCCAGCTCCGCGAGCGCGGGCGGCACCAGGACCGCGATCCGGCCGTTCTCCCAGCCGCCCTGCGACTCCCCGCTCGCCGCGATGGAGCAGAAGAGCCGGAAGGACTCGTCGTTGTCGAGGATCTCCGTGAAAAGGCTGCGCGCCGACAGCATCGCGCTTCTCCTCTCGCCGCCACCGGATGTCACGACGAGTCAAGGCCGAGCCCGCAGGGCCCGCAACCGGGCGGTCCCCGCCCTGCGCCGTCCGGGGGAACCGGCTCGCGCCGGGCCGGTCGGGACCCCGCCAGGACCGGTCCGAGCCGCCGGCCCGGTCCTGGCGGGGAGCGCGGTCAGCGGCGGGCCTGCCGCAGGCCGGCCGCGAGGGCGGTGTAGGCGCTCTTCGGGCGGTAGTGGTCGTCCAGGATCGTCGCGTCGCCCTCGCCCCGGAAGGAGTCGGGCACCCACGAGTGCTTGTCGGTGAAGCCCCACACCGTGAAGCCGGTGCAGTGCGCGGTCCGCAGGCAGCCGTCCAGCAGCACCTGGTACGCCCGCTGCTGCGCCTCCCTCTTGCCGCTGTCGGCGGGCAGCGGGATGCGCACGTCGGCCTCGGTGATCGCGGTCCGGACGCCGAGCGCGTCGAAGCGCCCCATGGTCGCCGCGAGGTCCTGCGGCGCCGGGTAGCGGGTGTCGAGGTGGCCCTGGAAGCCGACGCCCTGTACCGGGACGCCCTTCGCCCGGAGCCTGGCGACCAGGTCGTGGAGGGCGTCGCTCTTGGGGCCCGCGCTCTCGATGCCGTAGTCGTTGATGAAGAGCTCGGCCTTCGGGTCCGCCTCGTGGGCCCAGGTGAAGGCGTCCTCGATGTAGCCGGGGCCGAGCTTTTGCAGCCACATGTCGCTGCGGTAGGAGCCGTCGTCCGCGAAGGCCTCGTTGACGACGTCCCACTGCCAGATCCGGCCCTTGAAGTGGGTGACCTCGCCGGTGATGTGGTCGTGCAGGATCCGGCGCAGCTCGTCGGCGCCGAAGTCCCCGTGGCTCAGCCAGGAGGGGAGCTGCTGGTACCAGACCAGCGCGTGCCCGCGGACCAGCTGCCCGTGCGCCTCGGCGTACGCCACCAGCGCGTCGGCGCGGCTGTAGTCGTAGCTGCCCCGGGACGGCTCGACGGCCTCCCACTTCATCACGTTCTCCGGTGTGACCGAGGAGAACTCGCTGCCGACCCTGGCCGCGTAGTCCGGCTCGTCCGCCAGCGCGTCGGCGTCGACGGCCGTACCGACGCGGATGCCCGCCTGCTGCGCCAGGACCCGCAGCGGCGGCCCGGCCGCGGTGGCTGCCCGTGACCCCCCGGCGTCGTCGCCCGACCCGGACACCAGGTGCGGCAGGGCGACGGCCAGCACGCCGGCCGTGACCGCGGCGACCGCGCCGGTCACGACGGCGCGGGTCATTCTCCTCATGGGGGTCCTTCGGGCAGGCGGAACGGCGGTGCGCGGGCGGAACGTCTCTCCGAATGTTTCGAAGTCGATCACGCAACTTGCGGACGCAACTTATGGCCTGCTCCCCGGCCGGTCAATATCCCGGACACACCCCTTTTCCGCCGGTCCCCGCGCCGGTACGTCCCGCCGCCCGCTCAGTCCAGGCCGCGGGCCTGCCGGAAGCGGGCCAGACCGTCCGGCAGCTCGACCAGCCGCTCCGGATACCCCTTGCGGTCGGCGGCCGGAAGTTTCCAGGGCTCGTGCACCGCCGGCCCGTCCACCGCGGCCAGCTCCGGCACCCAGCGGCGGACGTAGCCGCCGTCCGGGTCGTAACGGCGGGCCTGGAGCAGCGGGTTGAGGACCCGGTTCGGCCGGGAGTCCGTACCCGTGCCCGCCACCCACTGCCAGTTGAGCTGGTTGTTGGCCACGTCGCCGTCCACCAGCAGATCCAGGAAGTGCGCCGCGCCCACCCGCCAGTCCACGTACAGCGTCTTCGTCAGGAAGCTCGCGACCAGCAGCCGCGCCCGGTTGTGCATCCAGCCCTCCGCGCGCAGCTGGCGCATCCCGGCGTCCACCACCGGATAGCCGGTCGCGCCCTCCCGCCAGGCCTGCGCGTCCGCCTCGGCCGCCCGGCCGGTACGCCACCGGTCGTTCCGGGTGCGGTAGTCGGCCGCCGACACCTGCGGGCGGACGGCGAGCAGCTGCCGGTTGAAGTCCCGCCAGCACAGCTGCCGGACGAACGCGTCCGCGCCCGGACCTCCCGCCGCCCGCGCCCGGTGCACCGTCTCGACCGCCGACAGCGTCCCGAAGTGCAGATGCGGCGACAGCCGCGAGGTGCGGTCGCCCGCCAGGTCGTCCTGCCCGGTCGCGTAGTCCGTCAGCCCGCCGCGCAGCCATCCCGTCAGCCGCCGCCGGGCCGCCCGCTCACCGCCCTCCGCCGGGCCCGCGGGCACCTCGGGCAGCGCCGCCGAGCCCACCTCCTCCGGCACCGGCACCCGGCGCGGCGCGGGCAGCGTCTCCCGCAGCCGGTAGCCGGACCAGTGCCGGAAGTAGGGGGTGAAGACGGCGAAGTGGTCCGAGCTCTGCGGGGTCAGCGCACCCGGCGGCACCGCGGTGACGACCGTGTCGTGCACGTGCAGCCGGCGCCCGTCCGCCGCCAGCGCCCGCCGCAGCCGGTCCTCCCGGCGCTGCCCGAAACCGCTGTCGGCCGCCGCCAGGTGCACCTCCGCCGCGTCGCACTCGGCGGCCACCGCGCACACCTCGTGCGCCGGGTCGCCCTCGCGCAGCACCAGCCGCCCGCCGCGCTCGCGCAGCCCCGCGTCCAGATCGGCCAGGCACGCCGCGAGGAAGGCCGTCCGGTGCGGGACCGCGAAACCGGCCCGCTCCACCGCCGGGTCCCGCACGAACAGCGGCACCACCTCGTCGGCCGCCGCCAGCGCCGCCCGCAGCGGCGGATGGTCATGCAGCCGCAGATCACCCGTGAAGAGCACCACCGCGCGCCTCATCCGTCCCCGCCTCCCGCCTTCTCCTGCGCGGCCGAACGCTCCGCCGCCCGCGCGATGTTGCGTGCCATGCCGCCGAACACGGCGGCGTGGAAGGGTGCGACCCCCCACCAGTACGCGTGGCCCAGCAGCCCGCGGGGCAGGAACACGGCCCGCTGCCGGTAGCGGGTGCGCCCCTCGGCGTCCCGGTCGGCGGACATCTCCAGCCACGCCAGGCCCGGCAGCCGCATCTCGGCCCGCAGCCGCAGCAGCCGCCCGCGCTCGATCTCCTCGACCCGCCAGAAGTCCAGCGAGTCGCCGACCCGCAGCCGGTGCGCGTCCCGCCGCCCGCGCCGCAGCCCGACCCCGCCGAACAGCCGGTCGACCAGCCCGCGCACCGCCCACGCCACACCGAGCGAGTACCAGCCGTGCTCGCCGCCGATGCCCTCGATCACCCGCCACAGCGCTTCCGGACTCGCGTCGACCGGCGCCTGCCGCCGGTCGGTGTAGAGGCTGCCGCCCGCCCAGTCCGGATCCGTCGGCAGCGGGTCGCTGGGCGCGCCGGGAACGGCCGCCGACGACCAGCGGGTGTCCACCTGCGCCTCGCGCACCCGGCGCAGCGCCAGGGTCAGCGCGCGGTCCACCCCGACCGGGCCGTCCGGCGGGTCCGGGACGTAGGTCCTGATGTCGTGCTCGTGGCAGACCACCTCGTGCCGCAGCGACTCCGCCAGCGGCCGCGCCACCCCCGCCGGGACGGGGGTGACCAGGCCGATCCACAGGCCGGACAGCCGCGGGGTGAGCACCGGAACGGGCAGGATCAGCCGCTTGGGCAGGCCCGCGACCGCCGCGTAGCGCCGCATCAGGTCCCGGTAGCTGAGCACGTCGGGACCGCCCACGTCGAAACCCCGGCTGACGTCCGCGGGCATCGCGGCGCTGCCGACGAGCAGCCGCAGCACGTCCCGTACCGCCACCGGCTGCAGCCGGGTGCGCACCCAGCTCGGGGTGACCATCACCGGCAGCCGCTCGGTGAGGTAGCGCAGCATCTCGAACGACGCCGAGCCCGAGCCGATGATGACCGCCGCCCGCAGCACCGTCGTCGGCACCCCCGAGGCCAGCAGTACGTCGCCGACCTCGGCGCGCGAGCGCAAGTGCGGTGACAGCTCGGCGCGCGGCACCCCGCTCGGGGTGAGCCCGCCGAGGTAGACGACGCGCCGTACCCCGGCCGCCCGCGCCCGCTCGCCGAAGATCCGGGCCGCCCGGCGGTCGGTCGCCTCGAAGTCCCGCCCGGTGCCGAGCGAGTGCACCAGGTAGTACGCGACGTCGGCGCCCGCCATCGCGGCCGCGACCGACGCCTCGTCCGTCACGTCCCCGGCGACCACCTCGGCGCGGTCCGCCCACGGCTGGTCACGCAGCTTGACCGGCGTGCGGGCCAGGCAGCGCACCCGGTAGCCCGCGGCCAGCAGTTCGGGGACCAGCCGGCCGCCGATGTAGCCGGTCGCGCCCGTCACCAGGCACAGCCGCCCGGCGCCGGGCCCGTTGCCCGCCTCCGCGTCCCGGCCTGTTCCCGTTCCCGTTCGCGCGTCCTGGCCCGTCCCCGCACCCGTCTCCGCGTCCCGGTCCGCTCCCGGACCCGCCGGCGCGACGCCCACGTCCGCTCCCGCCTCACGTCGTCGCGGTCGCCGCCGCGCTGTCGGCCCCAGCACACCACGCCGGGCCCGCCGCCGCAGGTCGCTGCGGCGGCAGGTCACCCGAAGCGAGCAACGGCGCGCCCGGCGGGACGGGAGACGGGGAGGCGGGGGACGGGCGGCGGGGCGTGATGGGCCCGGCTCACACCTCCAGGTCGTTCTCGATGGACTTGAGCTGGTGCCGGGCCATCGCAAGGTTCGCCCGGCCGCGGTCCAGCGCCAGGTAGAGGAACAGCCCGGACTTGCCGCGGCCGTGCAGCAGCCGGATCAGGTGGTACTGCGAGCCCAGGGTGATGAGGATGTCCTCGATCTCGTCCTTGAGGCCGAGCATCTCCATGGTGCGGGCCTTGGCGCGTACCACGTCGGTGTTGCCCGCCGCCGCGACGCTCAGGTCGAGGTCCTTGCCGCCGCCGAGCGTGCCCAGCGCCATGCCGCTGGTGTAGTCGACGAGCGCCACGCCTATGACGCCCTCGATCGAGGTCATCGCGTCCTTGAGGGCGGTTTCGGTGTTGGCCATGATCTTCCTGCTTCCCTTCGACGGTGTGTCAGGTGCTTGCGGTGGGTGGGGGGTCTTCGGTTCCGGGGGCTTGCCCGGCGGCGCGGCGGCCCCCGCGCGGCCTTCCCGGGCGCGCGGCCGGGCGGCCCGGCTCCCGCGCGCCGCCCGCGGCCGCTGCTCGCCGGTCACGGCGCGCCGCCGCCGTCGGCCGGTGCCGCGGCGCCGTCCAGCAGCGCGGCCACCCGGGCGCCGCTGCGGCGGGCCTCCAGGTGCAGCCGGCCGACGTTGGTGTGTGTCCCGGCCAGGAGCAGCAGCACGGCGTCGCGTCCGGCCGGGTAGAGGGCGACGCAGCCGTCGCCGCTGCGGATCACCAGTTCGCGGAAGGACTCCTGGCCCGCCGCGTCGGTCAGCCGCAGCCCCACGCCGAGGGCGGCGGCGCTCAGGGCCGCGAAGCCCTCGGCGTGCCTGCCGGGCGCGTCGGCGGCGAGCAGCAGGCCGTCGACGGTCGCGGCGACCGCGCCGGTCAGGTCCGGCAACCGGGCCCGCAGGCCTTCCAACTCGGTACGTATCGCGGCTTCCTGGGCCATCGACCTTCTCCTCTCGGCACGCAGGGCACGCCGCTGCAGCACGCGCTTCACCACCGCGCCCCCCTCACATCCGCTCCAGGGCGACCAGCAGCCGGCGCAGCAGCGCCGCGTCCGGGGTGTCGCCGATGCTGTGCACCCACGCGGGCGCCCGGCCGGGCGGCCGGCTTCCCGCGCGGGGCGTCTCCACCAGGCCGAGCGCGGCCAGCCGGCGGATCTCCACCAGCGCGTGGAAGGCGGGCCGCCCCAGCAGCGCCGCGATGGCCGACGGGGTCCGCACCCCGTCGGCGAGGTCCAGCACCGCGGCCCGACCGCGCGGCAGGTACGGCGGGCGGGCGCCTTCCGCGCGGGCCGCGGGCGCGGGCACCACGGGCGCCGCGTCCAGCTCCGGGTGCGGCCACAGCCGCTCCAGCAGCCGGTGCCGCCGCCGTAACTCGGCCTCCACCGCGGCCACCGGCAGCCCGCCGGGCGCGCCGAACCAGTGCCGTACCCCGTGCCGGAAGCGGGTCGGGCCCGCGGCCGGTCCGAGGACGAACCAGGCCGCGTCGTGCAGCGCGCCGAGCCGGCTGATCTCCAGCTCGCCCGCCGCGATCCGGCCGCGTTCGACCAGCCGCCGTCCCACCGCGCCCTCCGCCCCGGCCTCGGCCACCGCCTCCCGCCAGGCCTCCGGGCCGAGCCGACCGCCCGCGGTGAGCAGCACCTCGATGCCGGGCGCCGCCGGGCTCTCGGCGTGCACCACCGCGCCGTCGGCGAGGTAGAGCGCGCCGGTGTCGCGTAACAGCACGCCGGTCGCGCGCTGTCCGGCGAGCCGGGCGAGCATGGGGGAGTGGCCCGCGTCCCCGCCGCCGCCCGCACCGCGGGCCGTCATGCCACGACCAGCTCCCCGGCGAGCTCCCGCATCCTGCGCAGCGCGAGCGCCAGGTTGGCCTGCGTCCGGTCGAGCCAGACGTAGAGGAAGACCCCGCCCTCGTACGGGGCGTCGAGGAAGCGGATGAGGTGGTAGCCGGTGCGGGTGAGCACCACCGCCTCCTCGGCGGCGGGGCCGGGGCCGGTGTCGCCCGCGGTGAAGACCGGGTGCTCCGCGGTGGCCCGCGCGTAGGCGGCGGTCTCGGCCGCGACGGTCTCGTGGTCGCCCGCCGCCGCCTCGCCGATCACCCCGAGCGCCAGCCCGCTGATCCACTCCACCAGGGCGGCGCCGCGCGCGCCCGGCAGCGCCATCGCCCGCAGCAGGCACTCGTCGATCCCGGACACACGACTCCCCTCGACGCACGCTGCCGCGCGACCGCCTGTCCGGCGGTGACGAGCACGTTACGCACAGTGCCGCCCGTTCCGGGGAGTTCTGGCATTTTCCTGCGGTACATGCGGGCGGCGGGCTTAAGATGCCCCGGACCTGACCGGGGCGGCGCTCCCGTACGGCCGCCGCGCACGGGCCGGCGCGCCGTCAGGAGCGGTGCCCCAGCGCGCTGACGCCCAGGTCGAGCAGGCCGTCGAGGACGAGATCGACGCCGACGGCGGCCAGCAGCAGCCCGAGCAGCCGGGCCACCAGCTCGACGACGGTGTGGTGGGTGCGCTGGAGCAGCGGCCCGAGCAGCAGCACGCACGCCAGGTCCACCGCGATGACGGTGATGAACGCCGCGACCACGGTGCCGCGCCAGCCCCAGTCGGTGCGCTCGGCGGTCTCGATGAGCAGACCCGTCATCGCCAGCGGGCTGACCACGTACGGCATCAGCAGCTGCCGCAGCCCGCTGGTCAGGTCCGGCCCGTCGTCGCCCGGCCCCTCGGGCACCGTGTGCAGTCCGAGGACCAGGCCGACCGCGTAGAGGAAGAAGATGATCCCGCCGGCCAGCGCCAGCGCGGGCGTCGAGATGTGGAACAGCTCCAGCAGCCACGGCGACGACAGGCCGGTGGCCACGCCGATCAGCACCGCGCCCGCGGACGACACCAGCGCGATGACGCGCAGATCCCGCCGCGGGTGGTGCTGGGCGAGCCCGGCGAAGGCGAGCAGGACCTTGGGCGGCCCGATCACGGAGAAGAACGTGATGAAGGCGGCGGAGTACGTCAGGCTGATCATAACCGGCATCATGCGCAACAACGGGCCGCATAACGGGTATTGACGCCCGTGCGTTCGAAGCTTCGGCCGCACGGCAGTATCGTTGCCCAGGGCAAGCAGGATCTGGAGAGAGAGACCCTATGAGCGCCCAAGCAGATGCCGCGCAGACCGGTACGGCCGCACCTCCGACAGGCTACTCGCACCGGCAGATCATGATCATCCTGTCGGGCCTGCTGCTGGCGATGTTCCTCGCCGCACTCGACCAGACGGTGGTCTCCACCGCCATCTACAAGATCGGTGAGAGCCTCAACGGGCTGACCGCGCAGGCCTGGGTGACCACCGCCTTCCTCATCACCTCCACCATCGCCACCCCGCTCTACGGCAAGCTGTCCGACCAGTACGGCCGCAAGCCGTTCTTCCTCTTCGCGATATCCGTCTTCATCGTCGGCTCCGCGCTGTGCATGCTCTCCACGTCCATGTACATGCTCGCGGCCTTCCGGGCCTTCCAGGGCATCGGCGCGGGCGGTCTGTTCTCGCTGGCCTTCGCGATCATCGGCGACATCATCCCGCCGCGCGAACGCGCCAAGTACCAGGGCTACTTCATGGCGGTCTTCGGCACCTCCAGCGTGCTCGGACCCGTCATCGGCGGCTCCCTCGCCGGCCAGGACTCGCTGCTCGGCATCGACGGCTGGCGCTGGATCTTCCTGGTCAACGTGCCGATCGGGATCGCCGCGCTCGTCGTCGTCGCCAAGGTGCTGCACATCAAGCAGGACAAGCGCCCGCACAAGGTCGACTCCTTCGGCGCCACCGCCCTCGTCGTCGCGCTGGTGCCGCTGCTGATCGTCGCCGAGCAGGGCCGCGAGTGGGGCTGGGGCAGCGGCCGTTCGCTCGGCTGCTACGTCATCGGCGCCGTCGGCGTGGTCTGCTTCCTGCTCGCCGAGCGCCGCGCGGGCGAGGAGGCGCTGCTGCCGCTGCGGCTCTTCCGCAACGGCGTCTTCGCGCTGGGCTCCGCCCAGTCCGCGATCATCGGCATCGGGATGTTCGGCGGCATCACCCTGATCCCGTTCTACCTCCAGCTGGTCAAGGGCAACTCGCCCACCAAGGCCGGTCTGCTGATGCTGCCGCTGGTGCTGGGCATCATGGTCTTCTCGGCCGTCTCCGGCATCATCACCTCGCGCACCGGCCGCTACAAGATCTTCCCCGTCATCGGCTGCGCCCTGCTCGTCGCGGGCATGCTGATGCTCTGGCAGATCGACGCCGACAGCAGCCTGCTGTACGCGGACGGGGCGATGTTCCTGATCGGCGCGGGCCTCGGCCTGAACTTCCAGACCATCGTGCTGGCCATGCAGAACGCCGTCCCGCCGCAGGACATCGGCGTGGCGACGTCCTCGACGACGTTCTTCCGGCAGATGGGCGGCACCCTCGGCGTCGCCGTCTTCCTGTCCATCGTCTACTCGGTCGTCCCCGGCAAGATCAGCTCCGCCTTCGCCGCCGCCCGCGGCACGCACGACTTCCAGCAGGCCGCGGCCGCGCACCCCGACCAGCTCAAGACGCTGACCAGCGGCGGCTCCGACCGCCTCAACGACACGTCGTTCCTGAACCACTTCGACCCGGTGCTCGGCCACCCCTTCAAGGTGGGCTTCACCGACGCCATGAACGTCGCCTTCCTGGCCTGCGGCGGCGTCCTGGTGATCGCGATGCTGCTGTCCACCCTGCTCAAGGAGGTCCCGCTGCGGACCACCGGAGCGGCCTTCGAGAAGCGCGACGAGCCGGAGCCCGGCGCCGACGAGGCGACCACCGGGGCGGGCGGCGCCGACGGGCCGGCCGCGTAGCGGCGAACACGGCGCGAGGCCGTGGGATCCGAACAGGCCGCCGCCCCGCGGGGCGGCGGCCGGGTGGTCGTCGTGGGCGTGGACGACTCCGACTCCTCCTGGCGCGCCGTCGCCTACGCCGTCGGCCTGGCCCGCCGCCAGGACGCGCTGCTCGTGCTCGTCCACGTACTGCCGCAGCACGCATCCGCGATGTTCGGCGGCGTGGCCTGGATGCTCGCCACCGACGACGTCGCGCTCGCCGCGCACCTGCGCGACCGCATCGCCCTCGGCCTCGGACCCGCCCCCGGATTGCCCGCGCCCCGCTGGGAGTTCCAGCTGCTGCGGTCGGCGAGCGTCGCCGCGGGCCTGGCGACGACGGCGGACGAGCTGCGCGCCGACACCGTCGTCATCGGCACGTCCCGCGGACTGCGCCACCGGCTGTTCGGCTCGCCGGGCGTCCGCCTCGTCAGAACCCGCCGCTGGCCGGTGATCGTGGTGCCGTGAGCCGCCCCCGGGGCACCGCCGCGGGCCGCGCGCCCGGTCGGTGTGCTGGTCGCGGGGCAGGGCGGATGCGCGGGACGTGTGTCGCACCCCGTGACAGCCGGGGCCACGGTTGCTTGAATGCGGGAGGCGCCCGGCCTGCCGCGGCGCCACCGCTGTCCGCCGACCGCTGGAGCGTCCGCCGTGCAGATGTCCCGCCGTACCCTGCTCTCGACGCTCCCCGCCGGGGCGCTGCTGGCCCTGGCCGGGCGGATACCCGCCGCGTCCGCCGCCGACCCGGACGACGCCGCCCGCGTCGTCGCCAACGCCACCGCCGTCTTCTGCGGCACCGCGGACTCCAACGCCCGCCCCGAGGTGGCCGGCAAGCTCGCCGCGATCCAGTCCGCCGCCACCTCGCACCTCGCCGCCATGGACGCCGCGGGCAGCGGCGAGCTCTTCCACGGCGTGGACCTCGGCACCAGCGACCCGCATCTGAGCACCTCCTTCCAGTACCTCTACGAGATCGCCGTCGCCACCCGTGCCCCCGGCTCCGCGCTGCTGGCCGACGCCGCCGTGCAGCAACGCGTCATCGACGGCCTGACCTGGCTCTACGACCACTACTACGGCGACCAGTCGGCCGGCTACTACGGCAACTGGTTCACCTGGGAGATCGGCATCTCCACCTACGCCAGCCGCACTCTGGTGCTGCTCGGCGACACCCTCGCCGCCACCGCGCCCGCGCTGACCGCCACCTATGTCGCCGCGATGGACGCGTACCTGCGCAACGGCAAGAACGGTGACGTCGACCTCGACTCGCGCTTTCACACCGGCGCCAACCTCGCCGACATCACCACCAACCGCGTCCTGCAGGGCGCCGCGCTCGGCGACGCCGCCCGCATCACCAAGGCCGTCACCGACCAGCTCACCGTCTACGCCACCGTCGACCCGTACGCGCTCCGGCACGGCGTCACCGACGGCTTCTACGCGGACGGCTCCTTCCTCCAGCACTCCTCCGTCGCCTACACCGGCTCCTACGGCACCGGGCTGCTCACCCGCGTCACGCAGACCGTCAAACTCCTCGACGGCACCGGTTACGCCCCCGACGGCACCGGCTACGCCCCCGACGGCGGCGGCCTCGCCGACATCGCCGCCGGATGGGTCGCCGACAGCTTCGCGCCGCTGATCGTCGAAGGCTGGATGACCGAGGCGGTCAAGGGCCGCGCCGTCTCCCGGACCGGCACCGGATACGCCGACACCGCCCCCGTCATCGAGGCCGTCACCGACCTGTCCGGCCACGCCACCGGCGAGCGCGCCACCGCCCTCGCCTCGTACGTCAAGCACCTGCGGCAGGTCACCCGGGCGGCGCCCGACCCGGCCGGCTTCGTCTCCCCGGTCAGCGTCGCCGCCTACGCCGCGATCCTCGCCGACCCCGGCGTGCCCGCACGCGACATCAACCCCGCCGCGCTGCACAGCGCCTACCCCGCCATGGACCGCAGCGTCCACCGCCGCCCCGGCTGGACCTTCGTGCTCGCCCGCAGCTCCGCGCGCATCAGCGGCTACGAGTACATGAGCGGCGAGAACCTGCTGCCCTGGCACCAGGGCGCCGGCGCCCACTACCTCTACCTCGCCGGGCAGGACCAGACCGCGGCCTTCGGCGTCGACTACTTCACCACCGTGCCGCCCGACCGGCTCGCCGGCGTCACCGCCCCCGACGAACCCCGGCTCAGCGTCCCCGAGCTGTACGGCACCCAGTGGTACGACAACCCCGCCGCCGGATTCACCTCCTCCTCGGAGTCCCAGAACACCTACGTCTACTTCCCGCGCGGCACCAACACGCACTCCGGCGGCGCCGCCCTCGGCCCCTACGGCAGCGCCGCCATGGTCTACGCGCCCGACGCGGCCTGGACCGCCGCCCAGGCGGGCCTGCTCCCCGCCGGCTTCACCGCCTACCGCGCCGCCGACGCCACCAGGTCCTGGTTCATGCTCGACGACGAGATCGTGGTGCTCTCCGCCGGGGTCGGCGACTCCGCCGGGCGCGCCGTCACCACGACCGCCGACGCGCGCATCGCCGGGGCGTCCGCCGCGATCGCCCTCACCGGCCGCACCCGCGACGGCGCCCCCGTCACCGGGCCCGGCACCGCGAGGCTGGCGTGGCTGCGGTACGCCGACACCACGCAGGGCACCGCGGTCGGCTACGCCCTCCTCGGCCCGCACCGGCCCGACGCCACGGTGGGACTCGACACCGTCACCCGCAGCCGCCGCACCGTGCGGCTGACCAACCCCGACACGGCCGTCACCAGGCAGGTCTTCACCCTCGCCTTCCACCAGGCCGCGGGCGCCCCGCACACGGCGTTCGCGTACGCCGTCCTCCCCGGCGCGAGCGAGTCCCGGCTGCGCGCGTACGCCGCGGGCGGGCCCGTCTCGGTGCTCGCCAACACCACCGCCGTCCAGGCCGTACGCCACGCCGGACTCGGCCTGCTCGGCGTCAACACCTTCACACCGGGCCGGCACCGGACCGGACGCCTCACCGTCGACGGGGCGGCCTGCGTGCTGGTGCGCGAGGCGCGCGACGGGACGGTGGAGGTGGCCGTCGCCGACCCCACCACCACCCGGGACACGGTGACCCTCCATCTCGCCGGCCGCCCCCTGCGCCCCGTCGCCCCGTCCCCCGGCATCACCGCCCGCGCGGGGGTGGGCGGCACGACGCTGCGGGTGACGACCCGCCACACGTACGGGGCGTCCCTGAGCATGACCTTGCGGTGACCTCGCCGGGGGCGCCCCGGGCTGCCCCGGGAGGTGCGTTTCGCGGCCCCGCGGCTCGCCCGTTGCCGCACGGAGGGGCTCGCGCGTACCGTGCGCGCGACCATCCACGCACCGCAAGGCCGAGGGGGCGCCCCGCGGGTCGGGCCCGGGAACCGGAGGAGTTGAGGGGGCGTCACCCCGGGTGGAGGTGACAGGAATGAGCGGACCCCATTTCCTCGCCGTCTACGCGGCGGCGTTCGTCCTCGCCGGCATCGGCACCGCCCTCGTGCGGTCGGCACAGGGCAAACGACTCCGTGCGACGGTGCCGAGCACCGTCGCGCCCGCACCCGACCCTTACACCGTCGCCGTCCTGAGCGGCGGCCGCACCCGCGTCGTGGACACCGCCGTGCACGCGCTCGTCACCGGGGGCGGGCTGCGGGTCGGGCGCGACCACCGGATCACGCCGTGCGGCACCCCCGTGCCCGCCGACGCCGTGGCCGCGGACGTCGTCGCGGCGGTCGGCGGCCCGCACGGCGCCACCCTGTCCGAGGTCCGCTCCCGGGTCGCCGACCGGGCGGCCGCCTGGCAGGTCGTCACGGACGCCACCGCGCGCGGGCTGCTGCTGGCCCCGGGCAAGCGCGCGTCGCTCGCCCTCGCTGCGCTCGCGCCGATGCTCGTGGTCTTCTGCGCCGGGCTGGGCCGGCTCGGCTACGGCGTGCACCGGCACCACCCGGTGGGCCTGCTGCTGGCGGAACTGGCGGTCAGCGCGATCATCCTGCTCGTCGTCGGCAGCTCCACGCCGCGCCGCACCGCCGCGGCCGAGCGGATGCTGGAGCAGGCCCGCGGCATGGCCCCGTCCGCCGCGGCCCCGGCGCACGCCGGGCAGCCCGCGGTGCTCGCCGACAGCCCGCTGATGCCCGCCGCGGTGATGGGCGTCGCGCTCATCGGCGCCGGGGCGGTCCTGGACGGCGATCTGCGCGACGCGCTCTTCGGCGGCCTGAGCACCGGCTCCTCCGGAGGCGGCGGCAGCGGCTGCGGCACGGACTCGGGCGGGAGCGGCGGCGGTTGCGGCGGCGGAGGGTGCGGGGGAGGCTGCGGCGGGTGCGGGGGATGACGCCCGCCCCGGCCCCCGAACTGGGCTACGGCATCGGGTGGCGCCGCCCCATCGACCTCACCGTCGAGCGCCTGCCCGGCGTCGACTTCGTCGAGGTCATCGCGGAGAACCTCGACCCGCGGCGGCTCTTCCCGTCCCTGGAGGCGCTGCGGGAGCGCGCGGTCCCGGTGGTGCCGCACGGCGTCTCACTGTCGCTGGGCGGCGCGGAGCGCCCCGACCCCGCGCGGCTCGCACACCTGGCCGCCTGCGCGAAGGCGCTGGACGCGCCACTGGTCAGCGAGCACATCGCCTTCACCCGGGCGGGACAGTGGGAGGCCGGGCACCTGATCCCGGTGCCGCGGACGCGGGACACCGTCGCCGTCGTCGCCGAGAACGTCAGGATCGCGCAGGACCACCTGCCCGTACCGCTCGCGCTGGAGAACATCGCACCGCTGCTCGCCTGGCCCGGCGAGGAGCTGACGGAGGGGCAGTTCCTCGCCGAGATCGCGGAGCGCACGGACGCGCTGCTGCTCGTGGACGTCGCCAACCTGCACACCGCCCGGGTGAACCTCGGCATCGACCCACAACGCGTCCTGCGGGAACTGCCGCTGGAACGCCTGGGGTACGTGCACGTCGCCGGGGGCGTCGAACGCGACGGGGTGTGGCACGACACCCACACCCACCCCGTGCCCGCGCCCGTACTCGACCTGCTCGCCGACCTCGCGGGCCGGACCCGGCTGCCCGGCGTCCTCCTCGAACGCGACGGCGCCTACCCGACCGACGCCGAACTCGCGGGCGAACTCGCCGCGATCCGCGCGGCCGTCGCGCGCGGGCGCCCCGCATGACCGCGGCCGAACGGGCGGCCCTGGGCGCGGCCCAGGAGGCACTGCTCGCCGCGCTCGTGGGCGGCGCGGACGCCCCGCCCGGCTTCGACCCGGAGCGCCTCCGCGTCCAGGCCGCCGTCCTGCGCGCCAAACGCCACCCCCACGCCTCGCACGCCGCCGCACCCGCACCCCGCCCCGGCCTCCTCCGCCGCCTGACCGGCCGGGGCACGCCCTAGGGAAACCGGGTGCGCCGACCACCCGCCGGGCGGAACACTGTGCGGATGAGCTCCGCGGTCTCCCTCACCCCGCAGGAACGGGCACTCGGCCACGTCGCCGGGCTGGCCTCCGGCCCGCCGCTGGACCCCGCGCTGCGGGTGACCCTCAACTTCCACCCGGACCGCACGGTGCGCGGCAGGCCCATCCTCGACGCGATGGCCGAGGACGGCGTCTACCGCTCGCAGTTCGTGACAGGCACGAGCAACGGCGGGCTGACCGCCCACCCCGGCGGCGACCGGTGGCGCTGGGAGAGCCGGATCTTCGCCGGGGCGTACGACGACGCGCCCGCCCACGAACGGCCCGTCTACGGCGCGCTCAACTTCCGCGGCAAACCCGCCGGCGCCGCGCCGCGGTTCGGCTCCGCCCACTTCCGGCTCACCGCCGAGCCACTGGCACGGACCACCTTCTGCTACCCCGACAGCTTCCACGAGCCCGCCGACTTCGGCGTGGCCGCGCGCATGCCCCTCGTCGCCCTGGCCCTCGCCGACCAGCAGGACGACCTCGACGACTACGTCGAGGCCCAGGTCCACGGCCCCGTCCGCCCGGACCGGCACGTGGAGGCGCTCGTCCTCGACCCCTGCTACCGCGGCACCCCCGTCGAGACCGCGGCACTGCGCCTGGGCTGCCCCGTCGAATGGCACGGCGGCTTCCGGCTCACCCTCACCGAACTGCGCCGCCACCCCGCCTACCGGGGCCCGCAGTACATCGACCTCGCCACCCGGATCGCCATCGACGGCCTCCTCGACCCCCGCATCCTCGGAACCGCCGCATCCTCCGGCACCCACGACCCCCAGGCCCTCAAAAAAATCTGGCACTACCTGGCCCGCTTCGGCCCCCCCACCCCCTGACCCCCCGCCATCCCACCCCCGACAGCGACCCAGCCGGGTTGCCGCCTGTGCGGGTGAGGGCGCCTTATCAGGGGCGCGTGGGGGGTACCTCCCAGGCGGAGCTCTGGGGGAGAACTGCGCGAGCGGCCACGACGGCGGGCAGGTCGGCGTCCTACCGCAGGTGGCAGCCGGGTTGCCGCTCCTGCGGGTGGGGGTGAGTGCCCCGTCAGGGGCGCGGGGAACTGCGCGAGCGGCCACGACGGCGGGCAGGTCGGCGTCCTACCGCAGGTGGCAGCCGGGTTGCCGCTCCTGCGGGTGAGGGTGAGTGCCCCGCCAGGGGCGCGTGGGGGTACCTCCCAGGCGGAGCTCTGGGGGAGAACTGCGCGATCAGCCCCGACGGCGGGCCGTTCGGCGTCCTACCGCACGTGGCAGCCCGGTTGCCGACGCCCTCGGCCCGGCAGAGGCCCCCGGGCGGCAGCCCGTTCGCCCCCCTAAGCCGCCCGCAGGGACTCGTGGAGGTGCGCCGTGAGCGCCCCCGGAGTGGGTGACGGGAAGCGGGCGGAGAGGTGGCCGTCGGGGCGGACGACGAGGGCCTCGGGCGGCACCGCCCGGTAGGCCCGGCGGAAGGCGGCGTCGCGGTCGTGGACGCGCGGCACCCCGAGCCCGTCGCCGGGCGCGCCGGGCGCGAGGACCGCGAAGACGTTGAGCCGCCCGCGCGCGGCGCTGCGCGCGGCGGTCGCGCAGGCCCGCAGCTCCTGCGCGGGGGAGTCCTCGTCGGCGTACAGCAGCAGTGTGTGGTGCGGGCTGCGCAGCAGGTCGAAGAGCCGTACCGGGTAGGCGGCGATGTCGCCGGTGAGCCCGTGGCAGTCGGGCGCCCGGTCGCCGGGCCGGGGTCCGTCGCCGCCGGGGGCAGGCGTGACGACGGGGCTGCCCGCGTAGGAGACGAGGAGTTGAGCCTCGCGCAGCACGTCCGCCTCCGCGCCGCCCTGCCGGGCGTGCAGCACCGTCCGTTCCACGACTTCCGCGCCGACCGGCCGCCGCTCCGCGCCGTAGCTGTCGAGCAGCCCGTCCGCCGCGGCGTCCTGCACGGTGAGGGCGAGTTTCCAGGCGAGGTTGTACGCGTCCTGGATGCCGGTGTTCATGCCCTGCGCGCCGGTGGGCGGGTGGATGTGGGCGGCGTCACCGGCGAGGAGGACGCGTCCGGCGCCGTAGCGTTCGGCGAGCCGGTGGCCGATGCGGAAGACGGACGACCAGCGCATCCGCCGCGCGGTGACCTCCCGCGGCGAGAGCCGGTCGAGCACGGCCTGTATGTGCCCCAGTTCCGGCGCCCGCCCGGCTTCCAGGCCGTGCGCGGCCTCCGCGTCCTGCGGGGCGCCGCCCGCCAGTTCGGCGGGCACCCGCATCGACATCCGGTAGCGGCCGCGTCCGGGCAGCGGTACGCACACCAGCAGGTCGTCGATGCCGCCCGCGGCGTCGTGGTGGAGCGAGCGGACGGCGTAGCCGGGCGGCAGGTCCCAGTCGACCTCGACGTCACCGAGCATGTACTCCTCGGGGAAGGCGTCCCCCTCGAAGGCGATGCCCAGCTCGTGCCGGGTGCGGCTGTGGGCGCCGTCGCAGCCGACCAGGTAGCGGGCCCGTACGGTCTCGGCGCCGCCGGGCGCGCCGAGCCGGGCGCGCACCCCGTCGTCGTCCTGTTCGAGGCCGAGCAGTTCGGTGCCGCGTTCGACGTGGCCGCCGTACGCCTCCAGGTGCCGGGTCAGCAGCCGCTCGGTGGCGTCCTGCGGCAGCGCCGCGAAGCCGTACGGCACGTCGGGCGGCAGGTTCAGCTCCACCCGCGGCCCGGGGCGGCCGTCGACGAAGACCAGCTGGCCGTACAGCGGTACGGCGGCGTCGAGGGCGTCGCGCACCAGCCCCATCGCGTCCCACACCTCGAAGGTGCGCGGCAGCACCCCGACCGCCCTGGCGTACGGCTGCGGTTCGGTGCGCCGGTCCACGATCCGGCAGCCGACGCCGCGGCGGCGCAGCTCCAGCGCCGTGGTCAGCCCGACCGGGCCCGCGCCCACGACCAGCACCTCGGTCTCGCCCATGCTCGCTCCCCGGCGTCGGGAGGTCCCCCGGGGGAGGGCGCGGCACGCGCCGCCACCGCCCCCGGCTGTCACTTGTTTCAGCCTGCGCCCGCCCCGCCTGCACCGCATCTTCACCCGTCCGGGGGGAACCGGCGGGCTGTCCGCGGCATCAGATATAAATGGGCCTTCACGCGCTCGGCGGCGCCGGTACGCGCGTACTTTCCGTGGGTGGGGTCCGGATTTCTCGGGGGGATGTGCCATGAGCTGGGGCCAGCAGGGCGACAACGGCGGCGGCTACGGGGGAAGCGGCGGCCACCCGGGCGGCGGTGGCGGCGGTGCCTTCGGCCCGCCCCCGCCGATGCCCCCGACCCCGCCTCCGCCCCCGCCGTTCGGCCCGCCGCCGATGCCCCCGGCTCCGCCGGTCCCGCCCGCGCCCGCCGACCCGCTGCGCGCCGTGGCCGTGGGCCTGCTGAACCTCAGCGGCCTCGGCCTGGGCTATCTGCTGACGCGCCGCTGGCTCGCCCTCGCGGTGGCGCTCATCGGCACCGGCGTCTTCCTGGTCACCGTGCTGCCCGCCGACGCGGACGGCGTGTCCGGCGGCATGCTCGTGACGTATCTGGTCTTCCTCGCGCTGACCGCCGTGCACGGCGCCCTGCGCGGACTGCGCACCCGGCTGTCCTTCCCGCCGCAGGCGCCGCTGGCCCTGCTGATGGGCCTGGTGCTGCTCGCGGTGCCGGCCGGCGCGGTCGTCTACTACAAGGGCGCCAAGGACGACGCCGTCCAGCAGCAGTTGCTGGACCGGCTGGACAAGGCCGACAAGCTCGTGCAGACGGCCAAGGCCAAACCGTTCGCGTCCGCCAAGAGCGACTTCGACTCCGCCCTCAGCACATACAACGACCTGCACACCAAGCACGCGGACTCCAAGGCCGGCAAGAAGGTCCCGGACCGGATGCAGACCTTCTACACCGCCGTCGGCGGGGCGTACGAGCAGAAGAAGTACTGCGACGCGATAGACCCGCTCACCTACCTGCGCACGACGGTCCCGCAGCACATCGACGCCAAGGCCGTCGGCACCCTCGCCGGCTGGCCCGACGACAGGCTCGCGACCTCGCTCTACGAATGCGGCTGGACCGAGCTGACGTCCTCCACCGACGGCGCCGCGAGCGAGAGCGGCAAGCTCGGCACGCTGCTCACCACCTTCCCGCACTCGCCGCAGGCCGCGAAGGTCGAGCCGGCGCTGCGCGCGGAGATCGACAGCGCCGGCAAGCTCGTCACGGGCAGCGACCCCTGCTCGGCGCTCGACAAGCTGGACACCCTCGGCTCCGACGCCGCCGACCTGCCCGGCGACAAGGCCGGTGTCGCCGGCACGCTCGACGCCGATGTCCGGAAGGCGAACGGCTACTCCGAGACCGGCATGTACAACTGCGGCGTGTCGCAGTACAAGGACGGCAGCTTCGACGACGCGCTGGACACGCTGAACAAGTTCAAGGACAAGTACCCGAAGGACAAGAACCGCGCCTCCGCCCAGAAGATCGCGATCGCCGCGGAGATAGCCACCAAGATCCCCGCGGCGGGCAAGAAGATGCCCGGCAACGGCAGCGGCGGCTCCATCAGTGTGACCTTCACCAACGACAGCCCCGACCCGATCCAGATCCTCTACACGGGCAAGATCACCGGCAGCTTCACCCTCAAGGGGTGCAGCGGGTGCAGCGCCTACCTGAGCGACTCCCTCGCGCAGAGCCTGGCCTGCAAGGACAGCAAGGCGCACTACGCCAAGCACACCCTGCACCTGCCCGCCGGGACGTCGTACATCATGCAGAAGCCGCTCGACGCGAGCGACGACACGACGCCGGTCGCCGACACCCGCAACTTCCAGGGCGGCTACATCTACACCCAGTGCGCGTACGTCCTCCAGTCGTACGGCAGCCTCTGACGTTCCGACGCCCGCGCCTCTGACGGCGGCACCTGACGGCCGCGCCCCCCGGATCTCCGGCGGGCGCGGCCGTCGGCGTGAAACCGGCCGTGGTCCGTCCCCCGGGCGGCCGACCACGGCGCGCGGCCGGGCCGCGCGGGACGCAGTCTGACCGGGAGGCGGCCGCACCGGCGCCACGGCGGGACGAGTGACGACGAGGTGAAGGAGCCCGCGATGCCGAGCCCCGTGCTGGAGTGGACCGCCCGCGTGCTGGCCGCCGCCGGGCTGGCGGTCGACGCGTACGTCCACGCCGACCTCGCCCCGCAGTACGACGCGGTGAAGGCCACCTTCAGCCAGGGCGACCTCTTCCGCATCGAGGCGGCGATCTCCGCGCTGGCCGCTCTTCTCGTCCTGGTCTGGCGGCGGCTGCCCTCCGCCGTCTTCGGCTGGCTCGTCGCGGCGGGCGGCTTCGCGCTCATCATGATCTACCGCTACGTGGACGTCGGAAAGCTTGGTCCGGTGCCGGACATGTACGAGCCGGTCTGGTACACGGAGAAGTGGGTCGCCGCGGTGGCCCAGCTGGTGGCCGTCGCGGCCTGCCTGGTGCTGATCCCGCTCGACCTGCTGGCGCTGCGCGCCCGGCGGCACCGCAGGTCGGTGCGCTGATCCGCGCACCGCAGGTCGGTGCGCCGATCCGTCAGCGCGGGCCGAGCGAGCCGCCGTGCAGCACCAGCAGGGCCACGGCGGTGACGGCGAGGACCAGCGTCGTCAGGAACGGCAGCCGGCTCGCGGCCGCCGGGCCCGCGGGTGCGGCGGTCGTCGCCGCCGCGAGGACGCCGGTCAGGGCGAGCGCCGCCCAGCCCGCCGGCCCCACCGGTCCCGGTGGCCCGAACACCAGCACCGCCGACGCGGCGAGCAGCGGCAGCGGGCCCAGCACCCGGCAGCGCCGGGCGCCCAGCCGCTGTGGCAGGCCGCGGACCCCCGCGGCCAGATCCGCGTCGATGTCCGGCAGCACGTTCGTGACGTGCGCGCCCACACCGAGCAGCGCGCCCGCTGCGAGCGCCCACCCCGGCGGCCACGGACGACCCGGCAGGCCCAGCGTCACGAACGCCGGGAGCAGGCCGAAGGCGAGCGCGTACGGCAGCCACGAGGCCGCCGTGCGCTTCACCCCGAGGTTGTACGCCCACGCCGCCGCCACCCCCGTGAGGTGGGCGGCACCGGCGAGGCGGCCCACCGCGAGGGAGAGCGGGACGCACGCGGCGAGCGCGAGGCCCGCGGCGGTGGCGATCGTGCCCCGGGACGCCCCGCCCGCCGC
This sequence comes from Streptomyces sp. NPDC004031, assembly GCF_053604375.1. Taxonomy (NCBI): domain Bacteria; kingdom Bacillati; phylum Actinomycetota; class Actinomycetes; order Kitasatosporales; family Streptomycetaceae; genus Streptomyces; species Streptomyces sp. NPDC004031. Next base: position 183,036 of record NZ_JBSGHL010000004.1, on the reverse strand, counting down.
CAGCGGCTTGTCGCGGCGGGCGGCCGCGGTGTCCCGCGCGGCGTCTACGGCGTCGTTGCACCAGCCGACCGACAGCTGGCCGCTCAGCACCGCGGCGGCGAGCAGCACGCAGTGGCCGGTGTCCGCGCCGGAAGCCGCTGCGAGGACGCCCATCACACCGGTGACGGCGGCGCACGCCTCCGGATGACTCGCCCTCACCACGCCCCACACCCTCCCCACTTTGCCCCGCCGCTCTCCCGGCCCCCCGCTCCCACGCCGGTCCGCCCCTCCCGGGGGGCGACACGACCGGGCGGCGGGGTAAATCGGGTGAAGTCATACGTATGCTGAGCAAATGACCCGAATCGGCGCCGTCCACACGGCGCTTCCGCCGTACCGGTACGAGCAGTACGAGATCACGGAAGCGCTCGCGAGCATGGCGCCGGACGGCGCGGCGGGGCGGACGCCGCAGGGCCGCACCCGCGCACCCGGGCGGGACGTCCTCGCGCGGATGCACGCCGCGTCCGGTGTGCGGACCCGCCACCTCGCCCTTCCCCTTGAGCGCTACGCGCGGCTCACGAGCTTCGGCGAGGCCAACGACCTGTTCATCGAGCAGGCCCAGGTGCTGGGCGGCGAGGCGGTGCGGGGCGCGCTGGACGCGGCCGGTGTCGCGCCGGACGAGGTGGATCTGGTGATCTCCACCTCGGTCACGGGCGTGGCCGCCCCGTCCGTGGAGGCGCGGCTCGCGGGGCGGCTGGGGCTGCGGCCGGACGTGAAGCGGCTGCCGCTGTTCGGGCTGGGGTGCGCGGGCGGGGCCGCGGGCCTCGCGCGGCTGCACGACTACCTCCAGGCGCGCCCGCGCGCGGTGGCCGTGCTGCTGTCGGTGGAACTGTGCTCGCTGACGCTGCAGCGCGGCGACACCTCCGCGGCCAACGCCGTGGCGGGCTCGCTGTTCGGCGACGGCGCCGCCGCGGTCGTCGCGGTGGGACGGGACCGCGCGGCGTCCGGGCCGGAGGTGGTGGCGGCCCGCAGCAGGCTCTACCCGGACACCGGGGACCTGCTCGGCTGGCACATCGGCGCGGGCGGCTTCCGTATCGTGCTGGGCGGCGAGCTGCCCCGCCTGGTGCGCCGTCATGTGGGGCCGGAGGTCGAGGACTTCCTCGCCGGGCACGGGCTGAAGCCGCGGGACGTGACCGGCTGGGTGTGCCATCCGGGCGGCCCGCGCGTGCTGGAGGCGGTGCGCGAGGCACTGGACCTGCCGGCCCGCGCGCTGGAGGCGTCCTGGCGCTCGCTCGCCGAGGTCGGCAACCTCTCCTCGGCGTCGGTGCTGCACATCCTGCGGGACGTGCTCGCGGGGGAGCGCCCGCTGCCCGGCAGCCCGGGGCTGGTGCTGGCGATGGGGCCGGGCTTCTGCTCCGAGACCGTCCTGCTGCGCTGGTAGCCGCCGATGTCCGGGTACACCCTGCTGGTGCTGCTGGTCGCCGCCGAGCGGCTGGTCGAACTGGCCGCGGCGCGCCGCGGCGCGCGCTGGAGCTTCGCGCGCGGCGGCACCGAGTACGGCGCCGGGCACTACCCGGTGATGGTGCTGCTGCACACCGGGCTGCTGGCCGGCTGCCTGGCCGAGGTCCACGCCATGGGACGGCCCTTCGTCCCTGCGCTGGGCTGGCCGATGCTGGGGCTCGCGCTCGGCGCGCAGGTGCTGCGCTGGTGGTGCATCGGCACGCTGGGGCCGCGCTGGAACACCCGGGTGATCGTCGTCCCCGGCCTGCCGCTCGTGGACCGCGGACCGTACCGGGTGCTGCGGCACCCCAACTACCTGGCCGTGGTGGTGGAGGGCGCGGCGCTGCCGCTGGTGCACGGGGCGTGGCTGACGGCGCTGTGCTTCGGCCTGGCGAACACCGCGCTGCTCGCGGTGCGGCTGCGGTGCGAGAACGCCGCGCTCGCGGCGGCGGCCCCCGCGTGATCGACCTGCTGGTGGCGGGCGGCGGCCCGGCGGGCCTGGCCACCGCGATCCACGCCGCCCGCGCGGGCCTCGACGTGGTCGTCGCGGAGCCCCGGCCGGGGCCGGTGGACAAGGCGTGCGGGGAGGGCCTGATGCCCTCGGCGGTACGGCGGCTGGCCGCGCTGGGCGTGGACGTGCCAGGAGCCGCGCTGCACGGCATCGCCTATCTCGACGGGCGGCACCGCGCCGAGGCCCGCTTCCGCGGCACGCCCGGCCGGGGCGTGCGCCGCACCGCGCTGCACACCGCGCTCGCGGCCACCGCGGCGGGCCTGGGCGTACCGGTCCTGCCGCTGCGGGTCGACGGAGTGCGGCAGGACGCCCGCAGCGTCACCGCCGCCGGGATCACCGCCCGCTATCTGGCCGCGGCCGACGGCCTGCACTCGCCGCTGCGGCGCGCGCTGCGGCTCGGCGCGGACACCGGCCCGGCGGCGCCGGGGGAGCGGCCCGCCCGCTACGGGCTGCGCCGGCACTTCGCGGTGCCGCCGTGGAGCGACGTCGTCGAGGTGCACTGGTCGGCGCGCGCCGAGGCGTATGTGACGCCGGTCGGGCCGGACCTGGTGGGCGTCGCGGTGCTGACCGCCGACCGCGGCCCGTTCGCCGCGCAGCTCGCCGCCTTCCCCCGGCTGCTGGAGCGGCTGCCCGCGCAGGCCGCGACCGCCGCCCGCGGCGCGGGTCCGCTGCGGCAGCGGGTACGGACCCGGGCGGCGGGCCGGGTCCTGCTGGTCGGCGACGCGGCGGGCTACGTCGACGCGCTGACCGGCGAGGGCATCGCGGTCGCCCTGGCGGCGGCCGAGCAGCTGGTGCGCTGCGTGCTGGCGGACCGCCCGCAGGACTACGACGCGGCGTGGCGCCGCGTCTCCCGCGACTACCGGATGCTGACCGGCTCCCTGCTGTGGCTGCGCGCCCGCCCGTGGTCGGCCCGCCGCATCGTCCCGGCCGCCGCCCGCTGCCCGGCCCTGTTCACCTCCGCGGTCAACCGGCTGTCCTGAGCCCGCGGCCCGGGGTCCGGTGCCGGGGACGCCCCCCTCAAGGCGTCCCCGGCGGTGGCGCCGTACGCCCGGCCCACGCGCCGGGCGTACGGCTCTCCCTCCCCGCACCGGCGGCGGGGTCCATGGGGGGAGTGGCTATCCGGCCGCGGGGCCGTAACGGAACCAGTCGTAGTCGGCGTGGCCCGTGCCGCCCGCGGGGCCGGTCGCGTACGGGCCGAGGTAGACGCCGGTGAAGCCGCCGGCCACCTGGCTGCTGAGGAAGCGGCCGTCGACGGTGCCGACGTCGCGGCGGCCGTCGGGGGACTGGGTGACGGAGAAGGTGTAGTGCTGTCCGCGGGTGCGCAGGCCCAGCCTCAACGGACCTGGGCCGACCGGGAGTTCGCCGCGTACCGTGCCGGTTCCGGCGTTGTGCTCGGTGAGCCGCACCACCGTGCCCCCGTCCGCGGCGGTCGTGACCAGCAGCGTGATGTGGTGGGTGTCGTTCTGGAGCACCGCGAGCCCGGCGGCCTCGCCGGGCGCGCCCGGTGTGAAGTCCAGCTCGGTCTCGGCGGCGCAGTCGATGTGCTGCTGGCGGCGCCCGGCGAAGGCGGGGGTGCTGCGTTCGGCGAGGGTCTGCGGGAGCAGCCGCAGCCGCAGGTGGCCGGGCCGCTCGGTGAGGCTGTACGCGTCGGTGGCGGGGCCGCGCAGCAGGTTCCAGACGGCGGTGTCGAGCGTGCCGGCGTCGAAGTGGTCGGTGGTGTCCGGCACCGGCCAGGGGTGCGCGGGCAGCGCGACCTCGACGTGGTCGGTGAGCCGTCCCTCGCCGGGGTTGAAGACCGGCCAGCCGTGCTCCCACTCGACGCGGGCCAGGAACGTCTCGCGGCCCAGGTTGGAGTGCGGGCCGCCGTAGACGCGGGAGGCGAGCGCCAGCGCGTACCAGTCGCCGGCCGGGGTCCGCACGAGGTCGGCGTGGCCCACGCCGGACACCGGGTAGGAGCGGCCGAGGTGGCGGTGGGTGAGCACCGGGTTGCCGGGGTGGTTCTCGTACGGGCCGGTCAGCTCGCTGCTGCGGGCCACGGTCACGGCGTGCTCGTGCTCGGTGCCGCCTTCCGCGAGCAGCAGCACGTACCGGCCCTCGACCTTGTACAGGTGCGGGCCCTCGGCCCAGCGGGCGTCGACCAGGGCGCCGCGGAAGAGCACGTGCTCGGGGCCGGTGAGCTTGCCGGCCTCCAGGTCCAGGGCGCGCAGCCAGATCTCGGTGCGGCCGCCGGTGCCGGGGATCTCGCGCGTGCCGAGCAGATGGGCCGAGCCGTCGTCGTCGAAGAAGAGCGAGGGGTCGAAGCCGGGGGCCTCGGGCAGCCACACCGGGTCGGACCAGTCGCCCGCCGGGTCGTCGGCGCTGAGCAGGAAGTTGCCGGAGGCGCCGCGCCCGTCGACGACCGTGCAGACGAGGTGGAAGCGCCCGTCGGCGTACCGCAGGGTCGGCGCGTAGATGCCGCCGCTCGCCCGGATGCCGCCGAGGTCGATCTGGTCGGCGCGGTCCACGGCGTGGCCGATCGGCCGCCAGTGGACGAGGTCGCGGCTGTGGTGCAGCGGGATGGCGGGGTGGTAGGCGAAGGACGAGCTGGCCAGGTAGTAGTCCTGCCCGACGCGGACGACCGAGGGGTCGGGGAAGCAGCCGGGGAGGACCGGGTTGGTCGCCGTGAGGGTCATGGGTGATGCGTGTCCTTCGCTGGCCGAAACGTTTCGGGCGCACAGCGCAGACCGCGCCAGGTCTGCGGCCGGGTCGCCGGAGACCCGGTCAACGCTCTCGTGGTCATCGGCGCTGACCACGAGAACGCCGCCGTGCCCGCCGCGGCGGGCGGGAAGGTGCCCGCGCGGAGGTCGTGGTGGGACGCCCCGGAGCGTCGAAACTTGCGAAATGCTTTCGGAAGTTTCAGCGTGACGTTAGAAGCGGGGACCGGTCCCGTCAACCCTCCCGCCGCAACTCGCCCGCGCCGCGGGCCCGTCCGTCCGCCGTACGGCCGCGGCCGGACCGCGTCCGCCGCGCACCCGTGCTGCGGGCCCTGGGCGTTGCCTATGCTGGGAGCCCACCTGCGACAGGAGGCACCGGTGGCGGCAGACAGCGCGGGCCGGGTCACGATCGCCGACATCGCCCGCGAGGCCGGGGTGTCCCTGCCCACGGTCTCCCGGGTGCTCAACGGGCGCAGCGACGTGGCCGCGGCGACCCGGCGCCGTATCGAGGACCTGCTGGCCGAACACGGCTACCGGCGCCGCGCCGGCAGCGGCACCGGCCGCGCCAACCTCGTCGACCTGGTGTTCAACGACCTCGACAGCCCCTGGGCGGTGGAGATCCTGCGCGGTGTGGAGAAGGTCGCGCACGCCGCCGGGGTCGGCGCGGTGGTCTCCGCGGTGCACCACCACGCGGCCTCCATGCAGCAGTGGCTGGTCGGGGTGCGCTCGCGCAACTCCGACGGCGCGATCCTCGTCACCTCGCAGCCCGCGCCGCAGCTGAACGCCGAACTGCGGCGGCTCGGCATGCCGCTGGTGGTGATCGACCCCGCCGGTGTGCCGACCTTCGACATCCCGACCATCGGCGCCACCAACTGGGCCGGCGGACGCAGCGCGGTGCTGCATCTGCTGGGCCTGGGCCACCGCCGGATCGGCATCATCACCGGGCCGCCCGCCCTGCTGTGCAGCCGGGCCCGGCTGGACGGCTACCGCGCCGCCCTGGAGTCGGCGGGCGCCGAGGTGGACGACGCCCTGGTGCGGGAGGGGGACTTCTCGCACGAGTCGGGCTTCGCCCTCGGCGCCGAACTGCTGGCCGCCGACCGCCCGCCGACCGCCGTCTTCGCCTCCAGCGACCAGATGGCGCTGGGTGTCTACGAGGCGGCCCGGCAGCGCGGGCTGCGGGTGCCGGACGACCTGAGCGTGGTCGGCTTCGACGACCTCCCGCAGGCCCGCTGGTCGCCGCCGCCGCTGACGACGGTGCGGCAGCCGCTCGCCGAGATGGGCGCGGCCGCCGCCGACATGCTGCTGCAGCTCGTCCAGGGCCGTACCCTCGACGTGCTGCGGGTGGAGCTGTCCACGTCCCTGGTGGTCCGGGACAGCTCCGCCCCGCCGCGTCAGGACTCCGACGCCGGCACCCGGCCCGGCGGCTCGGGCTCGGCGGTGGGCAGGAACCGCCCCACGAAGATCTTGTAGATCGCCCCGCCCAGCACCCCGCCGACCAGCGGTCCTGCGATCGGCACCCACCAGTAGAGATTGCCCCATTGGTCCCGCCAGGCGGTGTGGTAGCCGGTGATGAAGCTGGCCAGCCGGGGGCCGAGGTCACGGGCCGGGTTGATGGCGTAGCCCGCGTTGGCGCCGTAGGCCATGCCGATCGCCACCACGATCAGGCCGATGATGAAGGCGCCGAGGTTGGCGCCCGGCGGGGTGTTGAGCACGTCGGTGACGGCCAGGATCAGGATCAGCAGGATCGCGGTGCCGATCACCTGGTCGCGGAAGGCGCCCCACTCGTGCACCCCGGCGTTCAGCGAGCCGTTGCCGGGCAGCGTGGAGAAGACGATCTGCGTCTTGAAGGTGTGCCCGGGGTCGGCGTGCCCGAGGATCTCGCTGTAGTTCCAGCGCACGATCAGCGCCGCGACGAAGGCGCCCGCGGTCTGCGCGAGCGCGTACGGCAGCACCTTGCGCCAGGGGAAGCCCTTGAAGGTCGCGAGCGCCACCGTCACCGCGGGGTTGAGGTGCGCGCCGCTGAGCCGGGCGGCCACGTACACGCCCAGCGTCACGCCCAGGCCCCAGGCCCAGGCGATCGCGTCGTGCCCGCCGAGGCCGCCCTTGGGCTGGGTCAGCTCGCCGCCCGCGACCACCTGGGCGACCACCCCGGCGCCGATCAGCAGCAGGATCATCGTCCCGGCGAATTCCGCCGCCAGCTCGCCGACCAGTCCTGAGCCCCGTGCACGTGACGCCATGGCTACCGCTTCCCGCCGGCCCCCGCGGGCCGACTGTGGTCGCTGTCGGTGCGCGCACCGCTCCGGTGCGTGAGGGCTCCACCGAAACACGGTCGCGGCGCGCGGGCGCGCGGGATTAGCCCGTCCGGTCGGAGCGCGGCCGGGTCGTGTGGGCGGACGAGGGGGCGCGCCGCCGTGGGTGCGCCCCCTCGTCGTGCTCCCGACGGCAACGGGATATCTTGATATCAAGCAATGTTCTCGATGCCGGCAACGTAGTGCTGGAAACTGGAGCGGAGTAACCGGTGGCTGACTCGACCATCATCTATACGCACACCGACGAGGCGCCGGCCCTGGCGACGTATTCGTTCCTGCCGGTGATCGAGGCCTACGCCTCGACGGCCGGCGTCACGGTCGAGAGCCGTGACATCTCGCTCGCGGGCCGGATCATCGCTGCCTTCCCGGAGTACCTCCAGGAGGAGCAGCGGATCGACGACGCGCTGGCGGAGCTGGGCCGGCTGGCCCGCACCCCGGGTGCCAACATCATCAAGCTGCCGAACGTCTCGGCGTCCATCCCGCAGCTCAAGGCCGCCGTCGCCGAGCTCCAGCAGCAGGGCTACGCGCTGCCCGACTACCCGGACGACCCGGCGTCGGACGAGGCGCGCGACATCCGCGCCCGCTACGACAAGGTCAAGGGCAGCGCCGTCAACCCGGTGCTGCGCGAGGGCAACTCCGACCGCCGCGCCCCCGCCTCGGTCAAGAACTACGCCAAGGCCCACCCGCACCGCATGGGCGCGTGGACGCCGGAGTCCAAGACCAACGTGGCGACCATGTCGGCCGACGACTTCCGCAGCACCGAGAAGTCCGCGGTGATCGCCGCCGACGGCGCCCTGCGCATCGAGCTGGCCGGTGACGACGGCAGCACCACCGTGCTGCGCGAGTCGGTGCCGGTGCTGGCCGGCGAGGTCGTCGACGCCTCCGTGATGCGGGTCGCCGCGCTGCGCGAGTTCCTGGCCGCCCAGGTCGCCCGCGCCGCGGCCGAGGGCGTGCTGTTCTCGGTGCACCTGAAGGCCACCATGATGAAGGTCTCCGACCCGATCATCTTCGGCCACGTCGTCCGCGCCTTCTTCCCGAAGACCTTCGCCGAGTACGGCGCCGCGCTCGCCTCCGCCGGGCTCACCCCGAACGACGGCCTCGGCGGCATCCTCAAGGGCCTGGAGTCGCTGCCCGAGGGGGACAGGGTCAAGGCGTCCTTCGAGGCCGAGCTCGCCGCCGGTCCGCGGCTGGCCATGGTCGACTCCGACCGCGGCATCACCAACCTGCACGTGCCCAGCGACGTCATCGTGGACGCCTCGATGCCGGCCATGATCCGCACCTCCGGCCACATGTGGGGCCCGGACGGCAACGAGGCCGACACCCTCGCCGTCATCCCGGACAGCAGCTACTCCGGCGTCTACCAGACCGTCATCGACGACTGCCGCGCGCACGGCGCCTTCGACCCGGCCACCATGGGCTCGGTGCCGAACGTCGGCCTGATGGCGCAGGCCGCCGAGGAGTACGGCAGCCACGACAAGACCTTCGAGATCCCCGTCACCGGCACCGTCCGGGTCCTGGACGGCAGCGGCGAGGCGGTCCTGGAGCAGGTCGTCAGCGCCGGCGACATCTTCCGGATGTGCCAGACCAAGGACGTGCCGATCCGCGACTGGGTCAAGCTCGCCGTCACCCGGGCCCGCGCCACCGGCGTCCCGGCGGTCTTCTGGCTGGACGAGACCCGCGCGCACGACGCCAACCTGATCGCCAAGGTCCGCGCGTACCTGCCCGAGCACGACACCGACGGCCTCACGATCGAGATCATGACGCCGCAGGCCGCCACCGCCTACTCGCTGGAGCGCATCCGCCGCGGCGAGGACACCATCTCGGTGACCGGCAACGTGCTGCGCGACTACCTGACCGACCTCTTCCCGATCCTGGAGCTGGGCACCAGCGCCAAGATGCTCTCGGTCGTCCCGCTCATCAACGGCGGCGGCCTGTTCGAGACCGGCGCCGGCGGCTCCGCGCCCAAGCACGTCCAGCAGCTGGTCAAGGAGAACTACCTGCGCTGGGACAGCCTGGGCGAGTTCTTCGCGCTCGCCGCGAGCTTCGAGCACCTGGCGAACGCCACCGGCAACGCCAGGGCGCAGATCCTCGCCGACACCCTGGACCGCGCGACCGGCACCTTCCTCAACGAGGACAAGTCGCCGAGCCGCCGCCTCGGTGGCATCGACAACCGCGGCAGCCACTTCTACCTCGCCCTGTACTGGGCGCAGGAGCTGGCGTCGCAGTCCGACGACCCGGCCCTCGCGGCTGCCTTCGAGGGGCTCGCGAAGACGCTCGCGGAGCAGGAGGAGGCCATCGTTACCGAATTGATCGCTGTCCAGGGCGAGCCCGCGGACATCGGCGGCTACTACCAGCCCGACCCCGCGAAGGCGGCCGCCGTGATGCGCCCGTCGGCCACGTTCAACCAGGCCATCGCCTCCCTGGGCTGATCGCACGCCCTTTCGGACACCTGTCCGCAACACCCCCGTCACCCCGGCCGGTCGTCACCGAGCCGGGGTGACGGCGTCTCGGTGCGTTATCCCTCCGATGATTTACTTCTTGACGCGCAGCCAGGGTGCCGAGTTGACTTCGCGGCACATGGGCCGCGTCGTGGCGGCCTTATCAGGGGAGGCACCGCCGCAATGAACACGACTGCCCGCCGAATAGTCGTAGGAACCGCAGTGGCCGCGCTGGCGCTCACCATGGGCGCGTGCGGCAAGGCCGGTGACAAGAAGTCCGACAGCAAGGACAGCAGCTCCAGCAGCGACGGCGGCAACAAGTCGATCGGTCTGCTCCTGCCGGACACCGTCACGGCCCGCTACGAGAAGTTCGACAAGCCGCTCATCGAGCAGAAGATCCAGGAGCTGTGCTCCGACTGCCACGTGGAGTACGCCAACGCGGGCGGCGACCCGGCCAAGCAGGCGCAGCAGGTCAGCGCGATGATCGCGAAGGGCGTCAAGGTGCTGATCCTCGACGCGCAGGACTACGTCGGCATCAGGTCCTCGGTCCAGGCGGCGGTGGACAAGGGCATCAAGGTCGTCGCGTACGACCGTCTGGCGCAGGGCCCGGTGTCGGCCTATGTCTCCTACGACAACGAGAAGGTCGGCGAGCTCCAGGGCCAGGCGCTGCTGGACGCGATGGGCGCGAGTGCCACCCCGCAGTCCAAGATCATCATGATCAACGGCGACGACGCCGACCCCAACGCGGCGGAGTTCAAGCAGGGCGCGCACAAGGTCCTGGACGGCAAGGTGACCGTCGCCTACGAGCAGACGGGCCTGTGGAAGGGTGACGTCGCCAACCAGAAGGTCACCGCGGCGATCCAGTCCGTCGGCAAGAAGAACGTCAAGGGCGTCTACTCCGCCAACGACACGATGGCCGGCGGTATCGCCACCGCCCTGCACGCCGCGGGTATCAGCGTGCCGCTGACCGGCCAGGACGCCGACCTCGCCGCGATCCAGCGGATCCTGGTGGGCACCCAGACCTCCACGGTCTACAAGGCCGCCAAGCCGGAGGCCTTCGCGACCGCCGAGATCGCGGTGGACCTGCTCCTGGGGAAGGACTTCAAGTCCGTCGCCGACACCACCAAGAAGAGCGGGTCCGGCGAGATGGTGCCGGCCAAGCTGCTCGACGCGGTCTCGGTGACCAAGACCAACATCAAGGACACCGTGCTCGCCGACGGCACCTACACCGCCGCGCAGATCTGCACCGGTGACGCCGCCTCCGCCTGCGCCGCGGCCGGCATCAAGTAACCCCGCCGTACCACCGCACCACCCGAGCGGGATTCACGCGTTCAGCGCGTGAATCCCGCTCTTCTTCTTGACGGCATGCCATGGGCCCCTTGACACTGCCTTACGGATTCAGGGGTTCTCCTATCCGCAGACTGAGAGCGTTTTCAACCAGCTGAATCCAAGGGTCATGGTCGTGACGTGACCTGAAATGCGCAGTGCTGAGCGCGATTTACCCCCCACACCCGCGCTGACCTGGCGTTCACTTCACGAAGCCAGGGAAAGGACCCCACCATGCGCAGAACCCTCCCACCGGGCCCGTCCCGGCAGCGCTCCTACCGGCGCCCCGTCGCACTGCTGGCCGCGCTGGTCCTCGCCCTCGCCGGGCTGCTGGGCCTGATCGGCACCGCAGGAAGCGCCTCGGCGGCCGACGACTACACCCAGAGCGTGTCCGAACCCTCCTCCACGCAGGCGAAGTTCACCTTCACACCCACCTCGCCCGCGAGCTACGTGATCATCCACTACCAGGTCGGCACCGCCGGCCAGCAGAACGTCCAGATGACCGCCTCCGGCAGCAGCTGGACGTACACCGTCTCGCCGGTGTCCGTCGGCACCGTCGTGACGTACTCGTTCACGTACACCAAGAACGGCCCGCAGTACGACAGCCCGCAGTTCACCCACACCCAGGGCAGCGGCGGCGCCACCAGCACGGGCACGAGCACCGGCACCAGCACGGGGACCAGCACCGGAACCAGCACCGGAACCAGCGGCGGCAGCACCGGCGGCACGACGCCGCCCGCGGGCAACTGCACCGGGCAGTCCGACACCCCGAACTTCGGGCCCAACGTGCACGTCTTCGACCCGTCGATGGGCAACGCCGCCATCCAGGCGCAGCTGGACGCGCAGTTCAACCAGATGAAGGACACCAACACCGCGCAGTTCAGCGAGAACCGGGTCGCCGACCTGTTCAAGCCGGGCACCTACAACGTCGAGGACAACGTCGGCTTCTACACCTCCGTCGCGGGCCTGGGGCAGAACCCCGACCAGGTCACCATCAACGGCGACGTCACCGTCGACGCCTTCAACGCCTCCGACGCGGGCAACGCCACCCAGAACTTCTGGCGCAGCGCGGAGAACCTGGCGATCAACCCCTCCAGCGGCACCAACCGCTGGGCCGTCGCGCAGGCCGCGCCCTTCCGCCGGATCGATGTGCACGGCAACCTCGCCCTCTACCCCGCCAGCTACGGCTGGGCCAGCGGCGGCTACATCGCCGACACCAAGGTCACCGGCCAGACCGCGTCGATCTCCCAGCAGCAGTGGTACACCCGGGACAGCAACCTGGGCAGCTGGGACGGCGGCGTGTGGAACATGGTCTTCTCCGGGGTGACCGGCGCGCCCGGCAACACCTTCCCCAACCCGCCCGAGACCACGCTCGGCACCACCCCCGTCTCGCGCGACGTGCCCTACCTCTACCTCGACGGCAGCGGCAAGTACCGCGTCTTCCTGCCCTCGCTGCGGCAGAACGCGTCCGGCGCGAGCTGGGCGAACGGCTCCACCCCCGGCAGCTCGCTGCCGATGAGCCAGTTCTACGTGGTCAAGGCCGGCGACACCGCCGCGACCATCAACAGCGCGCTGGCCGCCGGGTGCAACCTGTTCGTCACGCCCGGCGTGTACCACCTGAACCAGACGCTCCAGGTCAACCGGGCGGACACCGTGGTGCTCGGCATCGGGTACCCGACCTTCGTCCCGGACAACGGCGTCAACGCCATGCAGGTCGCCGACGTCGACGGGGTCCGGCTCAAGGGCCTGCTCTTTGACGCGGGCACCACCAACTCGCAGGCGCTGCTGACGATCGGCCCGTCCGGCTCGGCCGCGAGCCACGCGAGCGACCCGACCAGCATCCAGGACGTCTTCTTCCGGATCGGCGGCGAGCGCGCGGGCAAGGCCACCACCTCGCTCGTCGTCAACAGCGACAACACGCTCATCGACCACATCTGGGCCTGGCGCGCCGACCACGGCAACGCCGGCACCGTCGGCTGGGGCACCAACACCGCCGACACCGGCCTGATCGTCAACGGCGACAACGTCCTGGCGACCGGCCTGTTCGTGGAGCACTACCAGAAGTACGAGGTGATCTGGAACGGCAACGGCGGCCGCACGATCTTCTTCCAGAACGAGAACCCGTACGACCCGCCCAACCAGGCCGCCTGGACCAACCCCAACGGCCGCAACGGCTACGCCGCCTACAAGGTCGCCGACAACGTGACCAGCCACGAGGCCTGGGGCCTGGGCAGCTACTGCTACTTCAACGTCAACCCCGCGGTGAACAACTACCACGCCTTCGAGGTGCCCAACACTTCCGGCGTGCGCTTCCACTCGGTGCTCACCGTCTCGCTCGGCAATGTCGGCACCATCAGCCATGTCATCAACGACACCGGCGCCGTCACCCCGACGAACACCACGCCCGTCAACGTCGTCAACTTCCCCTGACCGGCGGCGTTCCCCGAAAGGCGCCGGGTCCCCGCAGCACACGGGGGCCCGGCGTCCGGCGCCGGGGAAGAGCAGGGGGAGAGCGGGGGCGCGCGGGGGGAGCGCGATCCGCACGGAATCCGCCCCGACCGCACCCGTGACGTGATCGCGCCGCGGGCCGATAATTCCGCTCATGACGTCGGCGATCACCTGGGTGTCCGTCACGCTGGTGATCACCGGCGCGGCCGCCGCGCTCTTCTGGCTGGTCCGCGGGCGCCGCGCCTTCGGCACGCCGGTCGAGCGCGCCGCCTTCGCCGCGCTGCACGAGGCCTCGCTCGCCGCTCCGCTGCTGCGCGACGGGCTCAATCCCGAGTCGGCCCGCAAGGCCGCGCGCCATCTGCGGGCGCTGCTGGCCACCCCGGCGCTCGCCGTGGTCGCCGACGGCGAGCTGCTGGCGTGGGACGGCGCCGGGCGCCGGCACGCGGCGCAGGCCGTCGCCCACACCGCGGACGCGATGGAGGCCGGCCGGCCGTGGCTGGTGCCGGTCGGCGCGATCGACTGCGCCGACCTCGACTGCCCGGTGCGCTCCGCGGTCGTGGTGCCGCTCGTCGTGGACGGCCTGGTGGTCGGCGCCCTCACCGTCTACGCCCGGCAGGTCTCCGCGGGGCTGGTACGGGCCGCGGGCGAGGTCGCGCACTGGGTCATCGCCCAGCTGGAACTGGCCGAACTCGACCGCTCCCGCACCCGTATGGTCGAGGCCGAACTGCGCGCGCTGCGCGCCCAGATATCCCCGCACTTCGTCTACAACTCGCTCACCGCCATCGCGTCCTTCGTGCGCACCGACCCGGCCAGGGCCCGCGAACTGCTGCTGGAGTTCGCCGAGCTGACCCGCTACAGCCTGCGCAAGCACGGCGAGTTCAGTACCCTCGCCGAGGAACTGCGGTCGGTGGACCGGTATCTGCGGCTGGAACGCGCCCGGTTCGGCGCCCGGCTGCGGGTCGACCTGCTGATCGCCCCCGAGGTCCTGCCCGTCGCGGTGCCCTTCCTGTGCCTCCAGCCGATCGTGGAGAACGCGGTACGGCACGGCCTGGGCCCCAAGGCGACCCCGGGGCTCATCACCATCAGGGCCGAGGACGCCGGCGCGGAGTGCCGGATCAGCGTGGAGGACGACGGCGTGGGCATGGACCCCGAGGAGGTACGGCTCCAGCTCGCGGGCGAGGCGGAGGGCGACTCGCTGGGCCTGGGCAACGTCGACGAGCGGCTGCGCGCGGTCTTCGGCGACGACTACGGCCTCGTCGTGGAGACCGCGCCGGGCGCCGGGACCAAGGTCAACGTCCGGGTGCCGAAATACCGGAACGGAGTGCACGCCTCATGAGACCCCTGCGGATCCTCGCGGTGGACGACGAGCCGCCCGCCCTGGACGACCTCAGCTACCTGCTGCGCGGCGACCACCGGGTCGGCAGGGTGCTGGCCGCCGACAGCAGCGCCGCGGCGCTGCGGCTGCTGGAGGCCGAACCCGTGGACGCGGTCTTCTGCGACATCCGCATGCCGGGTCTGGACGGCCTCGACCTGGTCCGGGTGCTCGGCCGCTTCGCCCGCCCGCCCGCGGTCGTCTTCGTCACCGCCTACGAGGACTTCGCCGTGGACGCCTTCGCCCTCAAGGCCTGCGACTACCTCCTCAAACCCGTCGGCGGCGAGCGCCTGGCCGAAGCGGTACGGCGGGTCGCCGCGCTGCTGGACGCGCCCGCCGAGCCGCGCGACGAGCCCCGCGAGGAGCGGAGCGCCGAGCGCCGCGCCCCCGGGCCCGAGCGCATACCCGTCGACCTCGGCGGGGTCACCCGCTTCGTCTCCCGCGACGACGTCGCCTACGTCGAGGCCCAGGGCGACTACGTCCGGCTGCACACCGCCGGGCGCGCGCCGCTGGTCCGGGTGCCGCTCGCGGTGCTCGCCGAGCGCTGGGAACCGCACGGCTTCCTGCGCATCCACCGCAGCTTCCTGGTCTCGCTGCGGCACGTCGAGGAGCTGCGCTCGGACGCCGGGCACTGGACGGTGCGCGTCGCGGGCACCGAACTGCCCGTCAGCCGCCGCCACACCCGGCAACTGCGGGACGTGCTGGTGCGCTGGGCGCCCGCGTCAGGACCGGACACCGTATGACCGGCGGGCCGGGCGAAACACCCCAGGCGGCGCGCCGGGTCGCCGTCACCGCGCCGCGCCGGCACCGCGCGGGCGGCTACTCCGCGCGCGCCCGCGCCGCCGACCTGCACGCCCAGCCGCAGCTCGGCCAGGTCTACGTGCGCTCCCTGGTGCGCAACCAGCTGCGGCTCGCCCTCGGTGTGCTGGCCGTGCTGGGCGCGGTGCTCGGCGGGCTGCCCGCCGCCTTCGCCCTGCTGCCCCGCCTGCGCACCGCCACCGTGCTGGGGATCCGGCTGCCCTGGCTGCTGCTGGGCGTGGTGGCCTACCCGCTGCTGGTGGGCGCGGCCGCCTTCCACGTCCGGCACGCCGAACGCGTCGAGCGGGACTTCACCGACCTGCTGGGCGGCCCGGACGCCACGGAGGCCGCCCGCACCGAGGCCCCGCCCACGGACGGGAACCGCCCGCGGGAGCCGGACGGAGCCCAAGAGCCCGGCGACGGCCCGCAGCCGCCGCAGCCGCCGCACCGGCCCCCGCGCGCCGCCCGGTGAACCCCGGCCTGGGCCTGGCCGCCCTCGCCGTCGTCCTGGTCGCCACCGCCGCCTTCGGCATCTACGGCCTGCGGCTGTCGCGCGCCACCTCCGACTTCTACGTCGCCTCCCGCGAGGTCTCCCCGCTGTGGAACGCCGCGGCGATCGGCGGCGAGTACCTCTCGGCGGCCTCCTTCCTCGGTGTCGCCGGGCTCGTCATGGCCTACGGCGTGGACATGCTGGCCTACCCGGTCGGCTACACCGCCGGATACCTGGTGCTGCTCCTGCTGGTCGCCGCGCCGCTGCGGCGCTCGGGCGCGTACACCCTGCCGGACTTCGCCGAGGAGCGGCTCGGCTCGGTCGCGGTGCGCCGGGTGGCCGCGGTGCTGGTCGCCGTCATCGCGTGGCTCTACCTGGTGCCGCAGCTCCAGGGCGCGGGCCTGACGCTGGAGACGGTGACCGGCGCGCCGCGCTGGACCGGGGCGCTCGTCGTCGCCGTGGTGGTGGTCGGGGTCGCGGCGGCGGGCGGCATGCGCTCGGTCACGCTCGTGCAGGGCTTCCAGTTCTGGCTGAAACTCACCGCCATCGCCGTGCCCGTCGTCTTCCTGGTGCTGGCCTGGCGCTCGGCCGGTGCGCCCGCCCTCACCGGCCCCGACGTCCCGCGCTTCCACGGCACCACCGTCGTACGCCTCCAGGACGCGGTGCGCTTCGACGTCACCGCCCCGGTCACGGTCCGCGTCTCCGGCACGCTCGACGGCCGGGCGTACGCCGCCGAACCCGCGGCCCCCGGCAGCGTGACGCTCGGCAAGGGCGAGCACACCGCCGTCGGCGGCACCGCGCTGACCTTCCCCGGCGGCGCCGCCGTCCCGCACCGCCACGGGCTGACCCCCGCCACGGGCGCGAGCTGGGCGAACCCGCTGTCCGGCGCGGGCGGCCGATCCCACCCGCTGTACGCGCTCTACTCGATCCTGCTCGCCACGCTGCTGGGCACGATGGGCCTGCCGCACGTCCTGGTCCGCTTCTACACCAACCCCGACGGGCGCGCCGCGCGCCGCACCACCGTGCTGGTGCTCGTCCTGCTCAGCGCCTTCTACCTGCTGCCGACCGTCTACGGGGCGCTCGGCCGGGTGCTGGCGCCGCAACTGCTGCTCACCGGGCAGACCGACACCGCGGTGCTGGTGCTGCCGCAGCTCACCCAGGCCGGGGAGGGCGGGCGGCTGCTGGCCGCGCTCGCCACCGCGGGCGCCTTCGCCGCCTTCGTCTCGACCGCCTCGGGCCTGACCGTGTCGGTCGCCGGTGTGGTGTCGCAGGACCTGCTGCGCGGCTCCAAACGCGGCTTCCGCTGGGCGTCGCTGGTCGCGGGAGTGCCGCCGCTGGTGATGGCCACCGCGACCGACGGGCTGCCGGTCGCCGACGCGATCGGGCTGGCCTTCGCGGTGGCCGCGTCGTCCTTCTGCCCGCTGCTGGTGCTGGGCATTTGGTGGCGCGGCCTGACCGACCGCGGGGCGCTGCTCGGGCTCGTCGCCGGGGGTGGGCTCGCCGCGGTCGCGGTGGTGCTCACGAGCGTGCGCGGGCCCGGCAGCGGCTGGAGCGCGGCCCTGCTGGAGCAGCCCGCCGCCTGGACGGTGCCGGTCGCCTTCGCCGTGATGGTGACGGTGTCGCTGCTGACCCGGCACCGCCTCTCACCGGCCGCGGTGGACCGGGTGATGCTGCGGATGCACCTGCCGGAGGAGGTCGGCTCGGGACCCGCGCCGCTGCCCGGCCCCCGGTCGTCCGCCGCCGAACGCGCCTGAGCGGTACGCGGGCCCGGCGGCCGTACCGCCCGTACCCGCCGACCGCTCGGCGCGCGGGCCGACCGTCCGGCGCGCCGGACCGACCGTTCACCGACTGCTCACCGACCGCTGAACGCACCGGACATACCGCCCGTCGTGCCGGGCGCACCGCTGGGCGAATGTCACCGACCGTAGCCTGCCCGGCCGTTCCCCCGCGGACCTACGGTGTGCCGCGACCCGAAACGGTCCTGTCCCCACCGCCCTGCCGTTCCTCGATGAGGAGGGAATCCGCAGATGAGCACTTCTGCGCCCGCGCCCACCATTGCCGACCCCGGCCCGCTCGGGCTGGCCGGCTTCGCCGCCACCACGTTCGTCCTCAGCTCCTTCAACGCCAACCTGATCGACGCGAGCCTGGAAGCCGTCGTGCTGCCGCTCGCGCTCTTCTACGGCGGGCTGGTCCAGCTGCTGGCCGGCATGTGGGAATTCCGCAAGGGCAACACCTTCGGGGCGACCGCCTTCTGCTCCTACGGCGCCTTCTGGCTGTCCTACGCCGGGTACGCGAAGTTCGTCGCGGGCGGCCTGCCCGCAGACACCGCGCACCAGGCGACCGGGCTCTTCCTGCTCATCTGGGCGATATTCACCGTCTACATGACCGTGGCCGCGCTGCGCACCAACGGCGCCCTGCTCGCCGTCTTCGTCGCGCTGTCCGCCACCTTCATCCTGCTGACCGTCGCGGAGTTCGCCGAGTCGTCGGGCATCACCAAGGTCGGCGGCTGGCTCGGCCTGGTCACCGCCGTCCTCGCCTGGTACGCGTCCTTCGCCGTCGTCACCAACAGCACCTGGAAGCGCGGGGTGCTGCCGCTGTTCGCGGCGGCCGAGGGCGCGCAGGGCGGGCCGGTCGAGGGCGCGCACTGATGTCCGACGAGACACTGTCGAACCTGCTCAGGGAGGACCGGCGGTTCCCGCCGCCGGCCGCCCTGGCGGAGCACGCGAACGTCACGGCCGCGGCCTACGACGCGGCCGCCGCGGACGACGAGGCCTTCTGGGCCGAGCAGGCCGCGCGACTGGACTGGGCCGAGCCCTGGACCCAGGTGCTGGACTGGAGCCGCGCGCCCTTCGCCCGCTGGTTCACCGGCGGCCGGCTCAACGTCGCCGAGAACTGCCTGGACCGGCACGTGGCGGCCGGTCTCGGCGACCGCGTCGCCTTCCACTGGGAGGGCGAGCCCGGCGACACCCGCACCCTGACCTACGCGGGCCTGAAGGACGAGGTCTGCCGCGCCGCCAACGCGCTGCTGTCGCTCGGCGTGCAGGCCGGTGACCGGGTCGCGATCTACATGCCGATGATCCCCGAGACCGTGGTGGCGATGCTGGCCTGCGCCCGTATCGGCGCCCCCCACACGGTGGTCTTCGGCGGCTTCTCCGCCGAGGCGCTGGCCAGCCGCATCCTGGACTGCGACGCCCATGTGGTGATCACCGCCGACGGCGGCTACCGCAAGGGCGCCGCCTCCGCGCTCAAGCCCGCCGTGGACGAGGCCCTGGAGCAGTGCCCGGACGTGCACAGCGTGCTCGTCGTCCGGCGCACCGGCCAGGAGGTCGGCTGGACCGAGGGGCGCGACGCCTGGTGGCACGACCTGGTCGACGCGCAGTCCGCCGAGCACACCCCCGAGGCGTTCGACAGCGAACACCCGCTCTACATCATGTACACCTCGGGCACCACCGCCCGCCCCAAGGGCATCCTGCACACCACCGGCGGCTACCTCACCCAGGTCGCGTGGTCGCACTGGGCGGTCTTCGACATCAAGCCCGAACGGGACGTCTACTGGACGGCCGCCGACATCGGCTGGGTCACCGGGCACTCGTACATCGTCTACGGCCCGCTCGCCAACGCCACCACGTCCGTGCTGTACGAGGGCACCCCCGACTCCCCGCACCAGGGCCGCTGGTGGGAGATCGTGCAGAAGTACAAGGTGACGATCCTCTACTGCGCCCCCACCGCGATCCGCACCTTCATGAAGTGGGGCGACGCGATCCCGGCCGGCTACGACCTGACGTCGCTGCGGCTGCTCGGCTCGGTGGGCGAGCCCATCAACCCCGAGGCGTGGGTCTGGTACCGCAGGGCCATCGGCGGCGACCGCACCCCGGTCGTCGACACCTGGTGGCAGACCGAGACCGGCGCCCACATGATCAGCCCGCTGCCCGGCGCGAGCACCTGCAAGCCCGGCTCCGCGCTGCGGGCGCTGCCCGGGGTGTCCGCGGAGGTCGTGGACGACCGGGGCGAGCCGGTGCCCGACGGATCGGGCGGCTACCTGGTGCTCACCCGCCCGTGGCCGTCGATGCTGCGCACCATCTGGGGCGACGAGCAGCGCTACATCGACACCTACTGGTCGCGTTTCCCCGGCCGCTACTTCGCCGGTGACGGGGCCAAGAAGGACGAGGACGGCGACATCTGGCTGCTCGGCCGGGTGGACGACGTCATGAACGTCTCCGGCCACCGCATCTCCACCACCGAGGTCGAATCGGCCCTGGTGTCGCACCCGCTGGTCGCCGAGGCCGCCGTCGTCGGCGCCGCCGACGCGACGACCGGGCAGGGCATCGTCGCCTTCGTGATCCTGCGCGGCGACGCGGGGCCGGGCGCCGCGGACGACCCCGCGGCCGAACTGCGGGCGCACGTCGGCCGGGAGATCGGGCCGATCGCCCGGCCGCGGCAGATCCTGGTCGTCGCCGAACTGCCCAAGACCCGCTCCGGCAAGATCATGCGCCGCCTGCTCCGGGACATCGCGGAGAACCGCGAACTCGGTGACGTGACGACGCTGACCGACTCCTCAGTGATGGACGCCATCCGGGAGCGGCTGCCGGACACATCCGACGGCTCCTGACCCCTTCCCCGCGTCACCCGGGAGCCGTGGCCCCCCGGGCGGACCCGTACGGGGGCTCGCCCGGGGAAGAGGCGCGGGATGCCGGCCCGTTACGGGGGCGGGCCGGCCTCCCGCGCCTTCGCGCGTACCGCGTCAGCAGCCGATCGGCGAGGTGCCCACGGCGACGTCGTCGAACCACAGCGTGTCGTCACCGGTGCCGTAGCTCTCCCAGCCGAAGCGCAGCGCGGTGGGCCGCGGCGGCGTGGTGCGCGACAGCCACTGCTGGTCGATGTCCGCGGTCGGCACGCCGTCCACCCGCAGGCCCGCCACGTCCTGGTCGTTCAGCCAGGTCTCCAGGTCGGGCGAGGTGGTGCCGATGGCGAACCGCAGGCACTGCCAGCTGCCGGTCGGCAGCGGGGTGCTGAGCGCCACGCCCGCCGGGCTCTGCGCGGGCAGCGTCGCGTCGTCCGACTCGCGGTTCCACTGCAGGGCGCCGTTCTGGCCGCCGATCCGCAGCGCCTTCCCGGACTGCGAGGAGTCCGGCATCGAGATGAAGGCGACGTGCGCGGCCGGCAGCGCGGTGGTGTGCCGCACCCACATCCGCACGTAGACGCGCGGGCCGACCGAGGACAGGTCCTGGGTGCTCGCGACGAAGACGTGGTTGCAGTAGCCGGCGTGGCCTTCCACCCGGATCGAGCGGCTGCCGCTGTGCGCGACGGAGGTGTCGACGGTCGCGGTGCCGCTGCCCGAGCAGTCCGGCGCCGCGGTCGTCCACCCGCCGGACGGGGTGCTGCCGGTCTGGTCCTCGAAGCCCGAGCAGATCACCGCGCCCGAGCAGCCGGCCGGCGGTGCGGTGGTCGGCGGCGTGGTGGGCGGGGTCGTCGGGGGAGTGGTCGGAGGGGTCGTGGGCGGGGTGGTGGGGGGTGTCGTCGGCGGCGTGGTGGGCGGCTGGGTCGGCGGTGTGCCGTCGGCCGTGCACGCGGTGCCGTTGAAGGTGATCACCGTCGGCGACGGGTCGGCGGAGCTCCAGGTGCCCTGCACCCCGAAGTCGGCGTGGCCGTTCGCCGGGACCGACGCGTTGTAGCCGGCGTCCTTCGCGGTGACGGCCGCGCCGCTCTGCGAGACGGTGGCGTTCCAGCCCGAGGTGATGTGCTGGTCGCCCTGGTAGCTCCAGGTCGCGGTCCAGCCGTTGACGGCCGGGCCGAGGTTGGTGATCGAGATCTGCGCGGTGAAGCCGCCGGTCCACTCGTTGACGGTGTACGTCATCGAGCAGCCGGCCGCGGCGCCGTGGGCGGCGGGCAGTGCCACCAGGGCGGGCAGCAGCAGTGCGACCGCGGCCACCGGCCACAGCCACGGTCTGACGAGTAACCGACGCGAGGATGCGCGCACGGGGGACCTCCTGGACATGTGGGGGGATTCGCCGCTCGCCGGAGGACATCCGCGTGCCGGGAGAGCACCCGGATGCCGCATGGGAGCGCTCCCACACTATGGAAGGGGGCCAACACCCTGTCAATGCCGCGTGCGCGGGTGCCCGTCCCGCCGGACGGGCACCCGCGCACGCGGTCGGCCCCTGTTCCTCGCGCCCGTCAGCCCTTGCTGGACCCCAGCGACAGACCGGCGATGAACTGCTTCTGGAGGCAGATGTAGACCACCAGGGTCGGCACGGCGGCGATGAGCGCGGCCGCGGCGATCATGTTCTGGTTGCTGACGAACTGCCCCTGGAGGTTGGCCAGCGCCGAGGTCACCGGCCGCTTGTCGCCCGACGACATCAGGGTGATCGCCCAGAAGAAGTCGTTGTAGATCCAGGTGGTCAGCAGCGTCGCGAGCGCCGCGAGCGCCGGACGGCACAGCGGCAGCGTCAGCCGCCAGAAGCGCGTCCACAGCGAGGCGCCGTCCACCAGCGCGGCCTCGTACATCTCGTCGGGCACCGCGCGCATGTAGTTGCTCAGCACGAAGACGCAGAAGCCCAGCTGGAAGGCCACGTTGATGGCGACCAGGCCGAAGACCGAGTTGTACATCAGGCCGCTGTCGCTCAGGAAGTGCGGCAGCGTGATCTTCAGGTACATCCGGTACAGCGGGGTGATGATGACCTGCTGCGGCAGCAGGTTGCCGGCCGTGAACAGGATCAGCAGCGCGATGTTGACCTTGACGTTGATCTTGCTCAGCACGAAGGCCACGCCCGACGCCAGGGCCAGCACGATGATCACCGAGGGGACGGTGATCAGCACCGAGTTCCAGAAGAAGTGCAGCATGTCCGACTGGGTCCACGCGTCACTGAAGTTTTTCAACGTCAGGTGGTGCGGCATCGAGACATAGCCGTACTTGCGGGTGTCGGAGTACGGCCGGACCGCCACGTACAGCGCGAACGCGATCGGCAGCAGCCACAGCACGCAGGACACGATGAGGAAGACCTGCGAGGCCGCCTGGCCCCACGGCCGGGTCCTCCGGCGGCCGGGCGCGGACGGGCGGACCGCCTTGGCCGGCCGGGTGAGGGCTTCGGTCGTCATGGTGCTTCCTCCCGGCGGAACGTCTGGTAAAGGAACACCGAGATCGGCACCAGCGAGATGACCAGCAGCACGACACCCAGCGCGGATCCGAAGCCGACCCGCTGGGTCTCACCGACGATGTTCGAGGTGACCAGCACCGACAGCAGTTCGAGGCCGTTGATGCCCTTGTTGGTGATGTAGACCAGGTCGAAGGCGCGCAGCGACTCGATGACCGTGACCACCATGACCACGATATTGATCGGCTTCATGACCGGGAAGACCACCCGCCAGAAGGTCTGCCAGGCGTTGGCACCGTCCATCCGCGCGGCTTCGCGCAGCGTCGGGTCGACCGCCTTGAGCCCTGCCAGGTAGAGCACCATCACGTACCCGGCCTGCCGCCAGGTCGCCTCGACCAGCACCGCCCACAGGTTCAGATGCGGGTTTCCGAGCCAGTCGATGGCGTTGTCGTTGCCGTTGCGCCCGATGACGGTGTTGATCAGCCCGAAGTTCTGCGAGTAGATGAACTCCCAGATGATGCCGACCAGCGCGAGCGACAGCATCACCGGCAGGAACAGGATGCTCTGGTACATCCGGCTGCCCTTGATGCCGCGGTCGATGACCACGGCGAACAGCATGCCCAGTGGGGTCGCGATGAGCACGAAGACCGCCAGCCAGATGAGGTTGTGGCGGACCGCGGGCCAGAACTCCGGGTAGATCGTGGTGGCCTGGTGGTAGTTCTGGATGCCGTACCAGCAGCCGTTGTTGAGGATCGACGGCACATTCGGCTTGCACGTCTCGCTGTGCAGGCTGCCCACGCCGTTCCACTTGGTGAACGACAGCAGCACGGTGCCGATCGCCGGGAACCACACGAAGGCCAGGTCCAGCAGCAGCGGGATCCCCAGCAGCAGCGCGACCACCACGCGGTCGCGCCGGGTGAGTTTGCGGACGCCGCCGCGGCGGCGGCGCGGGGACGGGGCGGCGGCGGCCCCGTCCCGCACCGCTGCCGCGGTGTCCGCAGCGGACGTCTCGGTCATGAGGTGTAGATCGACTTCGCCTGGGCCTCGGCACTCTTCTGGAGGGTGGCGATGTTACCGGTGCTCGGGTCGTCGATGAACTTCTGGATGATCGAGATCATCGCGTTGGCCATCGCCGGGTCGGAGTCGCGGTCCATGAACTGGGCGACCGACTTGCACTTGCCGATGACCTCGACCGACTTCTTCTGGATGGCGTTGTACGTCGGCACCTGGAGGCCGTTGGCCAGGCCGACGTCCCACTGGTCGGTCTTGAGGTACGCGGCCTCGGCCGGGCCGGTGCCGATGTACTCCAGGATCGCCTTCGCGGCCTCGGGGTTCTTGGCCTTCTTGCTGAGCATGAAGCCGTCGGTGGGGGCGTCCATGTAGTCCTGGCCCCACTTGGGGTTCACCGAGGGGAAGGCGAAGAAGTCCAGGTCGTCCAGGTTGGCCTTGTCGGTCACGTACTGCGCGGCGACCTGGTTGGTGCCCTGGAACATCATGCCGGCCTGCTTGGTCTCCAGCGTCTTGGCCGCGTCCTGCCAGATCCGGCCGTTGGCGCCGGACTGGAGGTAGGGCATCAGCTCGGCCCAGTGCTGGAAGACGGTGGTGACGCCCGCGTCGGTCCACGGGATCTCGTGCTTCATCAGCTTGATGTGGTAGTCGTAGCCGTTGATGCGCATGTTGAGGATGTCGAAGGTCCCCAGCGCGGGCCAGCCGTCCTTGTCGCCGAAGGCGATCGGCACCAGGCCGTCCGTCTTCATCTTCTTGGCGAGCGCGATGTAGTCGTCCCACGTGGTGGGCACGGTGTAGCCGCGCTTGGTGAACTCGCTCTTGTTGTAGAAGACCACCCAGGGGTAGTTGTAGAGCGGCACCAGGTACTTCTTGCCGTCCAGGCCGGTGGACAGCTGCTTGGCGGAGTCGCTGAAGTTGCCGCCGATCTTGTCCCAGACGTCGTCGAGCGGCTGGGCGAGGCCCTGCGCCGCGAAGTACTGCATGCGGTAGCCGGCGAACCAGGTGAACAGGTCGTCCGGGGTGCCCTGCAGGTAGCTGGTGATGTTCTGCTGGAAGGTGTTGTGGTCGACCGTGTTGATCTTGACCTTCACCTGCGAGGACGCCGTGGCCGCGGCCGTGAGGGCGGCGAACGCGGTCTTGGCGGCCGGGTCGGAGTAGTTCGACCCGAAGGTGACGGTGCTGCCCGCGACCGGCTTGCCGGAGTCGCCGCTCTTGCTGCTGCTGTCGTCAGAGGAGTCGGAGCTGCTGCACGCCGTCAGCAGCCCGCCGGACACAGCCGCGAGCCCCGCGGCGCCGGCCACGCCCCTGAGCAGGTTCCTCCGCGTCGGGGACGGGCTGCTGCCCGCATCGGTACCCGACGTCTCGACGTCCGACATGGTGCCTCCATGTGTGTGTGGGCGCTTATAGGGGACTTGTGGGAGAGCTGAAGGCGAAATGCTGACGGAGCGGAGGCTCTCGCGGGTCCATAGGCCCGAGCCGTTTCCAACAGAAGTCACCAAGATGAAACGCCATCGCAACTGCAGGGTAGTTCTACGCCACATGCAGAAGGCCGTCAACGCCTAATTCCTGATGCGTTGCCGGACCGTGATGTCCCCAGGGTGTTGAAACATGTTCGCTTCGGTTGGCATTGCCGGCGCCGCACACGAGGGCCGCCGTACACCCCCTGCGGGGCCTACGGCGGCCTGCCCGTGACGTGTCCGGGTCCGGCGGGCTCCGGGGTGCCGGGACCCCCTCAGCCGCGCCGCTGCGGCGCCGCGGCCGGCCGCACCACGAGCAGGTCGGCGGTGCGGCTGCCGAGGGTGGTGCCGCCCTGGCCGAGGGTCACCGTCAGCCGCAGCCGGTCCGCCGTGCAGCCGGGAAGGACGAGGTAGCCGGTCGTGGAGGTCAGCGACGCGCCGGGGGCGAGGGTGACCGGGCGCGGCAGCGGGTCGATCACCGGGCAGCCCGCCGGGAGGCCCGGCGAGCCGTCGGAGAGGAAGCGCCCGTACCAGGTCTCGCCGACGGTCTGCGGCTGGCCGGTGCAGTTCGTCACGGTGAGGGACGCGGAGGAGGTGCCGCCGGGGGCCACCGAAGGAGGGGAGAAGGCGAGGTCGCCCGCCACCACCGCGGGGGTGCACACGGCAGGGGGAGCGGTGTCCGCGGCGGCCGGGCCGGTGGCGGCGAACACGGCGGCCGCGGCGAGGGCGGCGGCCGGCAGGGCGGGAAGTCTGCGCAGCATGACGGGTCCCTGACTCTCGGCGGGCGGGCGGGGCCGCCCGGTCGCGGAACTGACGGCTCCACCGTGCGGGCCGCCCGGCGGTGTTGGCAATGGCCGCGGCGGGCCGCGCGGGCGGCTCCGGCGCGAACCGGCCCGTCGGGCCGGGCACATGGGCGGTGGACCGGCGGGGCGGGTGGCCGACGTTCGTCCCCGCGATCTACGCGCGCCATAGAATAGGACGCGGCGGCCGGCGGCGGGCGCTGCGACCGCGGAGACCACACCCCGGTACCGTGATCCGATCCGTACCGGCCTACCGGCCTGAAAGGCTCACATGAAAGCTGAGATCGCGGTGTCCGCCGGTGCGCGGCACGCCCGGATCCTCGGAGTGGGCGCCTACCGCCCGCGCCGGATCGTCGACAACGACGAGGTGTGCGCGCACATCGACTCGACCGACGAGTGGATCCGCTCCAGGACCGGCATCGTCACCCGCCGCTGGGCCGGACCGGACGAGACCCTCGGTGTCATGGCCGAGCAGGCCGCGAGCAAGGCGATCGCGGCGGCCGGCATCACCCCCGCCGACATCGGCCTGGTGATCGCCGCGACCTTCACGCACCTGAAGCAGACGCCCGCGATCGCCACCGAGATCGGCCACCGGATCGGCGCGGTCGGCGCGGCCGGCTTCGACATCTCGGCGGGCTGCGCCGGGTTCGTGCACGGCCTCGCGCTCGCCGCCGACGCGGTGCGCTCCCGCGGCGGCCATGTGCTGGTCGTCGGCGTCGAGCGGATGACCGACATCCTCGACCTGACCGACCGCTCCACCGCGTTCATCTTCGGCGACGGCGCCGGGGCGTGCGTCGTCGGCCCCTCCGACACCCCCGGCATCGGCCCCGTGGTGTGGGGCGCGGACGGCTCGCAGGCCGACGCCATCACCCAGAGCGTGCCGTGGGACGCGCTGCGCACCGACCCGCAGCAGCCGTTCCCCGCGCTGCGCCAGGAGGGCCAGCGGGTCTTCCGCTGGGCGGTGTACGAGGTGTCGAAGGTCGCGGTGCGCGGGCTGGAGGCGGCCGGTCTGACCGTGGACGACCTCGACGCGTTCGTCCCGCACCAGGCCAACGAGCGCATCATCGACGCCATGACCCGCTCCATCGGTCTGCCCGCCCGGGTCGCCGTCGCCAAGGACATCGTCACCACCGGCAACACCTCGGGCGCGTCCATCCCGCTGGCCATGGACGCCCTGCTCGCCTCGGGCCGGGCCGTCTCCGGCGGCACCGCGCTGCTGCTCGGCTACGGCTCGGGCCTGTCCTACGCGGCCCTGGTCGCCGAACTGCCCTGACGGCGTAGGGGGGTACGGGGCGCCCGCCCCGTACCCCCCTACGTCTCAGCTCCCCGCCGCGACCGCGTCGAGCGCCGCCGTCAGCCGGGGACCGGCGAAGTCCCGTACCCACACCAGGTGCTCGCCGGCCGTGCCGCGGGGCACCACCTCGATCAGCATGATCAGGTAGAGGTAGCACCGGTAGAGCGCCAGCCGCACGCGCGCCGCGGCGTCGAACGAGGTGCGCCCGCCCGCCGCGCCGTATCCGGCGAGGAAGGCCGGGTCGTCCTCCAGGTGGCCGAAGAACAGCGACAGCGACGGGAAGTCCGCGAGCGGGTCGCCCCAGAACATCCGTTCGCCGTCGATCAGCCCGCCGACCGTGCGCTTCCCCGGTTCGCCGTCCAGCAGCACGTTGCCCGACCACAGGTCGAAGTGCACCAGCGCCGGCCGCGTCACCTCGGCCAGCGCTGGTGCGCCGCCCGCGAGGACCGCGCGGATCTGCGCGGCAGGGCGCGGCAGCCACGGGCCGTACTCCTCGGCGTCCGTCAGCAGCGCGTCCGTCATCGCGGCGAAGGCCTCCGGCCAGCCCGCGGCGAACGGCGCGACGCGCTGCGCCGGGTAGCCGAAGCCGTCGCCGCCCCGCACCGTGTGCAGCCGGCCCACCAGGCCGCCCAGTTCGGTCAGCAGCCGCTCGTGCTCCTCGGGCGCCATCGCCTCGGCGACCTCGTTCCACGGCACGCCGGGGGAGTGCGTCATCACCAGGAAGGGCGCGGCGCCGGTGCCCTCGCGCCACTCGCTGTGCACCACGCGCGGCGCGGAGACACCCGCCGCGGCGGCCCGCTCGTAGAAGAGGGCCTCGCCGCACAGCAGTTCCGCCTCGTAGCGCAGCCGCGGGGTACCCTCGGGCGGCGGCACCTTCAGCACCAGCCGGTCGCCGCCGGTCAGGCCGACCGAGAAGAGCGCGTTGTACGAGCCGCCGGGTATCCGCTCGCGCGAGGCGACCTGCCCCGCTCCGATCCCGGCGCGGGCCAGCAGCCCGTCCACCGCCTCGTCCGTCACCGTGTGCGCGGCCGCCATGTGGCCCCCTCCTTCGTCGCCGAGGGAACCTTACGGCGGTCCGCGCCGCCGCAGGCACACAGCCCCTCCCGGCCGGGGCGTTCCGCCGCCCGGGTGCTTGTGGCGCCGTGGGCGATTGGTCACCGTATCGGCGGGAACGTCAGATGAACGCCAGGATCGGGGCGCAGGGGGCGACGCGGACGGAGGACCGGAGCGGATGAGCCAGCAGACCACCGAGCCGCGGCCCGATGACCCGGGCGATCCCGGCGGGCCGGCTCCCGGGCCCGCCCCCGCGTCCGGGAAGCCGGCGCGCCCCCGCAGGCGGCTGCTGCCGTGGAAGCACCGGCGCGACCTGACGCCCGGCCAGCTGCGCCGCCGCAGGCTCGTCACCCGCGGCCTGACCGGGACGTGCCTGGTCTGCACCGGCTGGCTCGGCTGGTCCGTCGGCCACGCCCTCACCTATCCCGGCAAGGACAGCACCACCGCCCGGCTCGCGGAGTGGGCGCGCGACCACGAACTCGGCTTCGTCGTCGACCGGCTGGAGGACGTGCAGTACCGCATGCACCCGCCCAAGGTCGGCGGCGACCTGCCCGCCGACGCGCTGGCCCGGATGCGGGCCACGCAGCCGGCCGTACCCACTCCGGCGCACCTGCCCGCCCAGCCCCTCGTCCCGCTGCGCGCCCCGATGCGGCCGCCGGTCGGCCCGGCGCTGCCCGGCGAGGGCGTCTACCGCACCCTCGCCACCGCCCGCGGCGAGCCGATCGTGCAGGGCACCTACGTCCGGCCGGACGCCGAGCACACCTCGTACGAGGCGGCCGTCGCCTGGATCAGCGGCAAGCACAGCCGCTTCCAGCTGCATCCGGGCTTCCGCGAGCCCGGCGGCACCTTCGACGTGCCGCCCACCGTCCCCGAGGGGCAGCGCACCGGCCTGGTCGCCACCTGGAACGGCGGCTTCCGCATCACCGACGGCGGCTCGCGCGGCGGCTTCTACCTCGACGGCCGCACCGCGGGCGAGCTGCGCGACGGCGCCGCCTCCGAGGTCTTCTACCGCGACGGCAGCATGCGCATCGGCGTCTGGGGCCGCGACGTGACGATGACGCCCGAGGTCGTCGGCGTGCGCCAGTGCCTGGAGCTGATGGTCGACGACGGCCGCGTCGTCCCGGACATCGGCGACGACTCCAAGTGGGGCGTCAGCGACCAGAGCCGGATGTTCGTCCCCCGCTCCGGCGTCGGCGTCACCGCCGAGGGCGACATCGTCATGGTCGTCGGCCAGGCCCTCTCCGCCCGCACCCTCGCCGAACTGATGCAGCGCGCCGGCGCGGTCCGCGCGATGCCCCTCGACATGAACCGCGCCTGGCCCTCCTTCATGTCCTACGACGGCACCCGCACCCCATCGAACCCGAAACCCACCAACATCCTCGACTTCGAGGACCCCCCGGACCGCTACTACACCCAGGCCACCCGCGACTTCGTCGCCGTCTACGCCCGCTGACTCCGGCCGCTGACTCCGCCCGCCGCTCACGGCTGCCGGAAGCGCGTCCGCCCGGAACCGTGTCCGCCCCGGGCGCGTCCGGCAAGGGTGTGACGTCCCGTTCCGAGCGCCTGACCCACGCCGCCTGGGTGGCTGCCGGGCTTTTCGGCGCCGCAGTGGAATACACCGCGTGGAATCTGTCCGTGCGCGCCCGCAGGTACTGCGACGCCGGCATCGACGCGGGCGGCGGCTTCCAGATGAGTTTCCTGCAGCCCTTCGTGGTGGGCGCCGGGGTGGTCCTCGGCGCCGTCATGTGCCAGGCCGGGCTGCTGCTCGCCCGGCGGGCACCGGTCGCGGTACGGGCCGCCGTGGCGGTGCTGCTCGTCGTTGCCGTGACGCCGCTGCCGGGGTGGTGGTTCTTCGCGCACTACGGCACGCTCGACGGCTACCCCGGCGACTCCGGGCTCTGCCCGTCGAGCAACGTCCCGCCGTGGTGGCCGGACTGGATACCGGCCTGACGCGCCGTCGGCGGCCCCCCGCTCACGGCGTCACGATCGCGAAGTCCGGGTCCGGGTCGGTGAGGTGGGTCAGGAGGTCGGTGAGGGCGGTGAGGTCGCCGGTCACCGTCACGGACTCGCGGGCGGGGAGGTCGGCGGGGGAGAGGGTGCCCAGGAGGAGGGCGCGCAGGTCGGGTTCGGGGAGGGTGATCTCCAGCCGGGGGGCGGGGGCGGCCGGGCCGGTGGCGGGGGTGCGGGTCAGGACGCCGTTGTGCAGGTGCAGGGTCACCGGGTCGTGGCCCTCGACGTTCCAGCGGACGGCGATGTCGGCGTCCCACGCGCGGGGGCCGTCGACGCGGATGGCGAGGGCGTCGAAGAGCTGGTGCGGCGTCAGGGCGGCGAGCAGGTCGGGGGCGGCGGCGACGGTGGGCGTGCCCACGGCGCCGTGCCGCAGTTCCAGCGCGCCGGTGAGGTAGAAGTTGCGCCAGGTGCCGTTCTCGCTGCCGTAGCCGAGCTGCTCGAAGGCGTCCGCCTGGAGCTCGCGCGCGGCGGCGTGGTCCGGCTCGGCGAACAGCACATGGCCCACGACCTGGACGACCCAGCGCAGGTCCCCGTCGGCGAAGGACTGCCGGGCGCGCCGCACGACCTCGTCGGCGCCGCCCATGAAGTCCACGTAGCGGCGTGCGGCCTCGGCCGGGGGGTGCTCCCACAGATGGGCCGGGTTGCCGTCGAACCAGCCGAGGTAGAGCTGGTAGACCGCCTTGGTGTTGTGGCTGACCGAGCCGTAGTAGCCGTGCGTGTGCCAGGCCCGCTCCAGCGCGGGCGGCAGCTGCATCTGCTCGGCGATCTCCGAGCCGGTCAGGCCCTGGTTGAGCATCCGCAGCGTCTGGTCGTGCAGGTACGCGTACAGGTCGCGCTGCTCGCCCAGGAAGCGGACGAGCCGCTCGCGCCCCCACACCGGCCAGTGGTGCGAGGCGAAGGCGACGTCGGTGGAGGCGGCGAACAGGTCGATCGCGTCGGTGAGGTAGGCCGCCCACACCCGCGGGTCGCGCACCACGGCGCCGCGCAGCGTCAGCAGGTTGTGCAGGTTGTGGGTGGCGTTCTCGGCCATGCACAGCGCGGAGCGGTCCGGGAAGTGGATGTTCAGCTCGGCGGGCGCCTCGGTGCCCGGGGTGAGCTGGAAGACCATCCGGATGCCGTCCACGGTCTCGGTCTGCCCGGTGCGGGTGACGTCCAGCGTCGGCGGGATCAGGCCGACCGAGCCGGTGGAGGTCGTCTGGCCCAGGCCCGTGCCGATCTGGCCGCGCTCCCCCCTGGGCAGCGCGGCCCCGTACATGTAGGCGGCCCGGCGGCCCATGGCGGTGCCGGCGTAGACGTTCTCGCTGACGGCGTGCTCCAGGAAGCCCTCGGGCGCGAGCACCGGGACACCGCCGCGCACGTCCTCCTCGCTCACCACCCCGCGCACCCCGCCGAAGTGGTCGACGTGGCTGTGGGTGTAGAGCACGCCGGTGACCGGCCGGTCGCCGCGGTGCTCCCGGTAGAGGGCGAGGGCCGCGGCGGCGGTCTCGGCGGAGATCAGCGGGTCGATCACCAGCACCCCGCGCTCGCCCTCGACGACCGTCATGTTGGACAGGTCGAAGCCGCGGATCTGGTAGATGCCCTCGGTGACCTCGAACAGCCCGTGCAGCGCGCACAGCCTGCCCTGCCGCCACAGGCTGGGGTTGGCGGTGTCGGGGCAGTCGTCCCCGAGGAAGCCGTACGCGTCCAGGTCCCACACCGGCCGCCCGGCGCCGTCCCGGACGGCCGGGTCGGCCGTGGAGCCCAGGAAGCCCCGCTCGGCGTCGTCGAAGTCCTGGGCGTCGCGGAACGGGAAGCGCTCGCCCACCGCGCGGTTGGCCTCGGCGACCGCCGGGTGCGCGGGCTTGGCGTCATGGCTGCTGCGGGACGTCTCCGGCACGGTGCTCTCCCTCGCTCGCGGCCCCCGGCCCTGCAAGCCTTCCGCCCCGGCCCCGCGGCCACGACCGGGGCTGCGCCGTCCGTGGGCGCGCCACGGCCAGGACCGGGTTTGACGTGCGGGAATCGGCCGTGCATGATTCCACTACTTGAGTAGTGGAATGAAAGGTGCGGCGGTGACGTTCGCCTTCCGGATCGACCGGCACAGCGGGGTCGCCAGCTATCTGCAGATCGTCCAGCAGGTGCAGCAGGCGCTCCGGCTGGGCCTGCTGGCACCGGGCGACCGGCTCCCCACCGCGCAGGCGGTGGTCGAGGCGACCGCGCTGAACCCCAACACCGTACTCAAGGCCTACCGCGAGCTGGAGGCCCAGGGCCTGGTCGAGTCCCGGCGCAGGCACGGGACCTTCGTGACCGGCACCCTCGGCGCCTCCGCCGCCGACTCGCCCGTACGGGACGACCTCGCGCAGGCGGTCACCCGCGCCCGCGCGGCCGGACTCGAACGCGACGACGTCGCCGCGCTCTTCGCCGCCGTGCTCGACGATCTCTACCCCCGGAAAGAACCCGATGTTGTCCTCCCCGAGCAGCACTGACACCGCCCTCACCGTCCGCGGCGTCACCCGGCGGCACCGGCGCTCCGGCCCGGACGTCCTGGCCGGCTGCGCCTTCAGCCTCCCCGCCGGGGCCGTCTGCGCCCTCGTCGGCCCCAACGGCGCCGGCAAGACGACCCTGCTGGAACTGGCCGCCGGCCTCCAGCGGCCCACCTCCGGCGAGGTCGAGGTCTTCGGCGGGCCCGCGGCGGCCGGCCACCCGCGGGTCGCGTACCTGGCCCAGGACCGCCCCCTGCCCCCGCGGCTCACCGTCGCCCAGACGCTGCGCTACGGCGCCCGCGCCAACCCCGCCGGATGGGACGCGGAGCTGGCCGCGCGTGCCGGGACCGACCGCTTCCGCCGCCGCGACCGCATCCGCGACCTCTCCGGCGGCCAGCGCACCCGGATCGCCCTGGCGCTGGCCCTGGGCAAGGGCGCCGACCTGCTGCTGCTCGACGAGCCGACCGCCGACCTCGACCCGCTCGCCCGGCAGGAGCTGATGGGCCTGGTGCTGGCGCACGCCGCCAAAACGGGCGCCACCGTGGTGATGTCCTCGCACATCGTCTCCGAGCTGGCCGACGCCTGCGACCACCTGCTGCTGCTCGACGCCGGGCGGGCCCGGCTCGCGGGCGGCATCGACGACCTCCTCGCCGCCCACGCCGTCGTGACCTTCCCCGGCGGCGCCGACCGGCTGGCCGGTCACACCGTCGTCGAGTCCCGCCCCGCAGGGCGCGGCACCAGCGCCCTGATCCGCCCGGCCGCCCCGCTGCCCGCCGACTGGGAGGTGCGGCCCCCGTCGCTGGAGGAGCTGGTGCTCGCCCACCTCGCGCTCCCCGCCGCACCGCCCGCCGGGCCGGGCGTCCCCGACCTCGCCCTCACCCCGGAGCCCGCCGTCACCCCGCACAAGGGCGGCCCGGAGAACACGGAGCACGCCGCATGACCACCGCCACCGCCGGCCCCCGGCCCCTGGCCGGGTCCCGCCCGGCCCTGCGGGACCGGCTGCCGCTCACCCGCATCGTCGCCCGGCAGCTGCGCCTGCCCGCCCTGCTGCTGTTCCTGTGCGCGCTCCCCACCGCCGCCGTGTTCGTCGCCCGCTACCGGCAGTGGTCGCACGCCGAGGACACCCGCGCGCACTTCGGCGCCTACGCTTACCACTTCGGACGGCACCCCTACGACGCCCACACCATGACCGAGCGGCTGCTCGCGGACGGGACGCGGATCGTCTTCCTGCCCGCCCTGGCCGCCGCCGTGATCGCCGCCGTCGTGACCGCGCGCGAGTGGGAGTCGCGCCGCTTCGCCCTCACCCTGAGCCAGTCGGTCACCCCGGCCCGCTGGTTCACCGCCCGCTGGTCGGGCCTGGCGGTGCTGCTCGGCGGGCTGCTGATCCCGCTGGTGGTCCTCTACCGGGTCGACGTCGTGCACGCCGTGCACGCCGACCTGCTGACCCAGGGCATCGACCGGCAGACCGCGTACCTCACCATCGGCCCGGTCACCGTCGCCTATGTGCTGCTGGGGATCGCGGCCGGGGCGCTGGCCGGCATGCTGCTGCGCCGCACCCTGCCCGCCGCCGTCGCCGCCCCCGCGCTGACCTGGCTGCTGGCCGCGCTGCTGGTACGCTCCCGGGCCGCGCTGCTGCTGGACTTCCCGGCCTGGTCGAAGGTCCACGGCTTCCACCCCGGGGGAGTCCTGGGCCTCCAGTTCTACGACGTGCTGCCGCAGGACTCCTACGTCGTCGACGCGCTGGACACCGGCGACTACTGGCCCTACCAGCTCGCCCAGACCGCCCTCGTCCTGGGGCTCGCCGCCCTGCTCGTGCTGGCCGCGCTGCGCCTGCTGCACCGCCGCGTCGCACGGCCCTGAGCGGCCGTCAGACCGGCGGGGCGAGGAAGCCCGCGATCCGCCGCCAGGCGTCCTCGGCCTGCGCGGGGCGGTAGGTGTCCCGCTCGTCGGCGAGGAAACCGTGCGGGGTGCCGGGATAGACCACGATCTCGTGCGGCACCCCCGCCGCGGCCAGGCGCTCACGGACCCGCACGGTCTGCTGCGGCGTGGCCACGTGGTCGTCGGCCCCGGCCAGGTAGAGCATCCGGCAGCCGCCCGGTCCGGTGCTCCGCGGGGCCAGGCCGAGCAGCGCGTCCGGGCGGCTCAGCGCGGTGCCGGGGGTGTCCAGCCAGCCTGGGTACACCGCGGCGACGGCCGCGAGGGGGAACCGTGTCGCCGCGAACCAGGCCAGGTGCCCGCCGAGGCTGAAGCCGGCCATCGACGGGCGGCCCGCGGTGTCGGGCCGCTGCTCCAGATGGGCGAGCACCGCCTCCAGGTCGGCGCCCACCTCCTCCCGGGTGAGCCGGCCGATCAGTTCCAGGCCCCGCTCGCGCCCCTGCGCGTCGGCCACGCCGCAGTGGCCCGGAGCGGTGCGGTGGTAGAAGTCCGGTACGACGGCGAGCAGGCCGAGCCGCGCGAGCCGGTCGGCCACCCGGCGGATGTACGCGGTCGTCCCGAACATTTCGAAGCCCACGACCACCGCGGGCCACGGCCCCTCACCGGCGGGCCGGGCGACGTACACGCCCATCGGCTCCGCCGCCCCCGGCACGGCGACGGTCACGCTCGCGCCGCCGACACCCCCCGGCCCCGCGGCGACCCGCTGCTCCACGGCTGCTTCCCGCTCCATCTGCTGCTCCATGACGGCGACACTCCTCGCGCGGGCGGATCCCGCTGACACCTTCGAGTCTGCGGGCGGCCCCGGTGCCCGGTCCAAGACCCGTTCTGCCCGCGGCGATACCCTCGGGGCATCGCCGCGGGCAGAACGCGGACGGGGGAGAGGCGGGGGCCGTGGATCTCGACCTGCGCAAGGTGCGCTACTTCGTGGCCGTGGCCGAACGGCTGCACTTCGGCCGCGCCGCCGAGGACCTGCTCATCGCGCAGCCCGCGCTCAGCCGGCAGATCCGCGCGCTGGAGCGGGAGCTCGGCGCCGAGCTGTTCGTCCGCGACAGCCACCGGGTACGGCTCACCGCCGCGGGCGAGCGGCTGCTCGACGACGCACGGCCGCTGCTCGCCGCGGCGGACGCCGCCCGCCGCCGGGCCGGGCGGGCGGCGCAGGGCGCGGGCCGCTTCGTGGTGGGATTCCGCAGCGGCGTCCGGGTGACCGAGGCGGTGCGCGGCTTCGGCGCCGCGCACCCGCAGATCGCCGTGGAGGTACGCCGGGTCGACTGGGACGACCAGGCCGCGGCCGTGCTGGACGGGCGGGCCGATGTGGCGTACGTCCGGCTGCCGGTCGTCGAGCCCGGCCTCGACCTGACCCCGCTCTACGGCGAGCCGCGCATGGCGGCGCTGCCCGCCGGGCACCCGCTGGCCGGGTGCGCGGAGCTGACGGCCGCGCAGTGCGCGGCGCAGACCGAGATCCTGCACCTGTGCACCAACACCGAGGCGTCCGGCCCCGGGCAGCCCCCCGCGGTGCGCACGGTCGAGGAGAAGCTGGAGTACGTGGCGGCCGGCCGCGGGCTGACATACCTGCCGCGCTCCACCGCCCTGCTCCACCGCCGCCCCGACGTCGTCTACCGCCCGGTCGCCGACCTGCCCGAGGACCGGGTGGCACTGGCCCGTCCGGCGGGGGAGCCGACGCGGCTCGCGGCCGCCTTCACGACGGCGGCCCTGCGGGCGGCCGCCGCCGCCTCCCCCGTCGGGGACTTCGCGGACACGCCCTAGCCGCAGCTGAGCAGGCCCACCTTCTGCTTGGCCGCGAGCACCCGCCGCACGCTGTCCGAGACGGCGTTGCTGAGCGCCTTGTCCTTGGGCATCTGCGCGAGCACCGCGGACGTCATCGGGGCGATGTCGGAGGCCTTGACGGTCAGCAGCAGGTTGCCGCCCGCCTTGAGGAAGTCCACCGCGCGCTCGGCCGGGGTGCGGTCGCTGACGGCGGTGGCCTGGCCGAGGTCGTCGGAGATGACCGCGCCCTTGAAGCCCAGCGAGTCGCGCAGTATGCCGCGGATCACCGCCGAGGAGAAGGCCGCCTGGTTGTTGGGGTCGATCTTGGAGTAGATCGCGGAGGACACCATCACGAAGGGCGCGCCCGCCGCGATCGCGCTGCGGAAGGGCTGGAGGTAGGCGTCGTTGCGGGTGGTGACGTCGTCGGTGACACCGAGGGTGAAGTCGGTGTTGCCGGTGACGCGGCCGAGCCCGGGGAAGTGCTTGGGGCTGGCGAGCAGGCCCGCGTCCAGGGTGCCGCGCAGGAAGGCGGTGCTGTGGGTGGCGACCGCCGAGGGGTTGGTGCCGTACTCGCGCTGGAGCTTGCCGATGGGCGCGTTGACGTTCGTCAGGTTCGGCGGCACGGTGTCGGCGACGGGCGCGAGGTTCATCGTCACACCCGCCGACTTCAGCTCCTTCGCCCACTGCTCGGCGTCCTTCTGCAAGGTGGCCGCCGGGAGCTTGCCCTGGTCGACGGCGGCCGGGATGGTGCTGAAGCCGGGGCCGTTGAGGACCTGGACCTTGCCGCCCTCCTGGTCGGTGGAGATCAGCATGCCGACCTTGGCGCCCTTCACCGGGGTCGCGAGCCTGCGGACCCGGTCGGTGACGCCCTTGACCGCCGCGGTGCCGGAATTGGTGTGGCCCATCAGGAAGACCGAGCCGACGTGCCCGGCGGTGATCGCGCCGGACTGGGCGGAGGTCATGCCGGTGCTCGTGACGGCGGTCATGAAGAGCTGGCCGACCTGCTGGCTGCGGGTCATCCCGGCGACCGCCTTGTCCACGCAGCTGGCCGGTTTGCCGGTGGCGGACGTGGCGGGCGGCGGCGCGGCCGTCCGGGACGGCGACGGCGACGTGGTGGTCGGCGACGGGGTGCCGGTCGTGGCGGTGACGGTGGCGGGGGAGGACGCCGTCGTGGTGGTCGAACCGCTCCCGGACGAGCCCGAGCCGTCGCCGCACGCGGTCAGCCCGGTGGTGGCGGTGGCGATCAGGCCCAGGGCGAGCCCTGTGCCGCGCAGCCCGGGACGGCGCGGCGGGCGGTGCCCGGCGCGGGTCGCGGGCGCGCGGCGGGCGCGCGGGTCGGCGGGGCTGGGGGTCGGCTGGCACACGGCGGGACCTCACACCTCATCGGTCGTCGTCCGGCGGGGCCGGACACGGCTGCGGCTGCTGCTTCTTCCGCTTCCTCCCGCCGCCCGGGACAGCGCTCGTCCCGGGCGGCGGGAGAAAAAACCCTCGTGAGTTGATCATCCTGCCCCGCCCTTCCGGTTCTCGCATCCCCTGCGCCGCCGTACGCACACTTCTTGACGGTGCGCGAGCTGCGGGGCGAGCATGTGGGAGCG
Source organism: Streptomyces sp. NPDC004031 (assembly GCF_053604375.1). Lineage (NCBI taxonomy): Bacteria > Bacillati > Actinomycetota > Actinomycetes > Kitasatosporales > Streptomycetaceae > Streptomyces > Streptomyces sp. NPDC004031. Next base: position 144,709 of record NZ_JBSGHL010000004.1, on the reverse strand, counting down.
CTCCCATGGGCGGGTGGGCGGCTGACGACTCCCGGTCGGCCGTCCGCCCGCCCCCGGGCGCGTCCCCCCACCACGACCATGGCCCTCCCAGGAGGACGCGTGCTGTCCAGAACCCGCGTGCCCCGCGACACCGGCAAACCCTTCTCCGTACGAAGCGCCGCCCGCCGCGCCAGGACCGCGGCGGTCACCGCCGCGGCCGCCCTGCTGCCGCTGACCATGGCGGCCACCGCCGGCGCCCCCGCGGCCCACGCCGCCGCCCCGGCGGCCGCCCCGGCCGCCGCCGGGAGCTACAACTACGCCGAGGCACTCCAGGACTCGATGCTCTTCTACGAGTCGCAGCGCTCCGGCAAGCTCCCCGCGGACAACCGCGTCACCTGGCGCGGCGACTCCGACCTCACCGACGGCGCCGACGCGGGCCTTGACCTGACCGGCGGCTACCACGACGCCGGCGACGAGGTGAAGTTCGGCTTCCCGATGGCCTTCTCGATGACCATGCTCGGCTGGGGCGGCATCGACGAGGCCTCCGGCTACGCCAAGAGCGGCCAGAACACCTACCTGCTGCGCAACCTGCGCTGGGGCGACGACTGGCTGCTCAAGGCGCACCCGTCGGCCAACGTCCTGTACGGCCAGGTGGGCGACGGCGGCAGCGACCACTCCTTCTGGGGCCCGCCCGAGGTCAACCCCTCGCCGCGGCCCTCGTACAAGATCGACGCCTCCTGCCCCGGCTCCGACCTCGCGGGCGAGGCCGCGGCCGCGCTCGCGTCCTCGTCCATGATCTTCAAGCAGAGCGACGCCGCCTACGCGGCCACCCTGCTCACCAACGCCAAGCAGCTCTACACCTTCGCCGACACCTACCGCGGCACGTACGACAAGTGCATCACCGCCGCCCAGGGCTACTACAACTCCTGGAGCGGCTACTGGGACGAGCTGGTCTGGGGCGCGCTGTGGCTCTACCGCGCCACCGGCGACAGCACGTACCTGACGAAGGCCGAGACGTACTACGCGCAGCTGCCCAAGATGAACCAGACCACCACACCGGAGTACAACTGGACGATCGCCTGGGACGACAAGTCCTACGGCGACTACGTGCTGCTCGCCGAACTGACCGGCAAGCAGACCTACGTCGACGACGCCGAGCGCTGGCTCGACTGGTGGACCACCGGGGTGAACGGCCAGAAGGTCGCCTCTTCGCCGGGCGGCGAGGCCTTCCTCGACACCTGGGGCTCGCTGCGCTACTCCTCCAACACCGCCTTCGCCGCACTCCAGTTCTCCGACTGGCTCACCGCGCAGGGCAAGGACGCCGCGAAGGCGCAGACGTACCACGATTTCGGCGCGCGGCAGATCGACTACGTCCTCGGCGACAACCCGCTGAAGGAGAGCTACGAGATCGGCTTCACCAACTCCGGCAAGAACACCAAGTGGCCGCAGAACCCGCACAGCAGGGCCGCGCACGGCTCCTGGTCGCAGTCCATGACCGAGCCCGCGACCACCCGGCACCTCGACTACGGCCTGCTGGTCGGCGGCCCCGGCTCCGCCGACGACGGCTTCTCCGACGAGCGCTCCAACTACGGGGAGACGGAAGGCGCGCTCGACTACAACGCGGGCTTCTCCGGGGCGCTCGCCGCCCTCACTGACGAGTACGGCGGCAGCCCGCTGGCGAACTTCCCGCCCAAGGAGACCCCGGACGGGCCCGAGGAATTCCTCCAGGCAGCAGTCAACGCGTCCGGCACGAACTTCTACGAGCTGAAGGTGCAGGTGGTCAACAAGTCCGGCTGGCCCGCCCGGCACCTCACGCACGGCAGCTTCCGCTACTACTTCACGCTCGACCCCGGCACCAGCCCCTCCCAGGTCACCCTGTCCTCGGCCTACAACCAGTGCTCGGCGCCGACCGGGCCGACGCAGTTCTCCGGCAGCGTCTACTACGTGACGGTCAGCTGCGAGGGCCAGGACATCGCGCCCGCCGGGCAGTCCGCCTTCCACCGCGAGGTGCAGTTCCGGCTGAGCTTCCCCGGCGCGCACGACCCGACCAAGGACTGGTCCTACCAGGGCGTCTCCACCACGCCCGGCTCCACGCCCGTCACCGTCAACGACATGGTGCTCTACGACGGCTCCACCGCCGTATGGGGCACCGCGCCCAGCGGTGACGGCGGCACCACCCCGCCGCAGACCACCCCGCCGGGCGCGCCCGGCAAGCCCGTCGCCTCGCCGGTCGCCGACTCGTCGGTCACCCTGACCTGGCCCGCCGCCACGCCCGGCAGCCTGCCGCTGGCGGGCTACCAGGTCTACTCCGGATCCACGCTGCTCACCACGACCACGGCGACCAGCTACACCGTCACCGGCCTGACGCCGGGCACGCCGTACACCTTCACCGTCAAGGCCGTCGACAGCGCCGGGAACGTCTCGGCGGCGTCCCCCGCGGTGACGGTCACCACCACGACGACCGGCACCCCGCCGGGCGGCGGTACGGGGGCGGCCTGCACGGCCGTCTACAAGGTGACCAACTCCTGGTCCGGCGGCTTCCAGGCGGACGTGCTGGTCACCAACACCGGCTCGGCCGCGCTCAACGGCTGGACGCTGACCTTCACCTTCGGCGGCGACCAGCAGGTCGGCAGCGGCTGGAGCGGCACCTTCACGCAGTCCGGCAATAAGGTCACGGTGACCAACCCGTCGTGGGCGGCCGCCCTCCCGGCGGGCGGCACCGTGGACCCGGGCTTCACGGCCACGTACTCCACGAGCAACGCGGCGCCCACGGGCTTTGCCATGAACGGGGTGGCCTGCACCTGACCTGCCCCGAGGGGTTGGCTGACTCCCCCCGCGGCCGGGCGCTCCCCCGCCCGCCGCGGTGGGCTCCGCCGGGGGGCCGGGAACGCCACGGGGTGCCTCGCGAGGCTGGTTCCGCGACCTCGCGGTGGGTGGTGGGTCGCGCGCGCAGTTCCCCGCACCCCTGACAAACGCTCACCCGGCGCGGTGAGGGCTCGCGCGTGCCGCGCCGGGCGGCACACCAGGGGCGCGGGGAACGGCGCGCGCAACCCCCGTCCACCCCGAGGTCGCGGAACCCACCGCACGGGGCAGCCCGGAGCGGGCGGCCCCGCGGGCCCCGGTCAGGTCAGGGACGCCAGGCGGCGAGCCAGGAAGCGGCGCTCCGCCTCCGTCGGGGCGAGCTCCAGCGCCGCGCGGTAGGCGGCGGCCGCTTCCGGGCGGCGGCCCAGGCGGCGCAGCAGGTCCGCGCGGGTCGCGGGCAGCAGGTGGTAGCCGGTGAGCGCGCCCGACGCGTCGAGCGCGTCCGCCAGGGCCAGGCCCGCGGCCGGGCCCTGCGTCATCGCGACGGCCACCGCACGGTTGAGCTCGACGACGGGTCCGGGCACCATCCGGGCCAGCTCCCCGTAGAGCCCGGCGATCTGCGCCCAGTCCGTGCCCTCAGGTTTCTCCGCCTCCGCGTGGCACGCGGCGATCGCCGCCTGCACCTGGTAGGGCCCCGGCCGCCGCCGGGCGAGCGCCGCCTCCAGCACGGCCGTCCCCTCCGCGATGCGCTGCCGGTCCCAGCGCGAGCGGTCCTGCTCCTCCAGCGGCACCAGGTCCCCGGCGGTGTCCGTGCGGGCGGCGGCCCGCGCGTCGTGCAGCAGCATCAGCGCCAGCAGCCCCGCCGCCTCCGGTTCGCCGGGCAGCAGCCCGGCCAGCAGCCGGGCCAGCCGGATCGCCTCCGCGGTGACGCGCTGCTGGTCGGGGCCCGCGGCCCCGGGCGCGTAACCGGCGTTGAAGAGCAGGTACAGGATCGCCAGCACGGCCTCGGTGCGTTCGGGCAGCAGTTCCGGCGGGGGCACCCGGAAGGGGATCCCGGCGTTCCTGATCTTGTTCTTGGCGCGGGTCAGCCGCTGCGCCATCGTGCCCTCCGGCACCAGGAAGGCACGGGCGATCTCCGCGGTGGTGAGCCCGGTGAGGGTCCGCAGGGTGAGGGCGACCTGCGCGGGCAGCGGCAGCGCGGGGTGGCAGCAGGTGAAGACGAGCCGCAGCCGGTCGTCGGGCAGCCCGTCGTCGGCGTCCGCCGCCTCGAACCGGGCCTGCGGCGGCTCCGGTTCGAGCCGGGCCGCCCGGCGCAGCTTGACGTTCTCGTTCGCGGCCCGGCGCAGCAGGTCGAGCGCGCGGTGGCGGGCGGTGGTGGTGAGCCACGCGCCGGGGCTGCGCGGCACCCCGTCGCGCGGCCAGCGCTCCAGCGCCCGTTCGAACGCGTCCTGCGCGCACTCCTCGGCGAGGTCCCAGTCGCCGGTCTGCCGGATGACCGCGGCCACGACCCGGCCCCACTCCTGGGACCAGGCCGTGGCGACGGCCTCCTTCACCGCGTCCCGCACGCCGGCCTCAGTCCGTCCAGAACGGCCGGACCTCGACCATGCCGAACTTCGCCACCGGGTGCTTCGCGGCCACCTCGATGGCCTCGTCCAGGTCGGCGCACTCGATGACGTCGAAGCCCGCCATCTGCTCCTTCGTCTCGGCGTAGGGCCCGTCGGTCACGAGCCGGGAGCCGTTCCTGACGCGTACGGTCGTGGCGTCCTCCGAGGGCCGGGTCCGGCTCCCGTCCAGCCGCACCCCGCGCCGCGTCATCTCCTCGACCCACGGTTCGGCGTCCAGCTCCTCGGGCGTCGCCCCGGGAAAGCCCTCGGCGGTCTCCTGGCAGATCAGCAGCAGATACTTCATGGCACGTCTCCTCGTCGGCGGTTCCGTCCGGGCTCCATGGTGCCCGGTCACTCCTACGACGATCGGCGACCGCCCGGATGTACATCCCGCGCCGCGTCCGGCCGGATTTTTTTCAGGCCGCCGCCGGTTCGGCCCGGCGGACGCCCGGGGCGCGGCGAGCGAACCGGCGAGGCCGCTCACCCCGAAGCAGCCGAGCACCAGCCCGGTCCCGGCGGCGGAGGAGCCGAGCCGGGCGGCGAACACGATCAGTACCAGCGTCAGGGCCTGGAACATCACGTTGGTCAGCGCCGTGCAGGCGACGGTGACCCGGATGAAGACCTGGCCGCGCAGCCAGCGCAGCCCGTCGCCGATCTCGGTGTGCAGCGGTACGTGCTCGCGCGGGCCGCCGGGCGCGGGCAGCCGGGTCCTGATACCGAGCAGCGTGCCGAGCGAGGCGATGTAGGACAGCGCGTCGGCGGCGAAGGGCAGCGCGTGCGAGACGCCGCAGCGGCACCGCGACGGCAGAGGTCCTGGTGCCCAGCACCGACAGCGCCTGCCCGCACCACAGCAGCGTCCAGTCCCGGTTGCGCCACAGCGGCCGGGGCTCCTTCCGCCCCGCCCCGGCCGTCGCCGGTGCCGTGTGCGGGCCCGGCGCCGCTTCCGCTTTCGCGCCCGGCGGAGCCTGCGGCTCGCCGGGCGCGGGCCGGTCCCGTCCCTCGTGATCTCCGGTCGGTGTCACCGGGTACCTCCTCCGTGCCGGGGCAGGGGAGCTGACCGCCCGTCATTCTCCTTCGGCCCGGGGCCGGACGCAGGCGGTCCGTCAGGCGCCCGTCCAGGCCGCGGTGGTGCGCCGGGCGGGCAGCAGGGCCGCGCTGACCGCGGCGAGGACGGCCGCGGCCACCGGGAGCGGCAGGGAGCGTGCGGCGTGCTCGACGAGGGCGGCGCCGGCCAGGGCGCCGGCGAACATCGCCGCGGCCGACAGCAGCCGGCTGCCCGCCTTCGCGTCGGGGCCGCCCGCGATACGGCCGTCCGCGGCCATGCCGGTGATCGTCATCGTCAGGACGGTGGTCGTCAGGTCCGGTACGGCCAGCCGCCGTACCACCGCGTTCTGGCCGCCCATGGCCAGGCCCAGCAGCACGATCAGCGCGGCGCGCGTACCGCCGCGCGCGGGAAGGTCGGCGGCGGCCGCGACCGCCCAGGCCGCCAGCACCAGGACGGCCTGCGCGGCGCAGACGGCGAGCAACAGCCGTCCGCGGTGGGCGGGCAGCGCGCGGGCGAGCCGCCCGCCGAGCACCGCCCCGGCGGCGAAGGCGGCGAGCGCGAGCAGCGAGGCGGTGAGCGAGAAGCCGCTCGCGCCGGCGAGCGCGAAGCCGAGGAAGACGACGTTGCCGGTCATGTTCGCCACGAAGACGTGGCCGAGGACGAGATAGCTGAAGGCGTCCACCAGCCCCGTGACGAGGGTGAGCGCGAGCAGCAGCGGCGGCAGCGGACCGTGCGGGCCGGCGGGGCGCGGGACGAGCGTGTCGCGGGCTTCGCGGAGCAGCGGGTGCACGGCGGACGGGCCTCCTGGTGCGTGGCGGACGGTGTACGGGACAGACGTACCCAGTGCGGCGGCGCCGGCGCAACCACCGCGCGGCGGGGCGGCGGATCATCCCCACGGGGCGCCCCCCGCCGGGCGTGGCAGCCGCGCCGGGACCGCCGCGCGGTGTGAGACTGCGAGGCGGAGGTGATCTTCATGTCCGGATCAGCGGCCGGAGCCGCGGACGGAGCGGCGCCCGGTGAGGCGCGCGGGTCCGCGTCCGGGAAGGCGCGGGGGACGGCGTCAGGAGGCGGGGGAGCGGGGGACGGTGACACCGTCACCACGGACGTGCCCGCGCGGCTCGACCGGCTGCCGTGGTCGCGCTGGCACTGGATGATCGTGATCGGCCTCGGCACCGTCTGGATCCTGGACGGCCTGGAGGTCACCACCGTCGGCAACATCGCGGGCCGGATCGCCGAGCCCGGCAGCGGTCTGTCGGTGACGGCGTCCCAGATCACCGGCATCGCCGCCGCGCTGTACGTGGCGGGGGCGTGCTCGGGCGCGCTGTTCTTCGGCTGGCTGACCGACCGCTACGGCCGCAAGAAGCTCTTCATGATCACGCTGGCGGTGTATCTCAGCGCCACCGCGATGACGGCGCTGTCCTTCCAGCCCTGGTGGTTCTTCACCTTCCGCTTCCTGACCGGTTTCGGCATCGGCGGCGAGTACGCGGCGATCAACTCCGCGATCGACGAGCTGATCCCGTCGCGCTTCCGCGGCCGGGTCGACCTGATCATCAACGGCAGCTACTGGCTGGGCGCGATCGGCGGCTCGCTGCTGTCCATCGTCGCGCTCAACACGAGCATCTTCCCCAAGAACGTGGGCTGGCGGCTCACCTTCGCGCTCGGCGTCGTGCTCGGCCTGGTGATCATGCTGGTGCGCCGCCATGTGCCGGAGAGCCCGCGCTGGCAGTTCATCCACGGCCACGGCCGGGAGGCCGACGAACTGGTCGCGGACGTCGAAGAGCAGGTCGAGGCGGAGAAGCACGAGAAGCTGCCTGAGGCGGGCAGCCGGATCACCATCCACCAGCGGGCGAGCATCGGCTTCGGCATCATCGCCAGGACCGTCTTCACCCGCTACCCGCGGCGCGCGGTGCTGAGCCTGTCGCTCTTCGTCGGCCAGGCCTTCCTCTACAACGCCATCACCTTCGGCTTCGGCAACATCCTGACCACGTTCTTCGGGGTGTCCACGGGTGACACCGGCTACTACTTCGCGGTGATCGCGGCGGGAAACTTCCTCGGGCCGCTGCTGCTCGGGCACCTGTTCGACACCGTGGGGCGGCGGATCATGATCTCGTCGACCTATCTGCTGTCCGGTGTGCTGCTGTTCGGCACCGCCTGGCTCTTCGACCGCGGTTCGCTGGACGCCACGACGATGACGGCGTGCTGGTGCGCGGTGCTGTTCTTCGCCTCGGCGGGCGCGAGCAGCGCGTATCTGACGGTCTCGGAGGTCTTCCCGATGGAGACCCGGGCGATGGCCATCGCCTTCTTCTACGCCATCGGCACCGCGGCGGGTGGCATCAGCGGCCCGCTGGTCTTCGCCGACCTGACGAAGTCGGGCGTGGTCTCGGACACCGTCACCGCGTTCGTCATCGGCGCCTCGCTGATGTGCGCGGCGGGTCTGGTCGCGGCCTTCCTCGCGATCAACGCCGAGCGCCGGTCGCTGGAGGACATCGCCACCCCGCTGTCGCAGGCCTCGCCGTCGCCTTCGTCCTGAACGGCGCCCGGACGGCGCCCTGAACGTCCCCGGCCGCCGGTCGCGCGTGACGCGCGGCCGGCGGCCGGAAGGGGAAGAGCGGGGCGGGGCGCCCCGGGCTCAGTCCTGGACGAGCAGCCCGGCCCGCAGTCGGGCGATGGTGCGGCTGAGCAGCCGGGAGACATGCATCTGGGAGCAGCCCAGCCGCTGGCCGATCTCGGCCTGGGTCAGCTCCTCGCCGAAGCGCAGTTGCAGCAGCAGCCTGCTGCGCTCGGGCAGTTGCTCGATGAGCGGCGCGAGCGCGTGGAAGTCCTCGAAGAGGTCGAGCGCGGGATCGCACTCGCCGAAGGTCTCACCGAGGGTGCGGCCCTCGCTGTCGGAGGAGGTGTCGCTGTCGGTGTAGGGGGTGTCGATGGAGCCCGCGGTGTAGCCGTTGGCGGCGACCAGCCCCTCGATGATGTCCTCCTCCGGCATGCCGAGGTGCTCGGCCAGCTCGCCGACCGTCGGGTCGCGGTCCAGCCGCAGCGACAGCGCCTCCTTGGCCTTGCTCAGCTCCACCCGCAGCTCCTGGAGCCGCCGCGGTACGTGCACGGCCCAGCTGGTGTCGCGGAAGAAGCGCTTCATCTCCCCGACGATGTAGGGCACCGCGAAGGTGGTGAACTCCGTCTCCCGGGAGAGGTCGAAGCGGTCGATCGCCTTGATCAGACCGATCGTGCCGACCTGGACGATCTCCTCGTGGTCGGTGGCCGGGCGGTTGCGGTAGCGCGCGGCCGCGAAGTACACCAGCGAGAGGTTCATCTCGATCAGGGTGTTGCGCGCGTACGCGTACTCCGGTGTGCCCTCCTCCATCTCCTGGAGGCGGTCGAAGAACAGCTTCGACAGCGCCCTGGCGTCCTGCGGCGCCATCGCCGAGGGATCGTCGACATACGGCAGCCCGCCGGTGGCCGCCTGGGATCCGTACGGCCACGGCCCGTCCTGCCGCGGCGCGTCCGGCGCCGTTACGTCCGTGCTCTGGGTCTGTTCCAGCTGTGCGGTCACGTCATCGCCCCATTCGTACGACTGATGGCGTACCACCTGCCCGGGAATCACCGGAGCATGCCATCTTTTTCAGCTCTCCTTCGACTTCATGTCCAACCGCTCCGGGAGCCACCGAAGTTGCACGGCCTGCTGGGCGGCGCCGCCGCCCTCGTGGCCGTTGAAGTCGTAGATCTCGATCTGCTTGTCCGTGCCCGCGTAGGCGTTGAAGGCCGCGAAGACGGTGGACGGCGGGCAGACCTCGTCCTCCAGCGCGGTGGAGAAGAGCGCGGGCGCGCGGCCGCGGGCGGCGAAGTGGACGCCGTCGAAGTAGGCCAGGGTCTCCAGCACCTTGGCCCGGCGGCCGCGGTGCACCGACAGGTACCGGCCGACCTCGCGGTAGGGCAGCTCGTCGGTGACCGTGATCGCGCGCGGGAAGTCGCACAAAAAGGGCACGTCGGGCATGACCGCCGCGAGGTCCGGCACCAGGCCGCCGACCGCCGCGGTGATGCCGCCGCCCTGGCTCACCCCGGCCGCGACCGTACGGGAGGCGTCGGCCAGCGGGTGCGAGCGGGCGGCCTCGACGGCGCGTACCGCGTCGGTGAAGACCCGGCGGTAGTAGAAGTCGTAGGGGTCCTCGATGCCGCGGGTCAGGAAGCCGGGGGTGGCCGGGGCGCTGCCGACCGGGTCATCGGTGTCGCCGACCGACCAGGTGCCGCCCTGGCCGCGGGTGTCCATCACGAAGTGCGCGTAGCCGGCCGACGCCCACAGCAGATGGCTGTGCGCCAGGCCGCGACCGCCGCCGTAGCCGATGAACTCCACGACCACCGGCAGCGGCTGCGTGGTGCCCGCGGGCAGCGTGAACCAGCCCCTGACCGGGTGGCCGCCGAATCCGGCGAACGTCACGTCGTAGGTGTCGAGGGTGGTCAGCCCGGTGTGCGCCGGTTCGAAGACGGCCGCCAGGTCGTGCTGCCGCGCCTGGCCGAGGGTGTCCGCCCAGAACTGGTCGAAGTCCGCGGGCTCCACGGAGCTGCTGCGCCGTTCGCGGAGCTGGTCGAGCGGCAGGTCGAACAGGGCCATGGGACGTCCTTCTGGCTGGGCGGCGGGTCGATCACCCACACGGTACGTGCTGATCGGCCTGCACAGAAGCCCCTGCTTAACCGGTTGAGTGCGGTCGGGCGGGACGGGACGGCCGGACGCGTCCGGAAGCGCGGCGCCGCCGGAGGGACCGGCCGTCCCGATCGTGCCGTCATGGCAGGAAGGATCGGAACGGCTCGAATGCCGGAGATGTCAGGAACGCCGGACCTGCGGACGCCGCCGCCGTCCGGTGCGGGTCAGCGCTCGGAGCCGCTGCCGGCGGGCCGGCCTCGACCCGGGTCGGTCGTGCAGCCACCCTTGCGGCAGTTCACGTCGGGGCAGGACATGGTGGTCACCTCTTCTCTGCGAGGTCGTCGGGCACACAGTCGAACAGCAGCTTGTCGACCCGCCTGCCGTGCCACAGGGCGGCGTTGCGCAGCCGTCCGGCGGCCCGGAATCCCGCCTTCACATAGGCGTTCACCGCGGGGGTGTGAGGCGCGGGCACCTGGAGCCACACCGAGTTCAGCGACGCGATGGCGAACGCCCACTCCAGGGTCAGGGCCGTGGCCTCGGCCGCATAGCCCCGGCCGCGCTGCTCCGGGGCGATCACCAGGATGAATTCTGCGTTGTTGACGGACTGGTCGACGCTGAGCGCCGCGGTGCCGACCGGCGTGGCGCTCCGCGTGTGGAGGACTTCGAAGAGCTGGTAGTGAGCCGACGTGTGGGCGGAGTGGAAGCGCGCCTGGAAGACCTCCCAGGACACCGGCCAGCGGGCGCCGAAGCCGACGACGGTCGCCGGGTCGGTCTCCCACCGGTGGTATTCCTGCATCATCTCTTCCCTCGCCAGAGCCAGTGCCAACCGGCTGCCGGCGCGCAGTGGTAGGGGTGCGGTCGGTGTGGTGTCGGTGGTCACGTCCTGTCTCTCCTACGTGTGCCCGTGCTACGGGGGTTGCAGCCGTCCATAAAGCGTCAATCCGGCGGCCCCTGGTGCGGACCAGATCCGGCGAACTGTACGTGTGTGCGGGCGTTGTGTGCTTCACCCCGGCGCCGGGGCGGTCGCGCAAAGCGACGGGTGCGCACGGACGGTCGAACCGCACGGCTCAGCAGTCGCTGCGGTGGCCTGACACACCATCACCTGTCACCGCTCCCTGTGACACTTTGCGAACCGGTTCACATGCCGGGCTCCGGACAGCCCGTGAAGGCATGGCCGAAACCCGTACCCGCCGCCCGGCGGCGAACGGGTCGGCCCGCGGGCGGTAACCGGGCGCGGATCGGGGAAGGGACAGGGCACGGAAGGGGCCGGATCACGGGCGGGGCCGCAGCGGCGCGGCCCGGTGCCGTACGGCCCGCGGCCGAGGAGTGTCGGAGCGGGAGGGCACCGGTGAAGATCGGGCTGCTGACCCGGGAGTATCCGCCGGAGGTCTACGGCGGTGCCGGGGTGCACGTGGAGTTCCTGGCCAGGCAGTTGCGCGCGCTGGCCGACGTCGAGGTGCACTGCTGGGGTGATGCGCTGGAAGGCGACCGGGACGCCGGGGTGGTCAGGCACCGCGCCCCCGCGTCCCTGGACGGCGCCAACGACGCGCTGCGCACCTTCGGCATCGACCTGGCCATGGCCGCCGGGCTGCAGGGCCGCGACCTGCTGCACTCGCACACCTGGTACGCCGGGCTCGCCGGGCACCTCGGCAAGCTGCTGCACGGGGTGCCGCACGTCGTCACCGCCCACTCGCTGGAGCCGCTGCGGCCGTGGAAGGCCGAGCAGCTCGGCGGCGGGTACGCCCTGTCGAGCTGGGCGGAGCGCACCGCGATGGAGTCCGCGGACGCGGTGGTCGCGGTGTCCGACGGGATGCGCCGCGACATCCTGTCCTGCTACCCCGCGCTCGACCCCGGCCGCGTCCACGTCATCCGCAACGGCATCGACACCGACACCTACCGGCCCGACGAGCGCACCGACGTGCTGCGCCGGATCGGTATCGACCCGGCCCGGCCGTACGTGCTCTTCGTCGGCCGCATCACCCGGCAGAAGGGTGTGCCGCACCTGCTGCGCGCCGCCCGCGCGCTGGATCCGGCGGTGCAGCTCGTGCTGTGCGCCGGGGCGCCCGACACGCCCGCGCTCGACCGGGAGTTCCGGGCGCTGTTCGACGAGCTGAACGCGGTGCGCGACGGGGTGCACTGGATCCCGGCGATGCTGCCGCGGCCCGCGGTGGTGCAGCTGCTCAGCCACGCCACGGTCTTCGCGTGCCCGTCCGTCTACGAGCCGCTGGGCATCGTCAACCTGGAGGCGATGGCGTGCGGCACCGCGGTGGTCGCCTCGGCCGTCGGGGGCATCCCGGAGGTCGTCGAGCACGGTGTCACCGGGCTGCTGGTGCCCTACGACGAGCAGCGGCCGGAGGAGTTCGAGGCGGGCCTCGCGGCCGCGCTCGGTGAGCTGACCGCCGATCCCGCGCGGGCCGCCGCGCTCGGCGCGGCCGGACGCGAGCGCGCGGCGGGAGAGTTCGGCTGGGACACCGTGGCCCGCCGGACCGCCGGTCTGTACGGACAGGTGCTGGACGCCGCGTAGCACCCGGCGGTGCGGCGGAGCGGAAGACGACCCAAGGGGGACGCGATGCGCGGTGGACCTTCGGTGCTCGGCATAGTGCTGGCGGGCGGCGCCGGGAAGCGGCTGATGCCGCTGACCGCCGACCGCGCCAAGCCGGCGGTGACCTTCGGCGGTACGTACCGCCTGGTGGACTTCGTGCTGTCCAACCTCGTCAACGGCGAGGTCATGCGGATCTGCGTGCTGACGCAGTACAAGTCGCACTCGCTGGACCGCCATGTGACCACCACCTGGCGGATGTCCAGCCTGCTCGGCAACTACGTCACGCCGGTGCCCGCGCAGCAGCGGCTCGGCCCGCGCTGGTACCTGGGCAGCGCGGACGCCATCCTGCAGTCGCTCAACCTGGTGTACGACGAGCAGCCCGACTACATCGCCGTCTTCGGCGCCGACCACGTCTACCGGATGGACCCGCGGCAGATGCTCGCCCAGCACCTGGAGCACGGCGCGGGCGTCACCGTCGCCGGTATCCGGGTGCCGCGCGCCGACGCCTCGTCCTTCGGGGTCATCACGCCCGCCGCGGACGGGATCGCGGTGGAGCGCTTCCTGGAGAAGCCCGCCGACCCGCCCGGCCTGCCCGGTGACCCGGACCGGGTCTTCGCCTCGATGGGCAACTACCTCTTCACCACCAAGACGCTCGTCGACGCCCTGCACGCGGACGCCGAGGACCCGCAGTCCGTGCACGACATGGGCGGCAGCATCCTGCCCCGGCTGACCGCGGCGGGCGTCGCGCAGGTCTACGACTTCGACACCAACCACGTGCCCGGCGAGACCCCTCGCGACCACGGCTACTGGCGCGACGTCGGCACCCTGGACGCCTACTACGACGCCCATATGGACCTCATCTCCGACCAGCCCGCCTTCAACCTGGACAACCGCAAGTGGCCGATCTACACCCACCCCGGTCAGCTGGCGCCCGCGAAGATCGCGGCCGGCGGCATCGTGGGGGAGTCGGTGATCAGCCCCGGCTGTGTGATCCGCGGCCAGGTCACCCGCTCGGTGCTGTCGCCCGGGGTGGTCGTGGACGCGGGCGCGGTGGTGCAGGGCTCGGTGCTGCACGACGCCGTCCGGGTCGGCCGCGGCGCGATCGTGCGCGGGGCGGTGCTGGACAAGAACGTGGATGTGCCGCCGGGCGCGGTGATCGGCGTGAACCCCGACCGCGACCGCGAGCTCTACACGGTCTCCGCGGGCGGGGTCATCGCGCTCGGGAAGGGGCAGCGGGTGGGGTGACGGCGCTCCGGCGGGGGGCGCCGGGGTGAGGGGCGGGGGCGCCGGAGCGCCCCCGCTCCTCAGCGGGCGGTCAGCTCACCGACCACTGCTGGTTCGCGCCGCCGTTGCACGTCCACACGTCCAGCTGGGTGCCGTTGGCGGAGTTCGAGCCCGGGACGTCCAGGCACTTGTTCGCCGCCGCGTTCACCAACTGCGAGCCGCTGACCGTCCACTTCTGGGCGTTGCTGCCGTTGCAGTCCCACAGCTGCACCAGGGTGCCGTCGGCGGTGCCGCTGCTCGCGTCGTCCAGGCACTTGCCGAGGGACTTCACCGTGCCGTCGGTGCCCACGGTCCAGGACTGCGCGTCGGTGCCGTTGCAGTCGTAGAGCTGGACGTGGGTGCCGTTGGCGGTGCCGGAGTTGGCGACGTCCACGCACTTGCCGGCCAGGCCGGTGATCGCGTGCGGGACCGCGGCGCCGCCGGACTTGCCGAACACCTGGAACTCGTAGATCCGCGCCGCCGTGTCGCCGCCGGTGTTGGTGGGCGCCGAGATCGCCAGCCGGACGTAGCGGGCCTGCCGCGGGGCGATCGCGTGGAAGGTGCGGCTGGCGCGCGAGCCGGTGACGTTCGCCGCGAGCGACCAGGTGCTGTTGTCGGTGCTGGTGAGGATCTGGAAGGCCGCGGTGTTCCACGAGGTGTCCTCGCCGCCGAGGCCCGCGTGCTCGACCGCGAAGGAGCCGACCGTCTGCGCCGAGCCGAGGTCCACGGTCAGCGTCGGGTTGGCGTCCTTCGAGCACCACTTGCTGTTGTTCTTCAGCGAGCCGTCGACCGCCTTGTCCGCCCCCTCCGTGCTCGCGCACGGCGTGGACCCGGTGGCCGTCTTGCCCAGCGCCAGGTCCGGGCCGGTGTCCGGGGCCGCCGGGATCGGCGTCGCGCCGTCCTGGAAGGAGGGCGGGACGTCACCCGCGCCGGTGCCCCAGCTCGCGCTCGGGGCCGCGCCCATGGTGTAGTCGAGCGTCGCGCCGCCGGACACGTCCGGGTAGCGCAGCCAGTTGTGCGTGGTGGCCGTGCCGTTGACCTTCAGGCCCTGCACGTAGCCGCCGCTGCCGGTGGAGTTGACGGTGATGTCGCCCGCCGCCCGCTTGACCGTCACGGAGGGGAACTGCGGGCCGTTGACGGCCAGGGTGTCCGCGCCGGGCGTCACCGGGTACATCCCGAGCGCCGCCCAGACGTACCACGCCGAGGTGGCGCCGAGGTCGTCGTTGCCGGGCAGGCCGCCCGCGCCGGTGGTGAAGGACTCGGTCATCACCTTGCGCACCGCGTCCGCCGCGCCCGCCGGGTCGCGGGCGAAGTCGTACGCCCACGGCACGCCGTGCTCGGGCTCGTTGCCGATGTAGTAGTACGGCAGGCTCTGGCCCGCGTTGACCTGCGTGAAGTGGTGGTCCAGGCGCTGCGCCGCGGTCGCCGGGCCGCCCATCGCGTTGATCAGGTCGGCGTAGTCGTACGGCACCATCCAGGTGTACTGCGCCGCGTTGCCCTCGGTGAAGTTCGACTGGCTGGCCGGCTGCAGCGGCCAGGCCCAGCTGCCGTCGGAGTTGCGGGTCTGGATGTAGCCGGAGTCCGGGCCGAAGGTGTTGCGCCACCACTGGGCGCGGGTCATGTGGGTGCTGTAGCTGGAGGTGTTGCCCAGCGCCTTGGCGAACTGCGCGACCGCGAAGTCCGACGCGCTGTACTCCAGCGAGTCCGACGGCTCGGACAGGTAGTGCTGGCTGGTGTACGGGCCCTGGTTGCCGCGGATCGGCGAGCCCTGCGCGGTGCCGCCGTTGGACGCCTTCTCCATCAGCGTGAGCGCGGCCGAGGTGTCGAAGTTCCGCGCGCCGAACGCGTACATGCTGCTGACGACGATCGGACCGGGGTCGCCGGTCATCACGAAGTCCTCGTTGGTCTGCTGCGACCACTTGGGCAGCAGACCGCCCTGCTGGCCGTCCAGCACCATCGAGTTGGCGATGTCGGAGGCCTCGGTCGGGGCGATGAGCGCGATGAGCGCGGCCCACGAGCGGTAGATGTCCCAGCCGGAGTAGTTCTGGTAGACCGGGCGGGAGGAGTTGTGCACCGCTCCGTCGAAGCCGCGGTAGTCGCCGTTGACGTCGCTGGAGATGTTCGGGCTCTGGAAGACGTGGTAGAGCGCCGTGTAGAACTTCTTCAGGTTCTCCGTGGAGCCGCCGGTGACCTGCGCGCGGCCGAGCACGCCGTTCCACGCCGCCGAGGTGGCGCCGCGCGTGGTGTCGAAGTTCCAGCCGTTGTTCTCGGCCGTGAGGTTCGCCTGGGCGTTCGCCACGCTCACGTAGCTCAGGCCGACCTTGGCCTGCACGGTCTGGCTGCCGGTGGTGTCGAAGGTGACGTACGCGCCGGTGTTGGTGCCGGAGGTGGACGTGGAGCCGGCCGAGACCGTACCGCCGTTCCAGGTGCCGTAGCCGCTGGGGGCGCGGTCGAAGCGGATGTCGAAGTAGATCTGGTAGGTCTTCGACGAGCCGCAGAAGCCGCCCGCGGTGATGCTGCCGGTCAGCTCCGATCCGCTGATCTTCACCGAGCCGCTGCGGTTGCCGGTCGCGCTGCGGCTGGTGTTGACCAGCAGGCCCGCGCTGGTCGTCGAGGGGTACGTCAGCCGCGCCATGCCGGTGCGGGTGGTGGCGGTCAGCTCGACGTTGGTGGAGTACTTGTCCAGCCGGTTCTTGTAGTAGCCGGGCGAGGCCGACTCGTTGGCCTTGGTGTACGGCGACGCGTAGCTCGTCCAGTTGCTGCCGGGGGAGGTGCCGACCGAGCCGGTGAACGGCATCAGCGGCAGGTCCTCGTTGTTGGGGCAGCCGGCGCCGTCGAAGTGGGTGAGGCTGAAGTCCTCCACGGAGGAGTCGGAGTAGCGGTAGCCGGACGGCGAGGCGGTGGGCGTGTCGGGGCTGAACTGCACCCCGCCGAACGGCGCCACCGCGCCCGGGTAGGTGCTGCCGCCGGCGCCGCCGCCGACCGGGTTGGGGGCGTTGCTGTCGTCGGTGCCCACGAACGGGTCGACGTAGCCGGTGTAGTCGGTCGCCGCCTGGGCGGCCGGTGCGGCGGCGAGGCCGCCGATGCCGAGGACGGCGAGTAACAGGGCGCCGGCGGCGCCCGCTGTTCTGCTGCGGAACACGGGAGGGAGCACGAAGGACCACCTTCTCGTGGCGGCGGCCTGCCGCGGATGACGCACGGCCCGGCAGCCTCTTGGGCACTGTGGGGGGGCTCGGGGACGAGCGGGACGTCCGACACCGGGGGCGGCCCGCGGAGGCGATGACCCGGCCGCGGGGCGCTGACGATGTGAACGTTACCAAGGCGGAGTGCATCTTCCGGCCCCACTGACGGCATGTCAATACCCGGCGCCGCGAGAGGAATGCGGATCGGCCACCGAAGGGGTGCGGACGGGCCGGGTGTGTGCGCGACGTCTTGACATGTCATGATCACGATCGCACAATCCGGGCACGCTTGCGAACGTTACCAAGCGCCGTGCGACACGACACTGGGGGAACCGCCGATGGCAGAACCGCTCCTGGAAGCACGCCGGCTGACCAAGAGATTCGGCCATGTCACCGCGCTCAGCGAGGCCGACTTCACCGCCTACCCCGGCGAGGTCGTCGCCCTCATCGGTGACAACGGGGCCGGGAAGAGCAGTCTGGTCAAGGCGCTGTCGGGGGCCGTCACCCCGGACAGCGGGGAGATCCTCGTGGAAGGCCGCCCGGTACGGCTGGAAAGCCCGCTGGACGCCCGCCGGCACGGCATCGAGACCGTCTACCAGGACCTCGCGCTCGCCCCCGACCTCGACGCCGCCGCCAACCTGCACCTGGGCCGGGAGATCTACCGCGGCGGCCTCCTCGGGCGGCTCAAGGTCCTCGACAGCGCCGCCATGCGCCGCTCCGCCGTCACGGCCTTCGCCGAACTCGGCGTCGACCTCAAGGACGTCGGCGCACCCGTCGCGACCCTGTCCGGCGGGCAGCGGCAGTCCGTCGCCGTCGCCCGCGCGGTCGCCTTCGCGCACCGGATCATCTTCATGGACGAACCCACCGCCGCCCTCGGCGTCGTCCAGCGCGGCCGCGTCCTCGACACCGTCCGGCGGGTCCGCGACCGCGGCATCTGCGTCGTGCTGATCAGCCACAACATGCCCGAAGTGCTGTCCGTCGCCGACCGGGTCGAGGTGCTGCGGCTCGGCCGCAGGGTCGCCCGCTTCACCGCCGCCGGAACCAGCGTGGAAGACCTCGTCGGCGCCATGACCGGCGCCCTGGACGCGGAAGCCGGCGGCCCCGCCGCCGACCGCGGAGAGGACGGCCCCCGGTGACCGCCCAGGCCCCCGCCCAGCGCAAGGACGAGCAGCGGCCCGCCACCCGCCGCCGCCCCGCCGTGCCCCCGTGGCTGGCGCGGCTCGCGCGCGCCAACGAGTCCTGGACCTTCGGGGTGCTCGCGCTGCTCGTCGCCTTCTTCACCGCCGCCCGGCCCAGCACCTTCCTGACCCGCTACGACATCACCCAGATCGCCACCAACGCCGCCATCTACCTGGTGCTCGGCGTCGGCATGACCTACGTCGTCATCGTCGCCGGCATCGACCTGTCCGTCGGCTCGGTGCTGGTGCTCTCCGCCGTGCTGTCCGCCGAGTACACCATCCACCACGGCGGTGCGAACGCCGGCTGGGGGACCATCGCCGTCAGCACCCTCATCGCGCTCGCCACCGGTCTGGTCTGGGGCGCGCTGCAGGGCTGGCTGGTCGCCAAGGCGAAGGTCCCGCCGCTCATCGTCACGCTCGGCGGCTTCGGCGCCGCCCTCGGCGTCGCCCAGATCATCACCGGCGGCCAGGACCCGGCCGGGGCCGTCTCCGGCAAACTCCAGCGGACCATCGGCTTCGGCAAGCTCTTCGGCCAGATCCCCTGGCTGGTCGTCATTGCCTTCGCCACCACCGTGGTCTTCGGCCTCGTCCTGGCCTTCACCCGCTTCGGCCGCTACACCTACGCCATCGGCTCCAACCCGGAATCCGCCCGGCGCGTCGGCATCGACGTCGACGCGCACCTGGTCAAGGTCTACGCCCTGGTCGGACTGCTGTCCGGCCTCGGCAGCGTGATGTGGCTGGCCTACTTCGGCAGCACCTCCATCGCCGGGCACTCCACCGACAACCTCAAGGTCATCACCGCCGTCGTGCTGGGCGGCGCCAGCCTCTTCGGCGGCCGCGGCTCCGTGCTCGGCACCGTCATCGGCGTCTTCATCCCCGCGGTGCTCAGCACCGGGCTGATCATCATGGGCGTCCAGCAGTACTGGCAGGACGTCGCCATCGGTGTCGTCCTCGTCGCCGCCGTCTACGTGGACCAGCTCCGCCGCCGCGGCACCGACCGCCGCTGACCCGCGCGCCCGCCGTACCCGCCGTACCCGCGCCGCCCGCGCCCCGCGCGCTCCCTCGCAAGGCCCACCCTCGTACCCACGAAAGGCCGCCCGCCATGCGCCAGTCCCTCCGCCCGTCCAGAAGAACCGTCCGGATCGCCGGCTGCTGCGCCGTGCTCGCCCTGACCGCCGCCACCACCGCGGGCTGCGGCGGCGGTTCCGGCGGCGGCTCGGGCTCGCACTCCCTCGACCTCATCACGGGCGTCAAGAGCGACCCCTTCTACATCACCATGTCCTGCGCGGCCCAGCAGGAGGCCAAGAAGCGCGGGGTGAAGCTCACCGTCAACGGCTCCGCGCAGTGGGACGTGTCCGTGCAGCGCCCCATCATCGACTCCGTCGCCGCGACCCACCCCGACGGCCTGCTCATCTCCCCGGTCGACACCGCCGCCCTGACCCCGGCGCTCCAGCAGATGCAGGGGGCCGGAACCAAGATCGTGCTGGTCGACACCGACGTCAGCGACTCCTCCGTCGGCGTCTCCCGGATCTCCTCCGACAACGAGGCGGGCGGCCGCACCGCCGCCAAGGCGCTCGCCCAGCTCATGGGCGACAAGGGCTCGGCGATCGTCATCAGCGTCAAGCCCGGGGTGTCCACCACCGACGCCCGCATCAAGGGCTTCACCGACGAGATGAAGCAGAACCACCCGAACATCACCCTGCTCCCGGTGCTCTACGACAACGACCTGCCCGCGACCGCCGCCTCGCAGATCCAGTCCACCCTCGCCGCCCACCCCGACCTGGCCGGGGTCTTCGCCGGCAACACCAACACCGCCCAGGGCATCTCCACCGGCCTCCAGGCGGCGGGCAAGCAGGGCAAGGTCAAGGTCGCCGCCTTCGACGCCGAGCCGGACGAGATCACCGCGCTGACCAACGGCACCCTCGACGTGCTGGTCGCCCAGGACCCCGGCGCCATCGGCCGGCAGGGCGTCGACCAGGCGCTCGCCGCGATCGACAAGAAGCAGGTCACCCAGCACATCGGCACGGACATGGTCGCCATCACCAAGGCCAACATGAACCAGCCCGACATCAAGAAGTACTACTACCAGGCGGCCTGCTGACGCCGATTCCGCACCGGCGGCCCGCACGGGGCCGGGCCGCCGGGGAACGGCGGGGCGCGCGGACCGCCCACCGGGCCGTACGGGCGGGCCCGGCCGCGGCACACGGCGGCGGCCCTGCCATCATCGACGCACCAGCCGGCCGGCACAGCGACGAGGAGGCCCGTGAACCGTCCGACCATGAAGGACGTCGCCCGCGCGGCCGGCGTGAGCCCCATGACGGTCTCCCGGGTGGTGTCCGGCGCGCCCGGCGTCGCCCCCGAGACCGCCGCCCGCGTCGGCCAGGCGGTGCGCAGGCTCGGCTACCAGCGCAACGACAACGCCCGCAGCCTGCGCCAGAAGAACCTCGGCACCTCCACCATCGGCCTGGTCGTCGACGACCTCGCCAACCCCTTCTACGCCCTGATGGCCCGCTCGGTCGAGGACGAGGCCCACCGCCGCGGCCATGTCGTCCTGGTCGGCAGCACCAACGACGAGCCGCAGCGCGAGCGCGAGGTCATCGCCGCCTTCACCGCCCGCCAGGTGGACGGCCTGATACTCGTCCCCACCAGCGGCAGCCACGCCTTCCTCAAACGCCCGATGGACGGCGGCACCCAGGTGGTGTGCGTCGACCGGCCCGCCAGGGGGCTCGCCGTCGACACCGTCACCGTCGACAACCGGGCCGCCGCCGGACGCGCCGTCACCCACCTGCTCGGCCACGGCCACACCCGTATCGCCTACCTCGGCGACCGCTACGACATCTGGACCCAGGCCGAGCGGCACGCAGGCTACCGCGACGCGCTCGCCGCCCACGGCATACCCGAGGACCCCGCCCTCGTCCGCCACGAACTGCGCTCGCAGCCGCAGGCACGCGCCGCGCTCGCCGCCCTGCGCACCCTGCCCGATCCGCCGACCGCCGTCTTCACCAGCAACGACGTGATCACCCTCGGCGTCCTGGACGCCCTCGGCCACCCGGCGCCGCTGGCCCTGGTCGGCTTCGACGACCTGCCGCTCGCCGAGCGGCTGACCCCGCCGCTGACGGTCGTCAGCCAGGACCCGGTCGCCCTCGGCGGCACCGCCGCCAACCTGCTGTTCTCGCGTATCGCCGGGGACCGCTCGGCGCCGCGCTCGGTCGTGCTGCTGACCCGGTTCGTGATCCGCGCCTCCGGCGAGCCGCCGCCCGCCGGAGCCTGAACGGCGCTCCCGGCGGGCGGACTCCGCTCCGCGACGTGGCGGGGCGTCAGTCGTCGGGCACCCAGTTGAAGGTGTCCGGGTCCGGGCCGGTGCGCTCGCCGCGGTCCAGGGCGCTGATCGCCGCCATGTCGTCCGGGGTCAGGTCGAAGTCGAAGATCCGGGAGTTCTCCGCGACCCTGGCCGGCGTCACCGACTTGGGGAAGACGATGTCGCCGCGCTGGATGTGCCAGCGCAGCGTCACCTGCGCCGGTGTGCGCTCCAGCCGCTCGGCTATCGCCGTGATCACCGGGTCGCCGAGCACCTTGCCCTGGGCGATGGGCGACCACGCCTCGGTCGCGATGCCGTGGTCGGTGTCGTAGGCGCGGACGTCGTCCTGGGTCAGATAGGGGTGGATCTCGATCTGGTTGACCGCCGGGACGGTGGAGGAACTCTGCGCCAGCCGCTCCAGGTGGTGCGGGTTGAAGTTGGACACGCCGATGGCCTTGGCGCGGCCCGAGGCGTAGATCTCCTCCAGTGCGTGCCAGGTCTCGGTGAAGTCGCCGATGCCGGGCAGCGGCCAGTGGATCAGGAAGAGGTCCAGGTAGTCGAACCCGAGGTCGTCCAGGGAGCGGCCGAAGGCGGTCAGGGCCGCGTCATGGGCGTGGTGGCCGTTGTTGAGCTTGCTGGTGACGAAGACGTCGCCGCGGGCGAGCCCGGACTCCCGCACGGCGGTGCCGACCTCCCGCTCGTTGCCGTACATCTCCGCCGTGTCGATGTGCCGGTAACCGCTCTCCAAGGCGGTGAGCACCGCTTGCCGGGTGTCGTCGGGCGGGATCTGGAAGACCCCGAAGCCGAGTTGGGGTATCGAGGTGCCGTTGTTGAGGGTGAGGCTGGGGATGTGCGTCATGGATACGGTCCCTTGCTCCCCCCGCTGTCCTGGGCGTCCTTGCTCGTGCCGGGCCGGTTGCGGCCGCTGCCGGGGCCGGTGGCACCCGGCGGCGACGGCCGGGACCGGCCCGGTCTCCTCTTCCGGGCGGCTGCCCGGTCCGCCGGAGGTCATGCGCGGACGCCGGGGCAACTCTTGGGAGAGCGCTCTCACAGGGGGTCACGACCCGATACGCTGTGGCCCTGCCCGGCCGTCGGCGCACCGCCCGTGCGTGTCGTGCTCCCGCACGTGCCCCCTGCCGTTCCGCCGTCCGCAGCCCTCCCCCCACCCCACCCCGGTTGCCCGTTCCCGTTCTCCGGTTCCGCAGTCCCGCAGTCCCGCCGCCCCGCCGCGCGAAGGAGTCCCCCCGTTGTCCGAGCCGCCCCCCGCCGCCCGCCCCACGCTGGAAGCCGTCGCGGCCAGGGCCGGGGTGTCGCGGGCCACGGTCTCCCGGGTGGTCAACGGGGGAGCGGGGGTGCGCAGCCCGCTCGCCGAGCGGGTCCGCGCCGCGGTCGAGGAGCTGGGCTACGTACCCAACCAGGCCGCCCGCACCCTGGTGACACGGCGCAACGGGGCCATCGCGGTGATGGTCGCCGAGCCGGAGTCGCGGTTCTTCACCGATCCGTTCTTCGCCCAGCAGGTGCGTGGCATCAGCCGTGAGCTGTCCGCGCACGACAACCAGCTGTTGCTGCTGCTGACCGGCGGAGCCACCGACCGGGAGCGGGTCGGCCGCTACCTGACCGGCGGGCACGTGGACGGCGCGCTGATCTTCTCGCTGCACGCCGACGACTCGCTGCCCGCCCTCGCCCGCAAGGCGGGCGTCCCCACGGTCATCGGCGGGCGCCCCACCTGGCCCGACACCGACGCGCGGCGCCGCACCCTCTACGTCGACTGCGACAACCGGGGCGGCGCGCGGGACGCGGTACGGCGGCTGCTCGCGATCGGCCGGCGGCGCATCGGGCACATAGCCGGGCCGCTCGACCAGCCCGCCTCCGTCGACCGCCTCGACGGCTTCCGCGACGTGGCCCCCGACGGCGGGCCCGCGATGATCGCCGAGGGCGACTTCACGCCCGAGGGCGGCGCCCGCGCCATGGAGCAGTTGCTGGAGCGCTCTCCCGACCTCGACGGTGTCTTCGCCGCCTCCGACGTCATGGCCTCGGGCGCGCTGCGGGTGCTGCGGTCGCGCGGGCTGCGGGTGCCGGAGGACGTCGCGGTGGTGGGCTTCGACGACATGGTCTCGGTCGCCGAGTGGACCGACCCGCCGCTCACCACCGTCCGGCAGGACATCGAGGAGATGGGCCGCCTCATGGCCCAGCTGCTGCTGCGCACCCTGGAACTCCAGGACAGCCCGGACGGCACCGCCGCCTCGCCGATCATCACCCCGACCCGCCTGGTGCTGCGCGCCTCGGCGTGAGCGACGCCCCTGCCGGGGGCGGGGGAGGGCCGGAGCCGCCGTCCGACCACCCGGGGGAGCGCTCTCCCGGGCCCGCGCCCCCGGTCCCGTGCGTCCGGTTGCGGGCCGGGCAGCCGGACGGGATCCCCGGCCGCGGCCGGGGGGCCGGGCCCCTGTGGGTGGCTCGGCGCGCCCCGGTGCGTGCTCCGCGGGATGATCGGAGGATGAGCCGCAGCGGCCAGGACACGGGCATGCCCGAACTCGAACCGGAGGTGTTCGACAGCGCCATCGTGCCCGTGGCCATCACGGCCGGGCCCGAGCACCTGCTCGTCTACTACAACGCCGCCTTCCACGGACTCTTCGGACCGCGCAGGCTCGGCGCCCCGGCCCGCGAGGCCTTCGGCGAGCCCGCCGCCGCACGGTTCGTGGACATGCTGGAGGACGTCTACCGCGACCACACCGCCCGCCAGGTCACCTCGCCGCGCACCACCGACGGCAGCGCCCCCGGCTCGCCCGGTGTGCAGCACTTCGTCTACAGCTGCTCGCCGGTGGTCTCCCGGCACGGGCCGGGCGTGCTCGCGGTCGCGATCGACACCAGCGCGCAGGTCGCCGCGGCCGAGCGCGCCCAGCGGCTCTCCGAGCAGCGCCACCAGGCCCTCCAGCGCTACGAGGCGCTGATGTCCGCCGTCAGCCAGATCGTCTGGCTGATGCAGCCGACCGGTGAGATCACCGAGCTGGTCGGCGGCTTCGAGGAGTTCACCGGACTGCCGTGGCGCCCGGTCATCGACCAGGAGTGGCTGGCCACGGTCCACCCGCACGACCGCAACCGCCTCGTGCACACCTGGCGGGAGGCCGCGGCCGAGACCCCGTCGACGTTCGTGTGCACCTTCCGGATGCGCACCGCCTCCGGCACGTACCGCCATGTCCAGTCCCGCGCGGTGCCGATCGTGCGCGGCAACGTGGCCGTCGAGTGGATCGGGACCACCGCGGACGTGGAGGACCAGTGGCGCAACCGGCTGCGCGAGCGGCTGCTGGCCCGGGTGGCGACGGTGACCGCCGCCGCCGACGTGCCGCAGGCCTTCGCCGCCGTCACCGCCGCGGTGGTGCCCGAGCTGGCCGACGCCTGCACCGTCTTCCTGCTGCCGGGTCACGGGATGGGCCAGGAGGCGCCGGGCGGCGGCCCGTCCGCCTCCCGCGCGGCGGCCACCGCGCGGGACGGGCTGCCCGCGATGCCCGCGCTGGGCGGCGACCCCCGGCCGCTCGGTCCGGTCGCCCGGCAGGTCGTCGAGAGCCGCCGCCCGCGGCTGCTGACCTTCCCCGCGGGCGAGCCCCCGGCCGGGGCGCTGGCGGAGATGTCGGCGCAGTGGCTGCGCGAGGCGCGGGCCACCAGCGTCGCCCTGGTGCCGATCGTGATCGACGCGGCCGTGGCCGCCTTCGCCGCGGCCGTCGGGTGCGCGGACAGCCCGCCGCCCGGCCCCGCCGACCTCCAGCTGCTCGGCGACGTGCTGCACGAGGTGCGCGATCCGCTGCGGCAGGCCATGGAGCTCCAGCGCACCCGGCACACCGCGCTGACCCTCCAGCGCTCGCTGCTGACGCCCACTCCGCGGGTGCCGGGCGCGGAGCTGGCCGCGCATTACCAGCCCGCAAGCACCACCGCGGAGATCGGCGGGGACTGGTACGACTCGCTGCTGCTGCCCGACGGCTCGGTCACCCTCACGATCGGCGACATCGCGGGCCACGACCTGGACGCCGCCACCTCGATGAGCCAGCTGCGCAGCATGCTGCGGGTCATCGCCTACGACCCGGGGCATCCCGGGACCCCGGCCGAGAGCCTGGCCCGGCTCGACCGGGTCGTGGAGGGGCTGGGCATCGCGCCGCTGGTCACCGCGGTGCACACGCATCTCGTGGCCCGCCCGGACGGCGGCTGGCAGGCGTCCTGGTCCAACGCCGGGCACCCGCCCCCGCTGCTGCTGCCCGCCGCGGGGCCGCCGCGCTTCCTGGAGGGGGAGGGGCCGGACCTGCCGCTGTGCGTGTCGCCGTCCCTGGACCGCAGGACCTGGCACCAGGAGCTGTCCGCCGGGGACACCCTGCTGCTCTACACCGACGGACTGATCGAGGTGCCGGGCACCGACATCAGCGAGGGCATGGCGGCGCTCGCCGAGGAGGCGGTGCGCGCCCGCAGCGGGGCGCTGTCGCTGACCGCGCTGTGCGCCCGGCTGCTGGCCTCCGCGGCCGACCGGCGCGACGACGCCGCCGTCATCGGCTTCCGGCCCATCGCCCGGAACGGCGGGCCGCGCCCCGACCCGCCCGAGGCCCGCACCTGACCCGCGCGCCGGGGACGGTGCCGGTCCGGCCCCGGGGCAGGCAGGCACCACTGCTGCTCGCGGCCAGGGGCGTACGGATCCGGTCCGTGCCGGGGGAGCCTTCACGGACCGGGGGCGTACGCGTTCAGGCGCGGGCCGCCATCAGCACGCCCAGGGTGATCATCGTGCACGCTATGGCCGCGTCCAGCGCCCGCCACGAGCCGGGCCGGGAGAAGGGCCGCTCCAGCAGCCGGGCGCCGAAGCCCAGGCCGGTGAACCACACCACGCTGCCGGTCACCGCGCCCACGCCGAAGCCCCACCGCGCGTGGCCGTAGCCGTTGGCGACCGAGCCGAGCAGCAGCAGAGTGTCGAGGTAGACGTGCGGATTCAGCCAGGTCATCGCCAGGCAGGTGAGCACCGCCGTGCGCAGTGAGCCGCCCGTGCCGTCGGCGGCAGTCAGCGCCGCCTGCGGGCGCAGCGCGCGGCGGGCGGCCAGCACCCCGTACGAGACGAGGAAGGCGCCGCCGAGCCAGCCGATCGCGGTGACGGCGGACGGCCAGGCGCGCAGCACCGAGCCGACGCCGCCGATGCCCGCCGAGATCAGCGCGGCGTCGGACAGCGCGCAGATCGCGACCACGGCGGCGACGTGCTGGCGCCGTATCCCCTGCCGCAGCACGAACGCGTTCTGTGCGCCGATCGCCACGATGAGCGACAGTCCGGTGCCGAGTCCGGCCAGGGCGGCGAGCAGTGCGGTGGTCATGATCGAAGCGTAGGAAGCCGGACGGACAACAGTCCAGCTCAGCTTTCTTACGTAAGATTAGCGAATGTGATGACGGACGGACTCCCGCTGGACCAGGTACGCACCCTGCTCGCAGCCGTCGACGAGGGCACTTTCGAGGCGGCGGCCGAGCGGCTGCACGTCACGCCGTCGGCGGTGAGCCAGCGCGTCAAGGCGCTCGAACAGCGCACGGGCCGTGTGCTGCTGCTGCGCTCCAAGCCAGTGCGCCCCACGCCGTCCGGCGAGGTGGTGGTCCGCTTCGGGCGGCAGCTCGCCCGGCTGGAGCAGGACGCGGGCGCGGAACTCGGGCTGGCCGGTGCGACCGGGCCCGCCACACTGCCGGTCGCGGTCAACTCCGACTCGCTCGCCACCTGGTTCCTGCCCGCGCTCGCCGAGGCCGCGGCCACCGCGGACGTCTGCTTCGACCTGCACCGCGACGACCAGGACCACACCGCGCTGCTGCTGCGGCAGGGCCGCGTGATGGCCGCCGTCACCTCGTCGCCGGAGCCGGTGCAGGGCTGCTCGGTGCGCCCGCTCGGCCGGATGACCTACCGCGCCTACGCCGCCCCGGCCTTCGCCGCCCGGCATCTCGCGGACGGCCCGCTCGCCGTGACGCTGCCCGCCGCGCCCATGATCGTCTTCGACCGCAAGGACGACATCCAGGACGCCTTCCTGCGCGGTCTCGCACCCGGCAGCCGCACCTCGGGGCAGCCGCGCACCTACGTGCCCGCGTCGGAGTCCTTCGTCGCCGCGGTCGCCGCCGGGCTCGGCTGGGGCGCGATCCCCGACGGGCAGGCCGCGCCGTACGTGGCCGCGGGGGCGCTGACCGGGCTGGCGCCGGAGCGGCCGGTGGACGTACCGCTGTACTGGCAACAGTGGAAGCTCGACTCGCCGCCGCTGGCCGCGCTCACCGCGGCGGTCGTCCGCGCCGCGGCCGCGGCCCTGGAACAGGGGCCGCCGCGGCGCGGACGGGGTCAGTCCTCCCGTCCGGTGCCGGGCTCGTCGTCCGGCGAGCTGAAGTCGGGGCTGGAGTAACCGGGCCGGGAGAATCCGGCCTCCTCGGGAACGAGGTCGTCGGCGTCCTCGGCCTCGTAGTCGGGGCCCTCGAAGGGCGGGACGGTGAAGTCCGGCACCTTGAAGTCGCCGATCGTGTCGTCCGGGCCGGTGAAGTCCGGACTGGAGAAGTCGGGGCTGGAGTAACCGGGGGAGAAGTCGTCGTCCCCGGCTGCGGAATCCTGGCTCATACCTGCCCTCCGTGCGCGCGGGCGCCGCGCGGAATGAACGCGGGGCCGCCGCCGTTGTGGTGCGTGCACGACAAAGTATGACCGGCTGGCCGGCATACGAGGAGAAAGGCCGGAAAATGAAGGTACGCAATTCGCTGCGGTCGCTGAAGAACCGGCCGGGCGCCCAGATCGTCCGCCGCCGCGGCAAGGTCTACGTGATCAACCGCAAGGACCCGCGGATGAAGGCCCGCCAGGGCTGACCGCCGCCCCCGCACACCCCGCGCGGCACGCCGTCCCCGGCGTGCCGCTTTCGTGCGCCTGGGGCCCGGCCGCAGCGCCCGGCCCCCCGCGCGGCCACGTTTCGTATACGGCCGCCGCTTGCCGTGCGGCTACGCGCCCCGGCCCGTCAGCCGTGCGGGTGCGCCGCCCGGTGCCGGGCGTCCGCCGTCGCGGTGCCGATCCTGCGCAGCTGCTCGCGGGTGGCCGCGGGCGGGCTGTCCTGCGGGACGGTCACCGAGCGCAGGCCCGCGAGCTGGATGTCCAGATGCCGCCGCCAGGCGTCCGGCACGACGGTGCCGCCGGTCTCGACGATGCCGCGCAGGCCCCAGATGAGCGCCATCACGTCCCCCAGCTCGACGCCCGCCGCGACCCGGCCCGCCTGCTGCGCCTGGACCAGCAGCTCGGTGATCCGGTCGCGCAGCACCTCCACGCAGGAGGCCTTGTGGCCGACGAGCTTGTCCGCGTAGCCGCGGTGCTCGCTCAGCGAGCGGCCGATGACCCGCAGGAACGCCTCCAGGCCCGCCCCGTCCGGCAGCGTCAGCGAGCGGGCCGCGACCTCGGTGAGTTCCCTGAGCATGAGCCCGGCGATCTCGTCGACCAGCGCCTCCTTGTTGGGGAAGCGCCGGTAGACGGTGCCGACGCCGACGCCGGCGCGGGAGGCGATGAGCTCCATGCTGGCGTCGGTGCCGAACTCCGAGAAGACCTCGCGCGCCGCCTCCACCACCAGCTGGTGGTTGCGGGCGGCGTCGCGCCGCATCGGCCGGGCGGGCTGGCACTCCGGCTCGCGGGCGTCCGCTGCGGCCGGGCCGTCGTTTGCGGCCGGAGCCGGCGGCGTCCGCGGATGCGGCGCCGCCTGCTCGGGTGCCCGGTCCCTGGTGCGCGCATGACCTGTCATCGTCGCTCACTCACTCCCGCGGGCCCGGCCGCCGCCACTCATTCGGGCTTGTCACCCACGACCGTACCCCCGGGGACCATCGCCAACTCCGGATGCTGCGGTTCGTCGGCGAAGTCGATCCGGGTGGTGCGCCGGGTGACCGGGATGAGCAGCGCGGCGACGGCCGCGATGAGCAGCGCCCCGCCGAGCATCGCGAAACCGTTGGTGTAGCCGGCCTCGCGCGGCAGGCCGTCGGCCGCCGGGCTCGCGGTGACGACGCTGGCCATCAGCGCGGCGCCGATGGAGCCGCCGATGGTGCGGATGTTGGCGTTCATGCCGCTGGCCACACCGGTCTGGGCGGGCGGGACCGCGCTGACGATCAGGCTGGACATCGCGGCGAAGGTGAGCCCGAAGCCCGCACCCATGATGCCGGTGGCCACGTACAGCTCCCAGGTGCTGGTGTGCGCGAAGGCCAGCAGCGCCATCGAGACGGTGCCGATCAGCGAGCCGATGAAGACGACCTTCTTGCCGCCGATCCGGTTGGACAGGTTGTTGCTGCCCAGGCCCACCAGGAACATCGTCACGGACATCGGGACCAGGATCAGGCCGGACTGCGTGATGCTCGCGCCGAAGCCGTAGCCGGTGGACTTCGGGGTCTGCACGAACTCCGGCAGGAAGGCGAAGACCGCGTACATGCCGACGCCGACCAGCAGCGCCACCAGGTTGTTGGTCCACACCGCCGGGCGGGCCATCATCTTCATGTCGATCAGCGGGGTGGCCGCGCGGTTCTCGACGAGCACCCAGCCGACCGCGAGCACGACGGCAGCGGTCAGCAGGCCGATGACCTTGACCGAGCCCCAGCCCCACGTCGGGGCCTCGCTGAGCGCGACCAGCAGTGCCACCAGCCAGGCCGACAGCAGTACCGCGGGCGCCCAGCTGATCCGGCCGGGCGTGCGCACCGGCGACTCGGGGACGAAGAAGAAGGCCGCCACCGCCGAGGCCAGCGTGAGGATCATCGGCAGCCAGAACAGCCAGTGGTAGTCGAGGGCGTTGACGATCGGGCCGGCCAGCACGATGCCGAGGCCGCCGCCGACGGCCAGCAGTGAAGCGATCATGCCGACCGCGCCGTTGAGCTTCTCACGCGGGAACTCGTCCCGGATGATGCCGAACGCGAGCGGCAGCACACCGCCGCCGATGCCCTGGATCGCCCGAGCGATGATCATCACCTGGACGTTGGTCGCGAGCGCCGCGAGCAGCGACCCGGCGGCGAGCGCGCCGAGCGTCGCCACGAAGACCCGCTCCTTGCCGATCATGTCGCCTATGCGGCCCATGATCGGCGTGAATATCGAGGCCGACAGCAGATAGGCCGTCAGGACCCACGTCACGGTGTTCTGGTTGGTGTGCAGGTCTTCCTGGATCGTCGGCAGCACCGGCGTGACCAGGGACTGGAGCAGCGAATACGCGGTCACACCCGCCGCAAGGACCGCGAACGTGACCTGGTGGTGTGTGCGCCGGGTCTCGGACGCCATGGAACTCCTTCAGAAGTGAAGCGGAACGATCATTCCGGAATACAGGATAAGCCATCAGGAATGACGGTTCCGTTTCATGACGATGAGGGAAAGCGCACATCGATACGGGGAATACGCCGCCCGCCCGCGTGCGCCGCCGCCGGTCTGCGGCTTCCGGCCGGTTCCCGCGGACCCGGGCACCGGGGTCGGGGAGAGCGCTTTCCCGCCCCCGCGCTCCCCCTTACGGTGTGCCGCGGCGGGACCGGCCCCCGGGAACGGCCCGCTCACCCTAGTCTTCGGTCAGGAAAGCAAGGGGAGAGCCCAGGGAGCGCCTCGGGACCGCGGGGGCGCCAGGCAAGGGGAGACCGCCGTGGGGATCACGACACCGGTATACGCCCTGTACACCCGCCGGCTGCGCCGGAGGCTCCGCGGCGGGGCGCTGCCCCGCCACATCGGGCTGATCATGGACGGCAACCGCCGCTGGGCCCGCAAGGCCGGGCTGGCCGGCCCCAGCCTCGGCCACAAGGCCGGCGCCGAGCACGTGGACGACGTCCTTGCCTGGTGCGAGTCGCTCGCCGTCCGCCATGTCACCGTCTTCGTCTGCTCCACCGAGAACCTGGCCCGCCGCGGCGAGGACGAGGTCGGCTTCCTCATGGACCTGATCACCCGGGTCGTCACCGAGCGGCTCGCCCGCCCCGGCGCCCGCTGGCGGCTCCATGTCGCCGGCGACCTGTCGGTGCTGCCCGACCGTACCGCGCACGCGCTCAAGGAGGCCGTGGACGCCGGGCGGGAGATCACCACCGGGAACCACGTCACCCTCGCGATCGGCTACGGCGGCCGCCAGGAGGTCGTCGACGCGGTGCGCGAGGTGCTCACCGGGCACGCCGAGGCGGGCCGCTCGCTGGCCGAGGCCGCCGACGCCTTCGAACCCGACGACATCGCCCGGCACCTGTGGACCGCCGGGCACCCCGACCCCGACCTGGTGATCAGGACCAGCGGCGAGCAGCGGATGTCCAACTTCCTGCTGTGGCAGGCCGCGTACGCCGAGCTGTACTTCTGCGACGCGCACTGGCCGGCCTTCCGCGAGGTCGACTTCCTGCGGGCGCTGCGCAGCTACGCCGCCCGCGAGCGCCGCCGCGGCAGATGACCGGCCCGCACGGGCCGGGGCGGCGGGGGCCCGCCCGCCTATCCTTGGCCGGGTGTTCTCACCCGAGGGACCCACACTGCGCGAGCTGGCGGTCCAGGCGCTGTCGTCCGTCGAGCACGGCTACGACCTGCTCGCCCCCGACTTCGACGCCACCCCCTTCCGTACCCCGGACGCCGTCCTGGACGCCACCGCCGAGGCCCTCGCCCCGCTCGGCCCCTTCGACGCCGGGCTCGACCTGTGCTGCGGTACGGGCGCGGGCCTGCGGGTGCTGGCGCCGCTGTGCCGCACGCATGTGACGGGCGCCGACTTCAGCGCCGGGATGCTCGCCCAGGCCCAGGCCCAGGCCGCCGCCGCGCCCGCGGACGGTCCGCGGCGGTCCTGGGTGCGTGCCGACGCGCGTGCCCTGCCCTTCGCGCAGGGCTTCGACCTGGCCGTCAGCTTCGGCGCCTTCGGCCACTTCCTGCCCGCCGAGCGGCCCCGGCTCTTCGCGCAGGTCCACCGGGCGCTGCGGCCCGGCGGGCTGTTCGCCTTCCCGCTGGGCGCCCCGCCACCCCCGCGCTCGCCCTGGTACTGGGCCTTCGCGGGCTTCGACGCGGCCATGCGGGTGCGCAACGCGGTGCGCCGCCCGCCCTTCGTGATGTACTACCGCACCTTCCCGCTGCCCGCCGTCCGCGCCGACCTCGCGGCGGCCGGCTTCGACGTCGCCCTCACCCCGCTGACCGCCCTCGGCCGCCGTGCCGACGGCAGCCCCCGCGCCCGCCTGGTGCTGGCCCGCCGCCGCTGACCGGCGGCCGCGCGGCCGCGCCACATGCGTGACGGGGCGGCTGCGGCGACCATGGATCGAGGGGGCGTACGCGCGCCGCCGGCGGCGCGGGCGGCCCGCCGGCCGAGCCACAGTCGCGGTTGCGAGGAGATGATCCCCATGAAGGCCATGGTCTTCCACGGTCCCGGCCAGTCCGGCTGGCAGGACGTCCCGGACCCCACGCTCCAGGACGCGGGCGACGCCATCGTGCGCGTCGAGGCCACCACCATCTGCGGCACCGATCTGCACATCCTGGGCGGTGACGTGCCGGACGTGCGGCCGGGCACGGTGCTGGGCCACGAGGCGGTCGGCGAGGTCGTCGAGACCGGCGCCGCGGTGCGCGGGGTGCGCCCCGGCGACCGGGTGCTGGTGTCCTGCGTGACCGGCTGCGGGCGCTGCCGCTACTGCCGCCAGGGCGCGTACGGGCAGTGCCTGGGCGGGGGCGGCTGGATCCTCGGCCACCTCGTGGACGGCACGCAGGCCGAATACGTCCGGGTGCCCTTCGCGGACTTCGGACTGCACCCGCTGCCCGCCGCGGTGGACGCCGCGCAGGCCGTGCTGCTCGCCGACATCTTCCCCACCGGCTACGAGGTGGGTGTGCTCAACGGCCGGGTGCGCCCCGGCGACACCGTCGTGGTCGTGGGCGCCGGGCCGGTGGGGCTCGCCGCGATCGCCACCGCCCAGCTCTTCTCGCCCGCCCGCACCATCGCCGTGGACCTCGCGCCCGGACGGCTGGACGTGGCCAAGCGGGTCGGCGCCGACGCCATCGCCGGTGTCGCCGAGAGCGAGCAGCTGGTCGCCGACCTGACCGGCGGGCTCGGCGCGGACGTCGTCGTCGAGGCGGTCGGCCGCCCGGAGAGCTTCGAGCTGTGCGCCCGTATGGTCCGCCCCGGCGGCCACCTGGCGAACGTCGGCGTGCACGGCAGGCCGGTCACCTTGCACCTGGAGGACCTGTGGATCAGGAACCTGACCCTGACCACCGGCCTGGTCGACACCTCCTCCACCCCCGACCTGCTGCGCATGCTTGTCGACGGCCGCCTCCCGGCGTCCGCGCTGGTCAGCCACACCTTCGGGCTGGGGCAGATGGAGGAGGCGTACGAGGTCTTCGCCGGCGCCGCCGACACCGGCGCCCTCAAGGTCGTGCTCGGCGAGCCCCGGCACGAGGAGCTGACACTGCGCACGGGCTGACCCTGACCCGCGGCGCCCCTCAGCGCGGCAGGTCCACCGTGACCTCGCCGCCGGGGGCGACCTGGTAGACGTGCCCGTCGACCGCCACCGCGACCGGGTCCTGGCCGGAGTCGGGCACCCCGATGCGCAGCCTGCCGCCGTGCAGCGCGAGATCGACGCCCCAGTGCGTCCGGTAGCGCAGCGACAGCGAGAAGCGGGACAGCTGCGGCAGCGGCACCGGGTCCAGCCGCAGGCAGTCGGCCTGCGGCTGGAGTCCGGTCAGCCCGCGCTGCACCAGGTCCAGCGTCCCGGCCATGGCGCCCAGGTGGATGCCCTCGCCGGTGGTGCCGCCCTGGAGGTCGGCGACGTCGCCGAGCAGCGCCTCGCGCACGTGGTCCCAGGCGCCCTCGCGGCGCGAGCGGGCCAGGACCCAGCCGTGCACCAGACCGCTGAGCGTCGAGCCGTGGCTGGTGCGCGCCAGGTAGTGGGACACCGTCCGGGCCCACAGCTCGTCGTCCAGGGTGTGCCCGAGCCGCGCCAGGAGCGCGGCCAGCTCCGCGGGCGGGAAGAGGTAGCCGAGCATGAGCACGTCCGCCTGCTTGGACGCCTGGTAGTGGTTGACGCTGTCGCCCTCGGCCTCCAGGATCCGGTCGAGCCGGCGGATGTCGCCGTAGCGCTCGCGGTAGCCGGTCCAGTCCAGCTCGTCCAGCTCGCCGTAGCCGTCGAACTGGCTGATCACGCCCGCGTGGAAGGGCACCCGCAGCCGCCGGGAGACGTCCTGCCAGCGCTCCGGCTCGTCCGCGCCGATCCCCAGCCGCTCGAACAGCTCCGACCGCCGCGGGGCGGGCATCGACCCGGTCAGCTCCAGCGCGCGGGCCAGCACCCACGCGGCCGTGACGTTGGTGTACGCGTTGTCGTCCAGCCCCGGGCGGTCCGCCCCCGGGTAGGCGGTGTGGTATTCGTCGGGGCCCACCACCTGGCGGATGCGGTAGCGCTCGTACCCCGGGTCCCACACCGCGCTGCCCGCCCAGAAGCGGGCGACCTGGAGCAGCATCTCGGCGCCCTCGCCGTGCAGGAAGGCGGTGTCGCCGCTGGCCAGGCAGTACTGCCAGACGTTGTACGCGACCGCCGAGCCGACATGGTGCTGGAGGTGGGTGTGGTCCGGCAGCCAGCGGCCCGAACGCGGGTTCAGGTGCAGCCGCTGGGTCTCCTCGTGGCCGTCGCTGCCGCTCTGCCACGGGTACATCGCGCCCTGCCGCCCCTCGGCGCGGGCCGCGCGGCAGGCCGCGTCCAGCCGCCGGTGCCGGTACATCAGCAGCGCCCGCGACACCTCCGGCAGGTGCAGGTTGAGGAAGGGCAGCACGAACAGCTCGTCCCAGAAGACGTGCCCGCGGTAGGCCTCGCCGTGCAGCCCGCGGGCCGGGACCCCCACGTCGAGGTCCGCGGTGTGCGGCGACAGCGTCTGGAGGACGTGGAAGAGGTGCAGCCGCAGCACCGCCCCCACCGAACGCGGGACCTGGATCCTGGCCCGCCGCCACAGCCGCTCCCAGGCGGTGGAGTGCTCCGTGAGCAGCCCCGTGACGTCCGCCGCGCGCGCCACCCGCTCCAGCGCGGCGTGCAGCGGGTCGTGGATCGCCGAATCCCGCGAGGTGTGCAGCGCGACGACCTTCTCCACGGTCACCGGGCGCGTGGCGTCCACCGCAGCGGTGACCCGCCGCAGCACCCCGCGCCCGCCGGGGACGGGCGGCTGCGCGCGCACGTCCGCGCCGGTCACCCGGATCCGGGCGGCCAGCGCCACCTCGATGCCGGAACTGGACGTGCGGCAGCGCAGCCAGCCGGTGTCCTGGCCCTCCGCGCCCGTGCGGTGGCCGGTCAGGTGGTGCCCGTCGAGGTCGCGGTAGCGGGCGACGCCGCTGTTGGCGACGTCCCCGTCGAGGCCCGCCTCGATCTCCAGGTCGCCGCTCCAGCCCTCCGCGGTGACCACCAGCCGCTGCGCCGCCAGGTGCGGGTCGCCCATGTGCACCAGCCGGGTCTCGGTCGTGGCGAGGATCCGCCCCGCGCCGTCCCGCAGCCGCGTCCGCCGCTCCAGGGTGCCGCCGCGCAGATCGAGGACGACCTCGTGGTCGAGCACCTCGCACACGTCGGGGCCGAACCAGGAACCGCCCGCCGGGCGCACCCGCAGCGGCAGCCAGTTCGGCAGGTTGACCATGTCCTCGTTGTCGACCTCGCGCCCCGCGACCTTCGACGTCAGCCGGTTGTAGCAGCCGGCCGCGTACGTGCCCGGGTAGTGCGGGCCGCCCGCGGGTGACTCGGCCGCCGCGCCGCGGGTCGCGAAGTAGCCGTTCCCCAGCGTGCACAGCGCCTCGCGCAGCTGCTCACGCTCCGGGTCGTAGCCCGCGTAGCGCCAGGCCCAGCCGTCCTCCATGCCGCGGTCCCTTCGGCTCGCCCGGCGCGGGAACCGCCGGCTCTCGGTGGTGGGTCGGTACGGGGCCGGGCCGCCGGTGCGGGCGGAGGGCGCTCACTCGGTGTCGATACGGCGGCCGGTCACGCTCTTGGGCCGAACCCGTATCCACAGCGGGCGGTCGCCGCCCGCCCACGGCTCCGGGGCGCGGGCGGACAGCACCTCGGTCTGCGCCGGGTCCTCGACATGCTCCGCGGTGCCGGTCAGCAGCACGCTCCAGCCGCGGCTGAGATGATCGTCGATCTGGTCGACCTGGAAGGACACGCCCTCGCCGGGCGCGGGCGCCGCGGGGCCGCCGGACTCCGTGCGGTAGACCACCGTGCCGCCGTCCACCAGGTAGTTCACCGGCAGCACCGCGGGTCCCGGCTGCACCGGCACCGCGATCCGGCCCACACCGTGCGTGCCCAGCCGGTCCCAGCACTCGTCGGTGCTCAGGTGCGCGAGCACCGGGCGCGCGGAGGCGTCCGGCTGCCCCGGCGGCGGGTCACGGCGGCCCTCCATGAGTTCCTGGTAGGTGAGGTCCAGGGCGGCGGCCACCCGGACCAGTCCGCCCGGGTCGAAGTCCGGGCCGGAGTCCAGCAGGTGCTGCAGATACCGGGGGGACATCGCCGCCCGGGTCGACAGCGCGCTCTCGCTCAGCCCGAGCTGCGCCCGGCGCTCCGCTATGCGCCGCACGATCGGATCACGTTCGGTCCGCTGCCCGCCGGTGCGCGTTTGGCCGGCCATGTCGGACCCTCCCTCCGCCCGAACCTCGGGCAAGATGCCACACCCGTACATCCAGGATCACGCACCTTCGCCCACCGCGCCACGCGGGACGACGGGCGGCGGGGTGCCGCACGGCGCCGCCGGGCGGCAGGATGAGCACCCCGTGCCCGGCCGGTGACCGGCCGGGACGGTGCCGGTACGCAAGGGCGCGGGGCGTCGCGGGCGCTCCGCCGGGGGAGGGACACGGCGATGCGCGTGCTGACCTGGAATCTGTGGTGGCGCTTCGGCCCCTGGGAAAGGCGCCGCGAGGCGGTCCTGGAGGTGCTGCGGGAGCTGCGGCCGGACGCGGTGGGCCTGCAGGAGGTGTGGGAGGCCGACGGCGAGAACCTCGCCGGGTGGCTCGCGGAGCGTCTCGGGATGCACTGGACGTGGGCCGCCTCCCGGGCGCCGCACGGCTGGCGGCGCCGGACCGGCGAGCCCGCCGCCGAGGTCGGCAACGCGGTGCTCAGCCGCTGGCCCGTCACCGAGCGGGCGGTGGTCGAGCTGCCCGCCCGGCCCGGCGAGGACGACGGGCGGCTCGCCCTGTACGCGCGGCTGGACGCCCCGGGGCACCCGGTGCCGTTCTTCACCACACACCTCACGGCGGACCTGGCCGCCTCGGCGGTGCGCTGCGCGCAGGTGCGGGCGCTCGCCGCTCTCGTCGCCGCCCGCCGCGGCGGCACCGGCTTCCCCCCGGTGGTGACCGGGGACTTCAACGCCTGGCCGGACTCCGACGAGATACGGCTGCTCGGCGGCTACCGGACCGCCCCCGCGGCGCCCGGCCTGACCCTGCTGGACGCCTGGGAGTACGCCGCCCCCGGGCTGCCCGGCGCGACCTGGGACCCGGCCAACCCGTACGCCGCGGTGCACGGCGAGCCGCCCGCCCGCGTGGACCACATCCATGTCGGGCCGCCCGGACCCGGCGGTCTCGGGCGGGTCCTGGACGTGCGGCGGATCGGCACCGGGGAGGTCGCGGGCGTCTGGCCCTCCGACCACGCCGGGGTGCTCGCCGACCTGGACATGCCGGGCGGGGGCTGACGGGGGCCGCGCCGCGGGGTTCGCGCGGCGGTCCTGCGGCGGTGCTGCGGCAGTTCTGCGGCGGGACTTTCCGCGGCGGTCCCCGGCGGGCCACCCGGGTGTCATGTACAGGGGGATGGATGGCGGCGACGTCCACCTCACGTGAGGAGCACTCCGTGCGCATCCCCCGTACCGCACTGGCTCTCGCCGTCGCCGCCGTCCTCGGCGCCACCGCCGCCGGTCCGCTCGCCGCACCGGCCACCGCCGCCCCGGCCGTGGCCGCCGCCGACGCCGCGGTGTCCGCCGCCCCGTTCACCGCCGCGCAGGCCACACTCAACGCCGACGGCAGCTACCTGGTCAGCTGGACCTCGACCGCCGCCCAGGTCGGCGTCACCGCCGTGACCGGCGCCTCGGACACCGCCGGTGTCGCGCTCGGCGCGGGCCCCGGCACGGGCAGCCTCACCGTCCCGGCGGGCACCCTGCCGGGCGCCGCGCGCTGGTACTTCCGGCTCACCACCCCCGACGGCTCCGCGCTCACCGTGGCCGAGCGCTCGCTCGGCCTGCCCGACGCGCGCAACTTCCGCGACGCGGGCGGCTACCGCACCGCCGACGGCCACTGGGTACGCACCGGCGTCGTCTACCGCTCGGGCAAGCTCAGCGGCCTGACCGCCGCCGAGCAGCAGGTGCTCACCGCCGAGGGCGTCACCCTCGATGTCGACCTGCGCAACGCGGGCGAGCGCTCCGACGACCCCGACCGGCTCCCCGCGGGCGTCGCCTACCAGGTCGCCGACGTCGTCTCGGTCGCGCACGGCGTCAGGTTCCACAAGGACGCCGCCGCCACGCTCCTCCAGGCGCTCGCCGCCGGGCTGTTCAGCGGCTCCTCCGACCTCGGGCAGTCCATCGGCTACCCCTTCATGGTGAACTTCGTCGGCGCCGACTACGCCTTCCACGACGCCCTCACCGCCGTTGAGCACAACCCCGGCGCCACCGTCCTCCACTGCACGGCGGGCAAGGACCGCACCGGCTGGGCCGACGCCGTGCTGCTGACCCTGCTCGGGGTGCCGCGGGCCACCGTCGAGGCCGACTTCCTGGCGAGCAACACCTACACGGGCGACCCCGACGCGGTCGAACTGTCCTGGCTGAACGCCGCCTTCGACGAGGTCGACGCGATCTACGGCAGCTTCGACGGCTATCTGCACCAGGGCCTGACGCTGACCGACGCCGACATCGCCGCGCTCAAGGCCAAGTTGCTCGTCTGACCCCGCGTCCGCCGTCCCCCCGGCTCGTCCCCGCGAAGGGGATCTGTGTACCCGGTCCCATATCCGGTGTACGGCGCGGCGGAAGGCGGCCCGCGGGAGCAGTTCCCGCGGGCCGCCGCACCGGTGACGGGACGCGGGTGTCAGCCGCGACCGTCCGAGCGCTTGCGGTGCAGCGTGAACTGCTCGAAGACCGACAGCTCGCCGTGCGGCTTGTTCACGTTGTAGTACGTGACGTGCATCCGGGTCGTGTCGCCGGGAAAGCGGCCCGGGTCGACGGTGAAGGCCGCGAAGCCGTACGGGTGCTCGATGTCGCGCACGCCCGTCCAGACCGCCTGCTCCTTGACGTACGTCGCGGC
Organism: Streptomyces sp. NPDC004031; assembly: GCF_053604375.1. Taxonomy (NCBI): domain Bacteria; kingdom Bacillati; phylum Actinomycetota; class Actinomycetes; order Kitasatosporales; family Streptomycetaceae; genus Streptomyces; species Streptomyces sp. NPDC004031. Next base: position 104,995 of record NZ_JBSGHL010000004.1, on the reverse strand, counting down.
GCGCTTGCCGCCGCCGGAGGGGCGGCTGTCGGCCACCGCGGTGATCACCTTGGCGGTGCCGTCCTGGAAGAAGGCCTGGTTGGTGGTGCCCGAGACACCGCCGCCGCCCAGCACCATGTGGACGGTGCCGAGGCCGGTGTCGATGTCGTCGGTGCGGTGCGAGGCCGGGTTCGGGGTCAGCGTCTCGCTGCCGCTGACCACGCCGCGCACCGCGAGCGAGCGCTCGTAGTTGTGCTCGTGCCCGCACACCACGAGATCGACCTGGTAGCGGTCGAACAGCGGCCCGTACGCGGCCCGCAGGCCGAGGTCCGCGCCGTTGGCGTCGGAGGAGCTGATCATCACCTGGTGCATCGCCACGACGATCCAGTCGATGTCGCGGTCCCGTCGGGCCGCCTTCAGCTCCCGCTCCAGGAAGGCCAGCTGGCGCCCGCCGGAGTAGCCGTGCAGGTAGTTGTCGCCGCCGTCCTGGAGGGCCACGTCGTCGTTCTGCAGCACGATCACCCGCACCGACCCGGCCGTGAAGGCGTACCACAGGCCCGCCAGCTCGTCGTCCGTCTCGGTCGAGGGCAGCTGGAAGTACGTCTGGTAGGCGCCCAGGCCCAGCGGGCCGTTGCCGGACTCGATCTCGTGGTTGCCCGCGGCGGGCATCCACGGCCGGAAACGGGCCGAACGCGAGTTGTTGGCGAAGAAGTTGTTCCAGGTGCGCACCCGGTCCACGTCCAGGTTGGCGTAGCACAGGTCGCCGTTGAGCAGGTGGAAGAGCGGCGCGACCTGCTCGACGCCGGTGACGATGTCCATCGTGGCGGGCGTGGAGTTGGCGTCCAGCGCCACCGTGCCGTCCGCGGACCAGGTCACCTGGGGGGCCGACTGGTCGCCGAAGCTGGTGAAGGTGAGCGGCTGCCGGCCGCGCGGCGCGGTGCGGAAGGTGCCGCTGTCCGGGGTGCCGCCGTCGTGCGAGGCGAGGTAGTAGTAGTCGGTGCCGGGGCGCAGCCCGCCGAGCAGCACGTGGTGGACGTACACCGTGCGGCCCGACTTGCCGTCGGTGTACGTGCGCGTCCGCGCCGCGGCGCCGGAGCCCAGGCCGTGCTCCAGCGTGCCGTAGAGCACCCGGGGGCGCTTGACCGGCCCGTCGGTGATCCAGGACACCGCCATCTGGGTCGACGGGTCCTTGCCGAAGGTGAGGTGCAGGCCCAGCACCGGGGAGGCGCCGCCCGCGTCGGGGGTGGGGTGGAAGGCGGGCGCCCCGGCCGGGGCGGCGGACGCGGTGCCGGCGCCCAGCAGCGGCACGGCGACCGCGCCCACCCCCGCGCTGCCCAGCAGTCCGACCGCGGTACGCCGGCTGAGGCGGTCACCCGACGCGGACGGCTCCGGGGTGTCCATCTGTGCGACCATCGTTGCTCCTTGGTGCATGGGCTGGGATCGCGTGCAGACTCGCGCCCCCCGGCGACGCCCAGTTGAACACCGGCTGTCCACCGCGGGTCGGAAGACGCGGCCGTGCCGCGCCCGGACTCCCGCCGCCGCCGGCGGCCCGCGTGCCGCACCGCCGCCCGCGCCGTGCCGCGGACGGCTGTTCGTGACGCGTACCGTGGTACGTCACACGGCCGTCACGGACGGTTCGCCCGGGGTCGCTGCTGTGGGGACCGCCTTGCGCGTCCACTCCCGCAACCACCGCACTCCCGCACCCTCGACGAGCGAAGAGGTGTTCCGACCCATGGCCGAACCCACCCGGCGGCGTTTCCTGCAGATCGCCGGCGCCACCGCCGGCTTCAGCGCTTTGTCCGGCAGCATCGCCCGTGCCGCCGCGATCCCGGCCCGGCGCCGCACCGGCACCATCAAGGACATCGAGCACATCGTCGTCCTGATGCAGGAGAACCGGTCCTTCGACCACTACTTCGGCACGATGCGCGGGGTGCGCGGCTTCGGCGACCCGCGGCCGGTGCTGCTGGCGAACGGCAGGTCCGTCCTCCACCAGCCCGACGCCGCGGGCAACGACGTGCTGCCCTACCACCCGGACGCCGGCGGCCTGGGCATGCAGTTCATCGAGGGCCTCAACCACGAGTGGACCGGCAGCCACGCCGCCGTCCACGACGGCCGCTACGACCGCTGGATCCCCGCCAAGTCCCCGGCCACCATGGCGTACCTGACGCGCGAGGACATCCCCTTCCACTACGCCCTCGCCGACGCCTTCACCGTCTGCGACGCCTACCACTGCTCGTTCATCGGCGGCACCGACCCCAACCGCTACTACATGTGGTCCGGCTGGACCGGAAACGACGGCAAGGGAGCAGGCCCGGTCGTCGACAACTCCGAGCTGGGCTACTCGTGGACGACCTACCCCGAGCGGCTGGAGCGGGCCGGGATCTCCTGGAAGATCTACCAGGACATCGGCGACGGCCTGGACGCCGAGCACTCCTGGGGCTGGATCCAGGACGCCTACCGCGGCAACTACGGCGACAACTCGCTGCTGTACTTCGACAACTACCGCAACGCCCGCCCCGGCGACCCGCTCTACGACAAGGCCCGCACCGGCACGAACGCCGCGGCCGGCGACGGCTTCTTCGACGTGCTGCGCGCCGACGTCACCGCCGGGCGGCTGCCGCAGATCTCCTGGATCGCCGCCCCCGAGGCCTTCTCCGAGCACCCCAACTGGCCCGCCAACTACGGCGCCTGGTACATCTCGCAGGTGCTGGACGCGCTCACCGCCGACCCCGAGGTGTGGAGCAGGACCGCGCTGTTCATCACCTACGACGAGAACGACGGCTACTTCGACCACGTCGTGCCGCCCTTCGCACCGCCCGCGCCCGGCCGCGGCGCCTCCACCGTCAGCACCGACCTGGAGATCTTCCCGGGCAACGGCACCTACGCCGCGGGGCCCTACGGGCTCGGGCAGCGGGTGCCGATGACGGTCGTCTCCCCGTGGAGCACCGGCGGCTACGTGTGCTCCGAGGTCTTCGACCACACCTCGCTGGTCCGCTTCATGGAGCGCCGCTTCGGGGTGCACGAGCCGCAGATCTCACCGTGGCGCCGCGCCGTGTGCGGCGACCTGACCTCGGCCTTCGACTTCTCCCTCGCCCGCGAGCGGACCGCCCCGCTGCCCGCCACCGACGGCTACCGCCCGCAGGACGGCGACCGGCACGACAGCTACGTGCCCGTGCCGCCCGCCGACCAGAAGCTGCCGGTGCAGGAGCGCGGCAGCCGCCCCACCCGCCCGCTGCCGTACGCGCCGCTGGTGGACGCCTCGGTGTCCCCGGACAAGGGCGCACTGAGCCTCACCTTCTTCGCCGGAGCGGGCGCGGGCGCGTGCTTCCACGTCACCGCCGCGGGAGAGGACGCCCCGCGGACGTACACCGCGGCGGCCGGGCGGACCGTCAGCGGCCGGTGGGAGACCGCGGACCGGGACGGCGGCTACGACGTGACCGCGTACGGCCCGGCCGGATTCCTGCGGGCCTTCCGCGGCTCCGCCCGCCGGGCCGGACCCGAGGTGACCGCCCGCCACCACGCCGCCACCGGCCGGGTCGAGCTGACCCTCGTCAACAACGGGCGCGGCGAGGTCCGGCTGACCGTCCGCAACTCCTACGACGGCGGGCACACCGTCCACACCCTGCGCCCCGGCCGGCGCGAGACGCACACCGTCGACCTGGCCCGCGGCAAGCGCTGGTACGACCTGACGGTGACCGCCGACCACGACCCGGCGTTCCTGCGCCGCCTGGCGGGACACGTCGAGAACGGGCGGCCGGGCGTCAGCGACCCCGCCCTCGCCACCGGCTGACCGCCCGGTAACGTGCCAGGGGCGCTCCCGGCCGGGGGCGCCCCGCACGGAAAGGCCGACCATGGGCAGCGACGCGCACGACTTCCGGGAGATCTCCCCGACTACCCTCGCCGACGTCCTCGGACGCGGCCAGGTGATGGACCACGGACTGCGCCCGCTGTGGGGACCGGCGCCGCGGATCGCGGGACCGGCCTTCACCGTGCGCTGCCCGCCCGGCGACAACCTCATGCTGCACGCCGCGATCCACCGGGCCCCGGCGGGCTCGGTGATCGTGATGGCGGCCGGGGACACCGACTTCGCGGTCGCGGGCGGCAACGTCTGCGCCGTCGCGCAGCGCCGCGGCATCGCCGGTTTCGTCGTCGACGGGGTGATCCGCGACCTCGCCGAGATCCGCGCGATGGGCTTCCCGGTGCTCGCCCGCGGCATCGTGCCCTGCCCGGGGGTGAAGTCCGCGGTGCTGCCGCTCGGCGAGCCGGTCGACTGCGGCGGTGTCCGGGTGCACGCGGGCGACGTCGTGGTGGCCGACGAGGAGGGCGTCGCCGTCGTCCCCGCGGGCCGGACCGGCGAGGTGCTGGCGGCGGCCCGCACGAAGCTCGCCAAGGAGGCCGCCCAGGACCTCGACGCCTGGGAGGCCGAGCACCGCGCCCGGATCGACGCGGCGCTCGCCGAGGGCGGCTACCGGGACTGAACCCGGCTCGTCACGGCATCGGCCCGCCCCGGTCGTCGTAGCCGGTGCGGGCGTCGGCCACGTCGCCGGCGTGCTCGCGCCACCACTCGGTGAGGTGGTGGAAGAGCGGGGCGAGGCTCACCCCCAGCTCGCTGATCTCGTACTCCACCCGGGGCGGCACCTCCGGGTGGTAGGTGCGCACCACCAGGCCGTCGCGCTCCATCTGGCGCAGCCGCTGGGTGAGCACCTTCGGGGTGATGGTGCCGATCCGGCGCTCCAGCTCCACGAAACGCTGCCGGCCGAACTGGTTGAGCGCCCACAGGATCGGTGTCGTCCAGCGGCTGAACACCAGGTCCACGACGGGCGCGATGGGGCACGGCTCCGCCTGGACCCCCGCGGCGGCGCCCCGGGCGGTGCGGGCACCGGCGGGCGGGGACATCATCTCGGGCATGTCTGCTGCGCCTCTCGGGACTCGGCGGACCCGCCGCCGGAGCCCGGGGCCGCCGTGCGGCGGATCCGGCGGGCCCGCCGGGAGAATCCGTAGCCACTTTCTTCTAGGTACCTACTATATCGGCGTTGCTAGCGTCCGGGCCATGTCTCTCACCGCCGCCCGGCGCGGCCCCGCTCCGCACGCCCCGGCCGCCGTACGCCCCGGCCTGGTCCTGGCCTTCCTCTGCGTGGTGCAGTCGATGGTCTACCTTGACGTCACGATCGTGAACGTCGCCCTGCCCTCCCTCCAGCGCGGCCTGGGCATGGCCGACGGCGACCTCCAGCTCGTCGTGACCGCCTACGGCACCGTCCTCGGCGGCTTCCTGCTGCTCGGCGGCCGGCTCGCCGACATGCTCGGACGGCGGCGCCTGCTGCAGGCCGGCATGGCGCTCTTCGGCGCCGCATCGCTCGCCGCGGGCCTCGCGCACGAGCCCGCCGTGCTCATCGCCGCCCGCGCCGTCCAGGGCCTGGGCGCCGCGCTGACCGCGCCCGCGGCGCTCTCCACGCTCACCACGACCTTCCCCGAGGGTGCCGCGCGCAACAAGGCGCTCGGCATCTGGGGCGCGCTCGCCGGAGTCGCCTCCGTGCTCGGGGTGCTGCTCGGCGGGCTGCTCACCCAGGGTCCCGGCTGGCGCTGGATCTTCTTCGTCAACGTGCCCGTCGCGCTCACCGCCCTTCTCCTCGCGCCGCGGGTGCTGCCCGAGAGCCGGGCCGCGCACGACGGACCGCGCCGCTTCGACGCCGTGGGCGCGGCGACCCTGACGGCAGGACTGCTGCTGCTCATCTTCACCCTCGACCAGGCGGTCACGGCGGGCTGGGCCACCGCGCGGACCATCGGCGGACTGGCCGGTGCCGCGCTGCTGCTCGCCGCCTTCGTCGCCGTCGAACTGCGCACGGCGGCCCCGCTGCTGCCGATGCGGATCTTCCGGCTGCGCGCACTGCGCGCCGCCAACCTCGGCACGGTGCTGATGCTCGGGGCGATGGGTACGCTGTTCTTCTTCGCCAGCCTGTTCATGCAGCAGGTGCTGGGCTACGACGCGCTGCGGACCGGGCTGGCCTACGTCCCGCTCGCGGTCGCGGTGATCGTGGGCGCGGGCGTCGCCTCCGGCCTGGTCACCAAGCTCCCGGCGCGGGCGGTGCTCGCCGCGGGCCTCGCGCTCGCCACGGCCGGGCTGCTGCTGCTCGCCCGGCTGCCCCTCGACGCCGGGTACGCCGGGCGGGTGCTGCCGCCCTTCGTGCTGGTCGGCGTGGGGCTGGGGATGTCCTTCGTGCCGTTGCAGATCGCCGCGGCCTTCGGGGTGGCCGAGCGCGAGTCTGGGGTGGCCGCCGGGCTGATCAACACCAGCCAGGAGGCGGGCGGCGCGGTCGGCCTGGCGGTCGTGTCCACCGCGGCCTTCACCCGGATCGGCCACACGGCCTCCGGCCCGTCCGCGAGCGCTCTGCGGGCCGCTCGGGCGAGCGGCTTCCACGAGGCCTTCCTCATCGGCGCCGGGTTCGCCTTCGCCGCGCTGCTGGTGGCGCTGCTCCTGCTGCCGCGGATGCGGACGGAGGGGTAGTACGCACCGGGGCCGCGTCCGCCCCTCCCGACCCGCCGGGCCCGCCCCCGCGCCCCGGGTTCAGCTCCGGCCCGGGTGCAGGCCCGGCGAGGCCACCGCCCGGCGCGCCGCGGTCAGCAGCACGTCCTGGAGGACGCGGGCGGCCCGCGGCGGGGCGACGTCGCTGCGGTGGGCCAGCGCGACGGTACGCCGCAGGCCCGGCCGGGCCAGCGGCGTCACCCGCAGGTCCAGCCCGGCTCGGGCGGCCACGGTCGCGGGCACGACGCCGATGCCGAGCCCGGCCCGTACGAACCCCAGCACCGCGTCCATCTCGCCGCCCTCGACCGTGAGGTACGGCTCGAATCCCGCCGCCCGGCAGGCCGCGAGGGTGAGGTCGCGCAGGTCGTAGCCGTGCCGGAACATCACCATCGGCAGGCCCTCCAGATCGGCGATCCGCAGCGGCCCGGCGGTGGACTCCGAGGGCGGCCCGTCCGCGGCGGACGAGACGACGACCAGGTCCTCCTGGAAGAGCTCCACCGTGGTCAGCGCGGGCGACGGGCTGGGCAGCGGCAGCACCACGAGCGCCAGGTCCAGCGCCCCGCGGGCCAGGTGCCGCACCAGGTCGTGCGAGCCGCCCTCCTCGATCAGCAGCCGGATACCGGGGTGCCGGTCGTGGAAGGCCCGCAGCACGTCGGGCAGCAGCCCGGTGGCCAGGCTCGGGGTCGCGCCGAGCCGGACCCGGCCGCGGCGCAGCTGCACCAGTTCCAGCACCTCGTGCCGCGCGGTGTCGGCGTCGGCGAGGATCCGCCGGGCCAGCGGCAGCAGCGTCTCACCGGCGTCGGTGAGCGCGATGTTGCCCCGGGCCCGGCTGAACAGGGCCGCACCCAGCTCCTTCTCCAGCGCCCTGATCTGCTGCGACAGCGACGGCTGGGAGACGTGCAGGGCCTGCGCGGCCCGGGTGAAGTGCCGGGTGTCCGCGACGGCCACGAAGTACGCGAGCTGCTGGAACTGCACCCTGTCAGGGTAGCTCTCCATAGCCGGTGCCTATCGACTCCAGCCCGATCATGTCTTGGACCACTGGTGGCACCCGGCCGTAGCGTCGTGTCCATGGCATTGGCAACGCGGCCGGACCGGCGCCCCTCGGCGGTCCGCACGGTCTGGGACTCCTCCGTCGGCAAGAAGGCGGTCATGGCGGTGAGCGGCCTGGTGATGCTGCTCTACCTGGTCGTCCACATGTACGGCAATCTCAAGATCTTCTTCGGTCCCGGCACCTTCGACGGCTACGCGCACTGGCTGCGCACCCTCGGCGAGCCCTTCTTCCACTACGAGTGGGCGCTGTGGATCGTCCGGGCGGGCCTGGTCGCCGCCGTGGTCGCGCACGGCGTGTGCGCGTACCAGCTCAGCCGCCGCGACATCCGCTCGCGCCCGGTCGGCTACGTCCACCGCAAGGCGCGCTCCAGCTACGCGACCCGCACCATGCGCTGGGGCGGCGTGATCCTCGCGCTCTTCATCGTCTGGCACATCCTGGACCTCACCACCGGCACCGTGCAGCGCGGTTTCGTGCCAGGCCACCCGTACCACAACGTCGTGGCCGCCTTCCACGACTGGTGGAACAACGTCTTCTACATCGCGGCGATGCTCGCGCTCGGCCTGCACGTCCGGCACGGCTTCTGGAGCGCCGCGCAGACCCTCGGCGCGGGCAGCGCCACCCGCGACCGGGTGCTCAAGGGCACCGCGAACGTCCTCGCCCTGCTGCTGACGGCAGGCTTCATCGCCGTGCCGGTCGGCGTCATGACCGGCCTCGTGAGCTGAAGGGTCCGACATGAGCAACCCCACCGACTACGCCGACTACACCACCGGCGAGCCGATCGCCGACACCAAGGCGCCCGACGGCCCGATCGAGGAGCGCTGGGACACCCGCCGCTTCACCGCCAAGCTGGTCAACCCCGCCAACCGCCGCAAGCACACCGTCATCGTCGTCGGCACCGGACTGGCCGGCGGCTCCGCGGGCGCCACGCTCGCCGAACAGGGCTACCACGTCGTCCAGTTCTGCTACCAGGACTCCCCGCGCCGGGCCCACTCGATCGCCGCGCAGGGCGGCATCAACGCCGCCAAGAACTACCGCAACGACGGCGACTCCATCCACCGGCTCTTCTACGACACCGTCAAGGGCGGCGACTTCCGCTCCCGCGAGTCCAACGTGCGCCGGCTGGCGCAGATCTCGGTGGAGATCATCGACCAGTGCGTCGCCCAGGGCGTCCCCTTCGCCCGCGAGTACGGCGGCCTGCTCGACACCCGCTCCTTCGGCGGCGTCCAGGTCTCCCGCACCTTCTACGCCCGCGGCCAGACGGGTCAGCAACTGCTGCTCGGCGCCTACCAGGCGCTCTCCCGGCAGATCGCGGCCGGCAGCGTCGAACTGCACCCGCGCACCGAGATGCTGGACCTGCTCGTCGTCGACGGCCGGGCCCGCGGCATCGTCGCCCGCGACCTGGTCACCGGCGAGATCACCCCGTACTTCGCGGACGCCGTCGTCCTCGCCTCCGGCGGCTACGGCAACGTCTTCTACCTGTCGACCAACGCCATGAACTCCAACGCCACCGCGATCTGGCGGGCCCACCGCCGCGGCGCGTACTTCGCCAACCCCTGCTTCACCCAGATCCACCCCACCTGCATCCCGCGCACCGGCGACCACCAGTCCAAGCTCACCTTGATGAGCGAGTCGCTGCGCAATGACGGCCGCATCTGGGTGCCCAGGGCGAAGGGCGACACCCGCCCGCCCGGCGAGATCCCCGAGGACGAGCGCGACTACTACCTGGAGCGCATCTACCCCTCCTTCGGCAACCTGGTGCCGCGCGACATCGCCTCGCGCGCCGCCAAGAACGTCTGCGACGAGGGCCGCGGCGTCGGACCCGGCGGCCAGGGCGTCTACCTCGACTTCGCCGACGCCATCGCCCGGATGGGCCGCAAGGCCGTCGAGGCGAAGTACGGTAACCTCTTCGATATGTACGAGCGGATCACCGCGGAGAACCCGTACGAGGTCCCGATGCGGATCTACCCGGCCGTGCACTACACGATGGGCGGGCTGTGGGTCGACTACGACCTCCAGACCACGATCCCGGGTCTGTTCGCGATCGGCGAGGCCAACTTCTCCGACCACGGCGCCAACCGGCTCGGCGCCTCCGCGCTCATGCAGGGCCTGGCCGACGGCTACTTCGTGCTGCCCGCCACCCTCAACGACTACCTCGCCCGGCACCCCGGCCACGACACCCCCGGCGCCGACCACCCCGAGGTCGCCGCGGTGCTCGAAGAGACCACCGGCCGGCTGCACCGCCTGGTCGCCGCGGACGGCGATCGCACCGCCGACTCCTTCCACCGTGAACTCGGCGAGCTGATGTGGGAGTTCTGCGGCATGGCCCGCACCGCGGAAGGGCTGCGCAAGGCGCTCGACCGGATCCCGCAGATCCGCGAGGAGTTCTGGCGCCGCATCAAGGTGCCCGGCACCGAGGCGGAGTTCAACCAGTCGCTGGAGCGGGCCAACCGCGTCGTCGACTACCTGGAGCTGGCCGAGCTGATGTGCCTGGACGCGCTGCACCGCGCCGAGTCCTGCGGCGGCCACTTCCGCGAGGAGTCGCAGACCCCGGACGGCGAGGCCGCCCGCCGCGACGAGGAGTTCTCCTACGCCGCCGCCTGGGAGTTCGCCGGCACCGGCGCCGCCCCCGTCCTGCACCGCGAAGACCTGGTCTTCGACTACGTACACCCCACCCAGCGGAGCTACGCATGAGGCTCACCCTGCGCATCTGGCGCCAGCACGACGCCGCCGCGCCCGGCGGCATGACCACCTACGAGGTGGACGGCATCTCGCCCGACATGTCCTTCCTGGAAATGCTCGACACCCTCAACGAGCGGCTCACCGTCGAGGGCGAGGAACCCGTCGCCTTCGACCACGACTGCCGCGAGGGCATCTGCGGGGCGTGCAGCCTGGTCATCAACGGCGACGCGCACGGCCCCGAGCGCACCACCACCTGCCAGCTGCACATGCGCTCCTTCCGGGACGGCGACACCATCGACGTCGAGCCGTGGCGCGCGGCCGCCTTCCCGGTGGTGCGCGACCTGGTCGTGGACCGCTCGTCCTTCGACCGGATCATCCAGTCCGGCGGCTACGTCACCGCGCCCACCGGCTCCGCCCCCGAGGCGCACGCCACGCCCGTGCCCAAGGCCGCCGCCGACAGCGCCTTCGAGCACGCCGAGTGCATCGGCTGCGGCGCGTGCGTCGCCGCCTGCCCGAACGGCTCGGCGATGCTCTTCACCTCGGCGAAGATCAACCACCTCAACGTCCTGCCGCAGGGTGCCCCGGAGCGCGAGACCCGGGTGCTGGACATGGTCGCGCAGATGGACACCGAGGGCTTCGGCGGCTGCACCCTGACCGGCGAGTGCGCGACCGCCTGCCCCAAGGGCATCCCGCTGACCTCCATCACCTCGATGAACCGCGAGTGGCTGCGCGCCAACCGCAAGGTCTCCCGGAAGTAGGGGCCCGCCCCGCCCGCGCCCCCGCGCCGCGTCCGCCGGATATCCGGTTGCCGCCCGCGGGGGCGTTCTGGTGTAGTCGGCGGGTCCTCATCGCCGACGAAGGAGCACTGAGCAATGCGCGGTTCCGTCATGCCCGCCCCGACAGGAATCCCTTCGCCTCCTGAGGACATGACAGCCCGTGGCTTCACTCAATCTCGGCATTCTCGCGCACGTCGACGCAGGTAAGACCAGCCTCACCGAACGGCTGCTGCACCACGCCGGTGTCATCGACACGGTCGGCAGCGTCGACCGCGGCACGACGCGCACCGACACCCTCGCGCTGGAGCGGCAGCGCGGCATCACCATCAAGTCCGCCGTCGTCTCCTTCGCCCTCGGCGGTACGACCGTCAACCTCATCGACACCCCCGGCCACCCCGACTTCATCGCCGAGGTCGAACGGGTGCTCGGCGTCCTGGACGGCGCCGTCCTCGTGGTCTCCGCCGTGGAGGGCGTCCAGCCGCAGACCACCGTGCTGATGCGCACCCTGCGCCGGCTGCGCATCCCGACGCTGGTCTTCGTCAACAAGCTCGACCGCTCCGGCGCCGACCTCGACCGCACGCTGGCCGCCGTCGCCGAGCGCCTCACCCCCGACGTCGTGCCGATGACGGCCGCCCGGCAGCAGGGCACACCGCGGGCCGCCGCGGTCCCCTACACGCCGGACGACACCGGATTCACCGCCCGCCTCACCGAGGTGCTCGCGGGCCACGACGACGGGCTGCTCGCCGCCTGGGCCGAGGGCGAGGGCGCCGGGCTGCCGTACGGGCGGCTGCGGGACGCGCTCGCCGCGCAGACCGCGCGGGCCGCGGTGCACCCGGTGTACGCCGGCTCCGCCGTGACCGGAGCGGGGGTGGACGCGCTCGCCGACGGCATCGCCCGGCTGCTGCCCGGCGCCGGCGGCGACCCGGACGCGCCGCTGAGCGGCACCGTCTTCGCCGTGCAGCGCGGCGCCGCGGGCGAGCGCGTGGCGTACGTCCGGATCGGCGCGGGCACCCTGCGGGTGCGCGACCGCCCGCCGCTGCACCGCGGAGCGCAGGTGGCGGGGGAGGGCCGGGTCACCGCGCTCAGCGTCTTCGCCGACGGCACCGACACCCCGGCGGCGAGCGTGCCCGCCGGGCGCATCGCCCGGGTGTGGGGACTCGGCGCGGTACGGATCGGCGACACCGTCGGCGTCCCCGATCCGTCCGGGGCGCCCGCCCGGCACTTCGCGCCGCCCACCCTGGAGACCGTCGTCGCCGCCCGCCGCACCGCCGACCGCGCGGCCCTGCACACCGCGCTGGGCCAGCTCGCCGAGCAGGACCCGCTCATCGGCCTGCGGCGCGACGAGGACCGCGGGGAGATCGCCGTCTCGCTCTACGGCGAGGTGCAGAAGGAGGTCGTCCAGGCGACCCTGGCCGCCGACTACGGCGTGGACGTGGTCTTCGAGCCGACGACCACGCTGCACATCGAGCGGGTCACCGGCAGCGGCGCGGCCGTGGAGTTCAACAAGAAGGACGCCAACCCCTTCCTGGCCACCGTCGGCCTGCGCGTCGACCCGGCGCCGCCCGGCAGCGGCGTCGTCTTCCGCCGCGAGGTCGAACTCGGCTCGCTGCCCTACGCGTTCTTCACCGCCGTCGAGGAGACCGTGCACGCCACGCTCGGCCAGGGCCTGTACGGCTGGCAGGTCGCCGACTGCACGGTGACGATGACGCACTCCGGCTACAGCGCCCGGCAGAGCCACGCGCACGCGGTCTTCGACAAGAGCATGTCCAGCACCTCCGGCGACTTCCGCAACCTCACCCCGCTGGTGCTGACAGCCGCGCTGCGACAGGCCGGCACCCGGGTGCACGAGCCCGTGCACCGCTTCCGGCTGGACCTGCCCGCCGACGCGCTCGGCGCGGTGCTGCCCGTCCTCGGCAAGCTGCGGGCGCTGCCCCGCACCCCGGCGGCGGCCGGTCCCGGCCGCCATGTGCTGGAGGGCGACATCCCCGCGGCCGCCGTGCACGCCCTGGAGCGGCAGCTGCCCACCCTGACCAGCGGCGAGGGCGTGCTGGAGACCTCCTTCGGCCACTGGGCCCCGGTCACCGGCGAGATCCCGGTCCGCCGCCGCACCGGCCCCGACCCGCGGGACCGGAGGGAGTACCTGCTGGCGGTACGGCGGCGGCTCGGGACCGTACCGCACCGCGCCGCGGCGGGGGGTGCTTGACCCTGCCCGGACGATCTGCCTACGGTCGCAGGTGCCGTACCGCTACGTCAGGGAGGACCCCGTGGAGCGCACCGTGAAGACGCCCGGTCCGGACCACCCGATCACCGTCGAACCGAACCCGGCGCGGGTCACCGTGCGGGCCGCCGGGAAGGTCGTCGCCGACACCACGCGGGCGCTGACCCTCCGCGAGGGGACGTACCCGGCGGTCCAGTACATCCCGCTGGAGGACGTCGAGCCGGGCGTCCTGGTGCCGGGCGACAAGAGCACGTACTGCCCGTACAAGGGCGACGCCTCCTACTACGCGCTGGTCACCGCGGACGGCACGGTGCCCGACGCGGTGTGGACGTACACCGAGCCCTTCCCGGCGGTCGGCGGGATCGCCGGGCACGTCGCCTTCTACCCGCAGCACGTCGAGCTGACCGAGGACTGAGCCCGGCGGCCCGGACGGGGCCGACGAGTTTTCCCGCGTGCCGTTGTCCTTATCCGTGAGGCGTCCGCGCACCCCGTGACACCACGGGCCACGGACGAGGACAACGCACCGAGGGAGACACCATGCCCGTCCACGAACTCGCCGGAACCACCGCCGTCGTCACCGGCGCCTGCGGCGGCTTCGGCCGCGGCGTCGCCGCCGCACTCGTCCGGGCCGGCGCCCGGGTCCTGGGCCTGGCCCGCGACGGGGAGGCGCTGGACAAGCTGCGCGCCGACCTCGGCGACGGCTTCGTCCCCGTGCCCGGCGACGCCACCGACCCCGACCTGGCCGCGGACCTGCTCGCGCGGCACACCCCGCGCACGGTGGTGCTCGCCGCGGGCGCCGCGCCCGCGATGCTGCCGCTCCAGGACCACACCTGGGAGACTTTCTCCGAAGCCTGGCACACCGACGTGCGGCATGTCTTCGGCTGGACGCGCGCCGCGCTGCGGCAGCCGCTGCCGCCCGGCAGCACCGTGATCGCCTTCTCCAGCGGGGCCGCCCTGCGCGGATCGCCGCTCAGCGGCGGCTACGCGGGCGCCAAGGCCACCGTCCGCTTCATCACCGCCTACGCCGACGGCCAGTCCCGCCGCCACGAGCTGGGCATCCGCTTCACCGCCGTGCTGCCCGCCCTGGCGCCGACCACCGGCCTGGGCGCCGAGGCGGCGGCCGCCTACGCGGCCTACGAGGGCATCACCACCGAGGACTTCGTCCGCCGCTCGGGCGCGCTTCTCACGCCGGGGACGGCGGGCGCCGCGGTGCTCGAACTCGCCCGCGGACAGCGGGCGGACGCCGTCGCGTACGGGCTGTCGGCGGACGGCCTGGCCACCCTCGCGGACTGACGCGACCGGCCGCGGGCGCCCCGCAGCGGGGGCGGGACGCCCGGGTGCGATGACTTTGCGGGCCGGGCGGTGTCTGTACTGGTGGACGCCGGTCCCCGAGCACCCGGAGAGGTCACGTGAACACCCTGAACGGCCAGACCACCACCGCCCCCGAACGCCCCGACGACGGCGACGACTTCCTCGCGCGGGCCGCCGCCTACCGCCCGGAGCTGATGGCGCACTGCTACCGGATGCTGGGCTCGGTGCACGACGCGGAGGACCTGGTCCAGGAGACCCTGCTGCGCGCCTGGCGCGGCCACCGCGGCTTCGAGGGCCGCTCCTCGCTGCGCTTCTGGCTCTACCGCATCGCCACCAGCGCCTGCCTGACCGCGCTCCAGCACCGCAGCCGCCGGGTCGTGCCCGCCGGGCTCGGCGCGCCCAGCGACGACCCGGACGTCTCCATGGAGGCGGCGCCGGCCGGCGTCGCATGGGTCCAGCCGATGGCCGACCCGCCGCCGGACCCCGCCGCGGTCGTCACCGAACGCGGCAGCGTACGCCTCGCGTTGATCGTCGCACTCCAGGAACTGCCGCCCCGGCAGCGGGCGGTGCTCATCCTGCGGGATGTGCTGTCCTGGCGCGCCGCCGAGGTCGCCGAACTGCTCGGCACCAGCACCGCCGCCGTCAACAGCGCCCTCCAGCGGGCCCGGGAGCGGCTGGAGCGCGCCGCGCCGCGCGAGGACGACGTCCACGACGTGCTCGACGCCGACGGCCGCGCCCTCGTCGAGAGCTTCGCCCGCGCCTTCCGGGAGGCCGACGCCGACGCGCTGGCCCGGCTGCTGCGCGACGACGCGACGCTGGAGATGCCGCCCGAGCCCGTCTGGTTCGCCGACCGCTCGGTCGCACTCGACTTCCTGCGGCGGCAGGTCTTCCCCGTCCTCCCCGACCAGCGGATGCGCGGCCTGACCGTCAACGACGGGCAGCCCGCGCTCGCCCTCTACTGGCGCGCGGCCGACGGGCTCTACCACCCGCACGCCGTCAGCGTCCTGACGCTGCGCGAGCGGCGGATCGCCCGTGCGGTCGTCTTCCGCGACCCCGCGCTCTTCCCGCTGCTCGGCCTGCCCGGCGCCCTCGCCCCCGGCACCGCACCGGAGGTGTCATGGCTGCGCTGACCGAGCGCGGCCGGACGGTGCTGCTGCTGGAGCAGGCCGTCGGATACGGACTGGACTGCGTCGGGACCGTCACACCCGCCCTGCTGCCGCGGCCCACACCCTGCGCGGGCTGGGACCTGGAGCGCCTGCTGTGGCATCTGTACGAGTCGATGGCCGCGCTGCGGGAGGCCCCCGACCGCGGGGGAGTCGCGCTGCTGCCCGCGGGACCGGGCGGCCCGCCGCCCGCCGACCCGGTCGCCGCCGTGACCGCCGGGGCGCACCAGCTGCTGGACAGCTGGCGCTGCTGGGCGGCCCGGCCGGGTCCGCCCTGCGCGCCCGTCGCGGTCGGCGGGATGCCGATACCCGGTGAGACGGTGGCGCTGGTCGGGGCGCTCGAAGTGGCCGTGCACGGCTGGGACGTCGCCCAGGCGTGCGGGCGGGCCCGTCCCATCCCGGCGCCGCTGGCGCTGGCCGTCCTGCGCCGCGCCCCGCAGGTGGCCGACGCCACCACCCGCCCCGCGCTCTTCGCCGCCCCCGTGCCCGTACCGCCGCACGCGTGCGCGGGGGACCGGCTGGTCGCCTTCCTCGGCCGCCCCCCGGACCGCGTCGCGCCGGATCCCGGGGCCTGACGCCGTCCGCGGGCGCGCGGTGCCGGTACGCCCGGGGCTCGCGCGGGACGGGGCCCCGGGGTCCGCCGTACGCGAGGGGCCGCCCGCGGGCGGGCGGAGGTCCGCCGAAGCCCGACCGCCGGACGCGCAGCCGAGGAGACCGCCGCGGACCCGGAAGGGTTCCGCGGCGGTCTCCTCCGCCCCGTGGCCGGGACGTCAGAGGGTGCCCTGCGTTCCCTGACTCCGTGCGGCCACCGCGTCCTCCTCCCGTTTGCCCGGCGCGAGCAGTGCCACCGCCGCTCCGGCGGCCGCCGCCACGGCGGCGACGACCTCCGCGGCCCGGAAGCCGGACATGAACGAACTCACCGACCCGTAGCTGCCGTTGGCGGAGAAGACGGCCACCAGGACGGCCACGCCGAAGACCCCGCCCGCCTCCCGCACCGTGTTGTTGGTGCCCGCCGCCACGGCGGCGTCCTCGGCCGGCACCGCGCCGACCACCGCGTTCGCCACCGTCGGGAAGACCATCGAGATGCCGACGCCCGCCACGACCAGCGGACCGGCCACGCTGCCGTACCCGGTGCCGGAGTCCGCGACCAGCGCGAGCCACAGCAGGCCCACCGCCTGGAGGAGCATGCCGAGCACCATGAAGGGCCGGTTGCCGAGGCGTTCGGACAGCGCGCCCGCGAGCGGCGCGACGACCATGGGCATCGCCGTCCACACCAGGATGCGCAGCCCCGTCTGCAACGGGTCGTAGCCGAGACCCAGCTGGAACATCTGGGTGATCATGAAGAGCGAGCCGATGAGCGAGAACGTCATGAAGAAGACCGTGCCGTTGGCCACGGAGAAGCCGCGCACCCGGAAGTAGCCCAGCGGCAGCATCGGGAAGCGCGCCCGGCGCTGCCAGCCGAGGAAGCCGGCCAGCAGTGCCGCGCCCGCGGCGAGCGCGGCCACGACCTCGGCCGAGCCCCAGCCCACCGAGGGCGCCCGCACCGGTGCCCAGACCAGCGCCAGCAGCCCGGCGCTGACCAGCCCCACGCCCACCAGGTCCAGATGCGGACGGCTGCCGCGGCTCTCCTCCAGCCGCAGCATCGCCAGCACCGCGACCGCGACGCCCACCGGCACGTTGATCCAGAAGATCCACCGCCAGGCGATGTCCTGGATGATCAGCCCGCCGAGCACCGGCCCGAGGGCGACCCCGAGACCGGTGACGGCGCCCCACACGCCGATCGCCGCGCCCCGCTTCTCCGCCGGGAAGGCATGGCTGATCAGGGTGAGCGTCAACGGCAGCACCACTGCCGCGCCCGCGCCCTGCACCACCCGGGCGGCGATCAGCGCCTGCGCGGAGCCGGCGCTCGCGCAGGCGATCGACGCCAGCGTGAAGAGGGCGACGCCCAGCGCGTACGTCCGGCGCCGCCCGAAGCGGTCGCCGAGGGCCGCGCCGGTGAGCATCAGACAGGCGAAGGCCAGGTTGTAGCCGTTGAGTGTCCACTCCATGTCGGCCAGGCTCGCGTGCAGGCTGTCGCGCAGCGTGGGCAGCGCGGTGGCGACCACCACCACGTCGAGCGAGGTCAGGAACGCCCCCAGCGAGGCGAGGACCAGGGTCCACGCCGTCCGTGCGGGCGGCTTCACGCCCCGCGTGGACGCCGGTGCGGGGCGGTCGGCCCTGTCGGTGTCCGGCGGTGTCGGTGCCGCCGGTGGTGTCGGTGGTGTCGGTGTCGTGGGTGTCGTCGTCATGGGAAGAAAAGACCTCCGGTCCGGCCCGGGGCAGAGCGCCGCGGGCACCTGCGGGCGGCGCCGCCCCGCCGTCCCTGGGAACGCGCGCCGTCGCGAGCGGCACGGTGGGGAAGGGGGAAGGCGGGCGGACGCGGCCCTCAGGAATACAGACCAGACCGGTGGAGGAAAGTCATCGTGCGCCGGCGGCCGACGGGGCCGGGCCGGTCGAGCCGCGCAGCACCAGCTGGGTGGCCAGTTCGACGTGCAGCGCGTCCACGGTGTGCCGGTCCAGCAGCCGCATGAGCAGCGAGACGGCCATCCGGCCCATCTCCTCCAGCGGCTGGCGGACGGTCGTCAGCCGCGGCACGGTGCTGCGGCTCAGGTCGATGTCGTCGAAGCCGGTGATCGACAGGTCCTCGGGCACCCGCAGCCGCCGCTCGTACGCCGCGCGCAGCGCGCCGACTGCGGCCTTGTCGTTGAACGCGACCAGCGCGGTGGGACGTTCGGGCAGGTCGAGCAGCTCGCAGGCCGCGGTGTACCCCCAGTCCGCGGTCGGCTCGATGCTGCGCAGCAGCTCGGGGGCGGGCAGCACACCCGCGTCGGCGAGGGCCGAGGTGTGCCCGGAGAGCCGGGACTGGCCCGCGAGCCAGTCGCCGGGGCCGCCGATCACGCCGATCCGCCGGTGGCCCAGCTCCACCAGGTGGGCGGTGACGGCGCGCGCCGCCGTGAGGTTGGCGGCGGAGACGGAGGCGATGTCCTGCGGCAGCGGGGTGCGCGGATCGACGACGACGAAGGGGAAGTCGGCGGCGCGCAGCGCCGCAAGGTCCCGCTCCGGTTCGGGCGGCACGATGAGCACCGCGCCCGCCACGGCCGGGTCGTCCGGCAGGCCGCCCAGCACCTCGCGGTCGCGGGCCGCGTCGCCCGCGCTGAGCACCAGGCGCCGCCCGTACAGGTCCAGCGTCTCGGCGATCGAGGAGACGATGACCCCGAAGTAGTCGCTGAGCACGTACGGGCAGCGTACGTAGATCGCACCGTCCGCGGCGCCCCGCCGGGCGGGTGCCGCGGCGCCCAGCCGGGCCGCCGCACGGCGCACGGCCTCGCGGGTGTCGGGCGCGACGGAGGCATGGCCGTTCATCACCCGCGAGACGGTCGCGATCGACACCCCGGCCTCCGCCGCGATGGCCCGGACCGTGGCCCGGGAGCCCGGCTGCCTAGCCACGCGTTACACCGCTCTGTTTCATGTGCAGCAGACTAGCGGCGTCCGTACGCGTATTGACAGGGGCGGGAAGCAGGGGGTGTGCTGGGAAGCCACCCGCTCGCCGCGCTCCGGTGTTACATCGTGTTCCACGATGCGCCGCTTCCTCCCCGCGCCGCGACCGGGACGGGACGCCCGCCGGACGGCAGCTGCCGAGGGAACAGCTGCGGTCCGGGGAGGCGCCGCGGCGCCCCGCCCGGACCGGACCCGCCGTCAGGACTTGGCGAAGGTCAGCGTCAGCTGCGGATGGCCCGCCGTACCGGATGCCTCGCGGGACCAGAACCACGCCGAATCCGTCCCCGTGGACGTGAGCGCCAGGCCGTAGCCGCCGCCGAGCGCGGGGCTGAGCGCCGACACGGTGAGCGGGGCGCTGTAGTCGGTCTGGAGCGCGGTGGGCGCGGGCAGGGTGCCGAGCGAACCGGCGTCGGGCGCGGGCTGGTTCGCCCACGTCACACCCGTCTCCGTCCACGCGTCCGCGACATGCTGCACGCTGAGCGTGTCGGCGGAGGCAGCGAGCGTGTCGGAGCTGGTGCGCACCGACAGCGACGCGCTCCGCAGCGTCATCCCGGCCGGCGCCGCGGGCAGGGTGAAGTGCAGATACGTCCGGTAGGCGGAGCTGCCGCGGACCGCCAGCTGCTGGTCGCCGCCGTAGTTGGCGGTGGTCGCGGCCGCGTTGGTGTAGCTGTCGGCGTCCGCCGGGACGGTCAGCGTGGTGGTCGTCGCGGTGCCGGAGGTCGTCACGCTCACCGCCGCCGACCGCGCGCTGGTGTTGCCCGCCGCGTCCGCCGCCGTGACCTGGTAGCTGTACGTGGTGCCGGGTCCGGCGGTGGTGTCGGCGAAGGCCGCCCGGCCCTGGTTCCAGAACGTCGAGGAGGCGCCGACCACGGCGATCCGGACGCCGTCGCGGTAGACGGTGTAGGTCAGCGCGGTGTCGTCGAGGTCGAGGGAATCCTGCCAGGTCAGCCGTACCCCGTTGGGGGCGGCGACCCCGGTCAGCTGCTGCGGCACGGTGGGGCTGCGGGTGTCGGGGGTGTTCGGGAAGTGGACCAGGCCCTGCTGCAGGCGGTTTCCGTTGCTGGCGATACGGGTGAACTCGCCGCCCACCCACAGATAGTCGGTGCCGCCCTCGCTCGCCGTCGTCATGGCCCGCGGGCCGATCTGCTCGGTGCCGGCCGGGCCGTCGTCGGTGTCCGGGAACCACCCCAGCAGCGGGCGGGGGTTGCCGACCGACTCCGCCAGCAGGTGCTGCCGGTCGTCCATCTGCGGGAACTGCCCCATGCTGGAGCAGTTGTGGGCGTGCGAGCCGCTGTAGAGCACGCCCTGGTAGACCTGCACCGTCTGGGTGGCGCCCAGGCAGGTGTCGCGCCAGCGCTGGTCGAGTGTCGCCCAGTCGAGGGCGATGCGGCCGTCGAAGCCGCCCGTGCCCTCGTTGGCGGTGTAGAAGCCGGTGGCGTCGGACGCCAGGTCCTGCACGGTCGAGGTCGCGCCGATGAAGCCCGGGTACGTCCGGACGTTCGCGCCCGTCGTGGCGTCCACCACGGCGAGCGCGTGCGAGGCCGCACCGTTGACGGTGTCGAAGTCGCCCCCGAGCACCACCCGGGAGCCGTCCGGCGAGAGCAGCAGGGCCTTGCCCGCCTGGTCGGCCGCGGGCGCGAACGGGAGCAGCGCGCCCGCCGTGCTGACCGCCGCGAAATGCTGCCGGGCCTGGCCGCCGACCGAGGTGAAGTTGCCGCCGAACCGGACCGTGTCGTCCGTCGCCAGGATGGTGCGCACCTGCGCGGACACGGCGACCTTGAAGTCCGTCCGCACGGTGCAGCTCGCGATGTCAACCGCCGCGAGATTGCTCACCGGGACCCCGCCCGCGGTGCCGAACGTCCCGCCGACGTAGAGCGTGCTGTGGTCCGGTGACACCGCGAGCGCCCGCACCGTGGCGGTGCCGCTGCCGACGGTGAAGGACAGCCGGCAGGAGGTCGGGGCGCCGGTCGCGGCGTCGAACGCCTGGAAGTTGAGCGCCTGCTGCTCGTTCGTGCCCGCCGCCGCACCCGGCGGCCGCACCGACGAGAAGGTGCCCCCGGCGAAGACCACGCCGTCCGCCTGGGCCAGCGCCCACACCACGCCGTTGGTCTGCCAGGTCGGCAGGTCGTCCGCGGTCATCGCCACCGGCGGCGTCAGCGCGCTCGCCGGACCGCCGGCGGCCAGGCCGGTCAGCGACGCCGCCGCCAGCCCCAGCGCCGCTAAGACCGCGCTGTGTCTCCTCATGAGCCGCTCCCCACCCCTGCCCGTCACCGGACCTCGCAGATCAGGCTTTCGGGACAAGGCTAGCCTTCCCGGGCCGCGCGGGCGTCCGCTTCCGCGCTTCCCGTCCGCGCGGGGGAGCCGCCCCCGCGCGGACGGGGGCTCACGGCCGCGCCGCCGGGGCGCGGTCGGCGCCGCGCTCCCGCGCGGAGGCCCCCGGCGCGGGAGCCGGGCGGCGGGCCGGGATGCCGAGGGCGACGAGCACACCGAGGAACGCGTAGCCCGCGACCGCCGCCATCGCCGCGGTGAAGCCGCGGCCGAAGTCGGCGGTCGAGGCGTAGCCGCCGCGCCCGGCGAAGACCGCCACGGTGACCGCGGTGCCGAAGACCCCGCCGAAGATCCGCAGCATCATGAACGCGCCCGACGCCTGGCCGATCTCCTGCGGCCGCACCGCGCCGACCACCGCGCGCTGCGCGGCCGGCATCGCCATGGTCAGCCCGACACCGCTGACGAGGAGTCCGGGCAGCAGCCGCGGGTAGGCGGTGCCGGAGTCCGCGACCGCCGCGATCCACGTCATCCCCGCGGCCTGCAGCAGCAGCCCGCCCGCCACGAACGCCCGCTCCCCGAAACGGTCGGTGAGCCGCCCGGCGATCGGCGCGCACACCATCAGCGTCGCCGTCCACGGCATCAGCCGCAGGCCCGCACCGAGCGGGCCCTGGCCCCGTACCGTCTGGAAGTACTGCGCGAGGAAGAAGAGCGTGCCGTAGAGCGAGGCGAAGACCAGGAAGTTCGCCGGGCTGGCGGTCGCGAAGGCCCGCAGCCGGAAGAAGCGCATCGGCAGCATCGGCGCGGGCGTGCGCTGCTCCCAGCGGACGAAGGCCACCAGCAGCGCCGCCCCCGCCGCCCAGGCGCCCAGCACCTCCGCGCTGCCCCAGCCCGCGGTGTTGCCCCGCACCAGGCCCCACACCAGGCCGAGGGCCCCGCCCGTCACCAGCAGCACGCCCGGCAGGTCGAAGCGGGCGCCGGGCCCCGAACTCTCCGCGATCCGGCGCCCGGTGAGCACCATCGTCACCAGGCCCACCGGAAGGTTCAGCCAGAACACCCACTGCCAGGCGAGCCCCTCGGCGACGACCCCGCCGACGAAGGGCCCGCTGAAGGTCGCCAGGCCCGTGATGCCCAGGTAGAGGCCCATCGCCTTGCCGCGCTGCTTCGGCGGGAAGGCGGCGCCGACCAGGGTGAGCGACAGCGGCAGCACCATGGCGGCGCCCGCGCCCTGCAGTACCCGGAAGGCGATCAGCGCGCCGACGTCCGGTGACAGCGCGCACGCCACCGACGCGGTGGTGAAGAGCGCGAGCCCGGCGGTGAGGACGCGGCGCCGCCCGAAGCGGTCGCCGAGCGCCGATCCGGTCAGCAGCAGCGCCGCGAAGGTCAGGTTGTAGGCGTTGACCACCCACTCCAGCGCGGCGGTCGACGCCGTCAGGTCCTCCCGGACCGTGCCCAGGACCGTCGTGACGACCACGCTGTCCAGCGACATCATGAACGACGCCGCCGAGGCCAGGCCCAGGATCCAGACCTGCGCCGACGTCATCCGTACTCTCTCGGTAGCCACCGTTCTCCCTCTGCTCCCCGCCCCGCCGTGACGCGGCGGAGCTGTCCTGCCCGTGCAGACACGGCAAGCGGCGGAAAACAGTCGGTACGCGGCAGGGGCCGGGGGGAGCCGCGCCGACGGCGGCCCTCCCCGGCCCGGTGCCGTCCGGCACCCCGCCGGGCGCGTGGCCCCGAGCCGACCTCGGCGGCACGCCCGCGGGACGCCGGACGGACCCGCACACCGCACGCGGCGTGCGGACCGCGCGCCCGGCCGGTGCACCGAGGGCCGGCCGCGCGGGTCCTGACCCGGCCTCGGGACCGGACGGCGCTCAGGCCCTTCTCACCTGCCCCGGGCCGAACCGGCCGTGCGTGCCTGCCGCGCAGCCGGAACGAGCGGGACCGGGTCCGGGCGGGTCATCCGGCCGGTGGTGCGGCTCCCAGGTCGAAGCCGACCGCGCGTACGCCGCGCAGCTCGCCGAACTCGCCGGTCAGCGCGCCCGCGGCGGCACCGGTGAGGGAGCCCGGGGCCGCCTCGATGCCGAACAGCCCGGCGATGACCGCCTCGGTGACGGCGACGGCGGCCACCGACTCCCGGTTGGACACCCCGCGTTCGGCGACGCGGTAGGTGCCGTCGGCGGTCACCTCCATGGCCTGCCCCCACAGCCCGCCGGAGGTCGCCCGGTGGGCGCGGCGCAGGATGCCC
Organism: Streptomyces sp. NPDC004031; assembly: GCF_053604375.1. Taxonomy (NCBI): domain Bacteria; kingdom Bacillati; phylum Actinomycetota; class Actinomycetes; order Kitasatosporales; family Streptomycetaceae; genus Streptomyces; species Streptomyces sp. NPDC004031. The sequence continues at coordinate 81,251 of NZ_JBSGHL010000004.1, read as the reverse complement.
GCCGCGAGGTCGCGGCGGCCGAGCCGGCACAGGCCGTACGCGGTCGCGCCCGGCCAGGCGGCGAAGGCGCCCGCGGCGCCGTGGTCGGGCCGGTCGGACAGCGGCGCGACGGGGTCCCGCGGGTCCAGCGCGCGCATCCAGTCGCCGTCCACCAGCCGGGAGGCGGCGAAGCCGACCAGCTCCGCGCGCTGCCCGTCCGTCAGGTCCGCGGCCATGTCGGCCGCCACCAGGGCGAAGTCCAGGACGTGCCCGATGGTGTCGGAGCCCTCGGGGCGGGCGATCCGCCACCGCCCGCCGCCCGCGTACTGCGCCAGCACCGCGCGGGCCAGCGCGTCGCCGTCCGCCCGCGCGGCGGCCGCCTCCGCGCTGTCCTCGCCGAGCAGTTCCAGCAGTTCCGCCAGGGTGCGCAGCATCCCGGCGTAACCGGCGTTGAACGACACCACCGCGTCCCGGTAGTTGGGCACGCACTCCAGCAGCTCCCAGGCGTCCCGGCCGAGATCGACCAGCACCCCGTCGCCGAACGCCGCCCGGCGCGAGCGCGGCCGGTAGGCCATGGCCCGCAGGTGGTCCAGCACGCTGCCGCCGCCGGTGTTCTCGCGCAGCAGCCCGGTGTCGCCGGTGACCGCGACGTAGGCGGTCACCGTCCGGAAGAGGGCGTGGTCGTTGGCCGCGTAGTGGTTGCCGACCGGCAGCAGGTTGTAGGTGTCGAAGGAGTGGCAGTGGTCGTACGGCCGGGCGAGCGCGGCCAGGATCCAGGCCCGCATCCCGCGTGGCTCCAGCAGCGCGGCGGTGCGGGCGAACTCCGACTGGTCCCAGAAGTACGTCGTCGTCGGGCCCAGCCGCGGGCCGCCGGTGAGGAAGACCGGGCCGGTGCGCGAGACACGGGTGTTGCGCAGGTAGACCGCCAGCAGCGCGCCCAGGTAGTACGTCCGCGCGAGGTCCGCGTCGTCGGTGACGAGCGCCGGGAGGTAGCCGGAGAATTCCGTGCCGCCCGGTTCGAAGGCCTGCCGCCAGGTGTCCCGCCAGCGCGCGGCGATCTCGTCGAAGGCCGCCGCGAAGGCGTCCGCGGCGGCGCGGGCGGCGGTGGCCGCCTCGTCCGCGTCGGAGCCGATCTCCAGGACGAAGCCCAGCTCCCGGGTCTCGCCGGGCGCCAGCACCACGTCCCAGCGGGCCAGTCCGCGGGCGCCGTCCGCGCCGAGCGCGTCCGGCTCCGCGGCGAAGGCGTACGCGCAGCGGGCCGGGCTGCGCGAGTCGGCGACCCGCAGCACCCCGTCCGCGGCGGTGGCCGTCCAGCGCTGCCCGCCCCACCAGGGGGCGGTGCGCGCGGCGACCCCGGCGTCCACCAGCAGTTCGGCCCCGGCCGCGCCGATCCGCACCCCCAGCCGGTGCCAGCCCCCGGGCGGCAGCGGATCGGCGGCGACCGTGTACTCGCCGCCGATCCGCAGGGCCGGGCGTCCGCCGTCCAGCGAGAGCTGGGCGGAGTCCGGGTGGTTGCCGTGGGTGGCGACCACTCCGGACACCCCCTCCTGGTCCACCCGCACCTCGCACTCCAGCGTGTCGCCCACGGCCAGCCGCACGGTGCCGATCCGCAGGTCCGTCCCGGCCCGTACGGTGTACGCCGCCGCCGGGTCGCCCACCGGCCCGGCCGTGCCGTCCGCCCGCAGCACCCTCAGGGCGCGCAGCAGGCAGGGCGCGCCGGGCGCCCGGACCCGGCCGGAGTCGGGGGTCGAGTGGTCGGGCAGCTCCGACTCCAGCAGCATCGGCGCGGAGTCCTCGTCGCGCTGGATACCGGGGATCCGCGGCGAGCCGAGCCGTACCCAGCGCTCGCCGTGCGGCAGCGTCTGGACCTGGCGCGGCCGGTCGGCCGTCACCTCGGCGCGCAGCCGCTCGGTGGCGTAGAAGTCGTGGTGGTGGCCGGAGTTCCACGGGGTGCCGTAGAGCCACCCCCAGTCCGTCCGGTGGTGCGCGACCATCGCGAGCAGCTCCTGCTCGACGGTCACGGCGGCCTGGTGCGCCGAGCCGTTGTGCAGCGTGACACGCCACATCAGCCGGCTGCGCTCGTAGCCCATGCGCACCTCGGTGCGCACGGTGAGCGGCCCGTGCTCGGCGGCCCGCTGCACGCCCCAGGGCGACCAGCGCATCCGCGCGGCGGCGGCCGGACGGCCGTCGAGGCGCAGCACACCGGTGTGGTAACCGCCGCTGTACGGCGTGAAGGTGAGCCAGGACAACGATGTCAGGTCCTGGTTCACATGACCCTGGCCCCACTGGTTGCGCAGCGTCGGCAGGTGCGCGAGCGCCTCGGCCGGGAGCCAGTCCCCGGCCAGCTCGTCCAGCTCCGGCACGCCCTCGGGCGTCCCCGCGGGCCGGGCGTCCCGCTGCCGCTGCGCGGCGGGCGCGCTCACTTGACCGAACCCGACGTCAGCCCGGCGATGAACTGCTTCTGCAGCGCCAGGTATCCGGCGACCGGGATCACCCCGGCCAGGAACATGATGCCGAAGAGTTGTCCGTAATCCATCTGGAACTGCCCCACGGAGAGATAGAGACCGGTGGTGATGGTCTGGCCCTGCAACGGGCCGAGGATGAACTGCGGGTTGAGGAAGTCGTTCCAGATCCACAGCGAGAGGAAGATGGCCACGGTGGCGGTGGCCGGCCGCACCAGCGGCATGATGATCGTCCACCAGATGCGCAGGCCCCCGGCGCCGTCCAGCCGTGCGGCCTCGACGACCTCGTCGGGCACCGCCCGCATGAAGCCGACGTAGACGAAGACGGCGAAGGAGAAGTAGCCGCCGCCCAGGTTGGACAGGATCAGGCCCGGATAGGAGTGGTCCAGGCCGAGGAAGTCCAGGATGTGGATCGTGGGCAGCAGCACCACCTGCGGCGGGATCATCAGTCCGGCGGCGAGCACGGCCAGCACCAGCGCGCGCAGCCGGGTGCGGCGGCGCGAGACGTAGAAGCTGAAGGCCGAGCCCAGCGGGATCAGCAGCAGGACCGAGCACACCACGACGACCAGCGAGTTGCGCAGGCCCAGTTGCAGCAGGTGGTCGGGGCGCTGGAGCGCCGTGGAGAGGTTCCCCAGCGTCGGGTGGAGGGGCGGCGCGGCGGGGGAGGAGACGATGTCGTCCTCCCTCTTGAACGCGTTGACCACCGTCAGGTAGATCGGGCTGACGAACACCAGCACCACGGCCAGCGCGATCACCAGCCGCAGCGGGCTCAGCAGCCCGCGCCGGCCCGTCCCGCGGGGCGCCGTGCCGGGACCGGTGTCACGGCGGGGCCGCGCCGGGCGGCGCACCGCCGGACGGCGGGCGGGTGTGGTCTGGACGGTCACAGGTCGACCTCCCTGCGGCGCAGGATTCCGGTGACGGACAGCGCGATCACCGCGGACAGGGCGAGCAGGAACATCGCGATGGACGAGGCGTAGCCGAACCGGTCGTTCGTGAACGCCATCTTGACGATGTACTGCGCGGTGGACTGGGTGGCGTCGGCGGGCCCACCGGAGGTGAGCACCTGGATGACGTCGTAGAGCTTCAGCACGGTGATCAGCGAGATGGTGACGCTGATCGTCGTGGCCGGGGCCACCATCCGCCAGGTGATCATCCGGAACTGCTGGACGGTGCCCGCGCCGTCGATCGCCCCCGCGTCGTACAGCTCGCGCGGGATGTTCTGCAGCGCCGCCAGGTAGACCACGGTGGTGAAGCCGGAGAGCACCCAGGCGACCACCACGCCCACCGAGAACTGCGCCAGGTGCGGCTTGCCGAGCCAGTCCACCGGGTCGTGCACCAGGTGCAGGCTCTTCAGCACGCTGTTGAGCAGCCCGTCCTGGGTGAGGATCGTCTTCCACACGAAGCCGACGATCACCCCGGAGACCACCTGCGGCAGGAAGGCGATCGTCCGCAGCACCCGGTAGCCGAGCGTGCTGCGGTCCAGCAGCAGCGCGAAGGCCAGGCCGAGCACGTTGGAGACCACCGTGACGCCGAGCGCCAGCAGCAGGGTGAAGACGACGCTGCTGCGCAACTGCTCGTCGTGCAGCATCTCGGAGTAGTTGGCCAGGCCGATCCAGCTGCTGCCCGCCTTGAGCGGGTTCTCGTCGGTGAAGCTGCTGCGCAGGCTCATGAGGACCGGTACGACGATGAAGACCAGGTAGAGCAGCAGGCCGAGCGCGGCGACCAGCCGCAGCCCGAGGTCCTGCGAGGTGTCGCGAAACCAGTGGGAGAGCGGCTTCACCGGAGGTGTCCTTTCGTGGTGCGCGCGTTCACTTGGTCGCGGTGTCCCAGGACTTGTCCAGCTTGGACAGCTGGCCCTTGACGTCGGAGCTGTTGAAGAGCGCCTGCGCGGCCGCGTAGAAGTCGTTGTTGAGGGTGCCGGGCAGCGCGTCGTCACTGGTCGCCCAGCCGACCGCGCTCACCTTGGTGTTGGTGGCGGTCACATAGGCGTACGAGCCGGTGAAGGCGGGGGAGACGGTGACGCCGTAGTCCTGGAGCGTCTTGTTCTTGAGCATCGGGTAGGCGCCGTCGCCCTCGATGAGGGCCTTGAGGTTGTCCGGGTCCAGCGACCAGGACTGCGCGAAGGCGGTGGCCGCCTTGACGTCCTTGGCCTTGGCGCTCACTGCCATCGAGCCGCCGACGGCGAAGGGCACGACGACCTTGCCGTCGTCCGTGGGCCACGGGAAGACGCCGATGTTCTCCCACTGGTCCTTGGGGATCGAGCCCAGGTACCAGCTGCCCATCGGGTACATCGCGGCCTTGCCGGCGTTGAAGTTCTTGATCGAGTCGGCGTAGCTGACGCTGAGCGCCCCGTCCTCGAAGTAGCCCTTCTCGACGAGCGTGCGCATCTTGCCCGCGGCGGCGACCACGTCGGCGTCGGCGAACTTCACCTTGCCCGCGTAGCGCTGCTGGATCCACTGCGGGTTCTTGCCGAGCACGTCGGCGGAGACGGCGCCGGTCAGCGGCATGGCGGCGGCGAACGGGTCGTTGCCGCCCAGCTCCATCGGCGTGATGCCGGCGGCCTTGAGCGTGGCGTTGACCTGGAGGAACTGCGCCCAGGTGGTGGGCGGCCGGACCCCGGCCCGTGCGAAGAGCGACTTGTTGTAGAAGACCAGCGGGATGATCTGCGAGTTGGTCGGCGGGATGTAGACCTTGCCCTTGATCGCGTTGCCCTGCGGCAGCAGGAAGTTGGCGTCGATCCAGGACTGGTCGTACGGCGTGAGCAGCCCGGCCGCGGTGTACTGCGAGGGCGTGATCGACTGGAGCAGGTCGGGGAACTGCCCGGACGCCTGGAGCTGCTTGGCGTACGCGTCGCGGTCCGTGCTCGGCGCCACGACCTGCTTGACGGTCACCCCGGGGGCCTGCTTCTCGGCCCGCGCTATGGAGTCCTTCCAGAACGCGGGGGTGAGCGAGGGGGTGTTGAACGTCAGATAGGTCAGCGTCTTGCCGCCCGCCGAACTCCCGCCGCTGGAGGCGGAGTTGGAGCAGGCGGCGAGGAGCAGCAGGCCGGCGGCGCCGGCGGTGGCGGCGATCCGTCTGAACGCGGCACGTCGATACATGGCCGTCCCTTTCGGTGAGGGTGTCGGGGAGATCCCGGGGACCGCGGTCGCGTGCGGAGGCGGCTCGGGCCGGCGACCGGGATAACGTTATCTCGTCGAGTACAGTAAGGTTCCGCGACAGCAAGTCAAGCCCCCGCACGATCACGGACCGGTCTCGGGCCGCCCGCGGGGGCCGTCCACCGCAATCCGGCGAAGGGAAACGAAGGTGCCCGGTCGAGGTGACACCGGCAGGTCCGGCGGCGAGCGCGGTGACAGGCCCGGCGACGGGTCCGCCGCCCGGCCCGGCGCCGACCGCGGGCCCGGCAGGTCCGGCAGGACCCGCAGGCCGACGATGGTCGACGTGGCCCGCGAGGCGGGCGTCGCGCTGCGCACCGTCTCGCGGGTGGTCAACGGCGACGCCACCGTCGGCGACGAACTGGCCGCGCGCATCAGGGGCGCCATCGAGCAGCTCGGCTACCGCCCCGACGTGCGGGCCCGCCAGCTGCGCAGCGGCCGCACCGGCACCATCGGCGCCGCCGTGCGGCACATCGCCGACGCCCACCCGGTGCTGCGCGCGGTCGACGAGACCGCCCGCGAGGCCGGGCTCACCGTCGTCGCGATGTCCACCGAGGACGACCCGGAGCGCGAGCGGGAGGCCGTGATGTCGATGTGCGGCCGCCGGATGGACGGCATCGTCATCGAGCCCATCGCCGACGCCCACCAGTACCTCCAGCCCGAGATCGACTCCGGCCTCGCCGTGGTGGCGTTCGACCGCCCGGCCACCGGCGTGGAGGTGGACACCGTGCTCTCGGACAACCGCGGCGGCATCCGGCAGGCCTTCGCCCACCTGGCCGCGCAGGGCCACCGGCGGATCGGCTACATCGGCGACGACGAGCGCATCTACACCGGCCACGAGCGGGCCTCGGCCTTCCGGCAGTGCCTGCGGGCCGCGGGTCTGCCGGTCGACGGCCTGGTGCACCCCGGCCCGATCGAGGAGGAGCGCATCGGCGCGGCGCTGGACAGCCTGCGCCGCGGCCCCGAGCCGGTGACCGCCCTGGTGACCGGCAACTTCTCCACCTCGGTCGCCGTCATCCGGGCGCTGGGCCCGGACTACGGCAGTACCGCGCTCGTCGGCTTCGACGACTTCGGGCTCGCCGACCTGCTGCGACCCGGGCTGACCGTGGTGGCGCAGGGCGAGCGGGAGATCGGCCGGACGGCGATCGAGCTCTTCCAGGCGCGGCTGGCCGAGCCCGCCCGCCCGGTGCGCACCGTCATCGTCACGACGTCGCTGGTCACCCGGGGTTCGGGGGAGATCGCGCCCTGAGCGCGCGGCCCGCAGGCCGTCGCCGCCGGGCGGTGCGGCGGGGTGCGGCGGTACGGCGCGGGGCCTTTACAAGCTGCGGGACCGCCTCTATAAACGTCCAAGACATCCGACGATAACGTTCTCTCGGACGTGCTTGCTCTCCTCGGAGCAGCGCCCCGGTGAACGCCTTCGGGGGACCCGGCTCGCCGCCGCGTCCCCCGCCTCATCGCTCGTACCCCCCCACGACGCCTCCCTGCTCCGACCGTTCGGCCGGCCGATGCCGGATCTGCGCCGCCCCGCGAGTGTGACAACGCTGTCATCGCGCTGTCGCCCCCGTGTTTCCACCGCCCTCCGGCCCCCTCAGTCATCCGATGTATCGGGTGAGCCGGACCCGGTACCGGCGCGGTCCGCGGCGACCGGCGGACGGCCGCTGCCGCGGCGGCGTCCCGTACCCAGAAAGGCAGCAGCCCATGAGGCTCACCCGGCCGGCTCTCCGCGCGACGGGCGCGGTGGCAGCCGCGGCCCTGGTCGGCGCCACGCTGACCGCCGCGCTGGCCCCACCCGCCGCAGCCGACCCCGCCGCCGCGACCGACCCGGTCACGGCGGCGCAGGGCTGGACCACCGTGTCCCGCTACCAGGGCGAATGGACCTCCCCGCCCACCCAGCTGACCGGCGGCGGCACCGTCGACGCCCCCGAACTCGGCAACGGCGACGTCGGCGTGGCGATCGGCGGCTCCATCGACAACCAGACCTTCTACCTCGGCAAGAACGACTTCTGGTCCGCCACCAGCCACGCCGTCAAGCCGCTCGGCCGCGTCGTGGTGAAGGCCGGCGGCCTCGCCGGTGCGAGCTACGACGTCGTCCAGGACATCGCCCACGCCGAGGTCCGCGGCACCTACACCAAGAACGGCCAGACGCTGCGGACCACCAGCTGGGTGGACGCCAACCGCGACGTCCTGGTCACGTCCTTCGCGCTCACCGGCGGCAGTACCCAGCAGATCGCCATCACCGTGCAGAACGGCTTCGGCGGCGCCCCCGCCGTCACCACGACCTGCAACGACCTGGACGCCGACGTCGTCGCCGACACCGGCGGCAGCGGCGACCCGCACGCCAGGATCGCCGCCCGCACCATCGGCCAGAGCCAGAGCATCTCCGGCAGCACCCTCACCCTGACCCTCCAGCCCGGCACGACGTCCACCCTGGTCGCGGGCATCCGGTCCAGCATCGACACCGGCGGCTACCAGGCCGCCGCCGACGCCCTCGTGGGCAGCCTCACCCAGGGCGACGTGGACAGCCACCAGGCCGCCCACCGCGCCTGGTGGCAGTCGTACTGGTCGCGGTCCTACGTCCAGATCCCCGACAAGGCCGTCGAGAAGAGCTGGTACGGCTCGCTCTACCTGCTCGGGTGCGTCTCCCGGCCGGGGAAGTACGCGCCCGGCCTGTGGGGCAACTGGATCACCGGGAACATGAACTGGAACGGCGACTACCACACCAACTACAACTACCAGGCGCCCTTCTACGCGGCCCTGACCACCAACCACATCGACCAGATGGCCGCGTACGACAAACCCGTCCTGGACTGGACGAGCCGCGGGCAGCAACTCGCCGCGCAGAACGGCTTCCAGGGCGTGCTCTACCCCGTGGGCATCTCGCCGAACGCCACCAGCGCGGACATGAACCTGCACAACCAGAAGTCCAACGCCGCCAACCTCGCCAGCGACATGGTGATGCGCTACGAGCAGACCCGCGACACCGCGTACGCCGCCACCGTCTACCCGTTCCTCAAGCAGGTCGGCCTGTTCTGGCAGAACTACCTCACCAAGGACTCCTCCGGCACGTACGTCATCGAGAACGACGCGCCGCAGGAGGACAACGCCTACCCGCAGACCAACAGCATCCTGTCGCTCGGCCTGGTGCACCTGCTCATGCAGGGCCTGGTCGACATCTCCACCGCGCTCGGCCAGGACGCCGGCACCCGCGCCACCTGGAGCGACATCGACGCCCACCTCGCGCCGCTGCCGACCATGACGCAGAACGGCCAGAGCGTCTTCCGCGAGACGTCCACCGGCGCGGGCTTCGTCAACGACGGCAACGACATCGACATCCAGGCCGTCTACCCCGGCGGCCAGGTCGGCCTGGACAGCGCCCCCGCGCTCCTCCAGACCGCCCGCAACACCGTCGGGCAGCTCACCGCCGCATGGCACGGCGGCAACGCCCCCGCCACCTTCTACGCCGCCGCCGCACGCGTCGGCTACGACCCGGCCACGGTGCTCTCCCACCTGCACACCGAGGCCACCGCCAACAGCTACCCCAACCTCGGCGTCCACCACGGCGGCGGGGGCATCGAGAACCTCAACGTCACCACCTCGGGCCTGGACGAGATGCTGCTCCAGTCCTTCCAGCACGACGTGAAGGTCTTCCCCGACTGGCCGTCCGGCACCGACGCCAAGTTCGGCGACCTGCTCGCGGACGGCGGCTTCCTCGTCTCCGCGGGCCGCTCCGGCAACGCCGTGCAGTACGTGCGCGCGGTCAGCCAGCAGGGCGGCGACCTGACCTTCACCAACCCCTGGCCCGGCAGCGCCGTCCAGGTCTACCGCGACGGCAACGGCGCCGGGACGGTCACCGGCACCCGGATCACCCTGCCCACCACGGCGGGCGAGACCGTCACCCTGGCACCCCCCGGCACCTCCTACGCCACCGTGCAGACCGAACTCGCCCAGCCGCTCGGGTCGTCCGGCGGCAGCGGCGGCACCAGCAGCAGTTTCGCCTCCGGCCTCGAACCGGGACAGGCACAGCCGACCTGGACCGACACCGTCGACACCACGGACGGCAACGCCACCGGCGTGACCGGCATCAACGGCGACGCCCCGGGCCCGCAGGCGGGGGTGCGCACCGGCGAGAGCGCCCACACCGGCGGATCGGCGCTGATGTACTCCGGCTCCGCGGCCGGGAGTTCGCCGCACGCCTACCTGAAGGTCTTCGACCTGTCCGGCGCGCCGCTCGCCGTCGGCACCGCGAAGACGCTCGGCTACTGGATCTACCCGCAGTCCCACGCCACCACCCCGTGGGTGCCCGCGGGCTCGGCGGAGAGCGAGTGCGTCGCCGTCGACCTGGTCTTCACCGACGACAGCACCCTGCGCGACTCCGGCGCGACCGACCAGAACGGCACCCGCGCCCACCCCGCCCAGCAGTGCGGCCACCTCACCCCCGATACCTGGAACCACGTGACGGTCGACCTCGCGGCGCACAGCTCCGGCAAGCAGATCGCCCGCGTCCTGATCGGCTACGACCACCCGGGCGGCGCGGGCGGCGGATACCGCGGGTACGTCGACGATCTGACGATCGGCTGACCGGCCGCCGTCCGGAGAGAAGGAGAACGGGCATGCCGGGGGAACCCGAGACCGTACGGGCCGCCATGCGGGACGGCACGGTGCTGCACGCCGACGTCCGGCGGCCGTCCGGCGGCGGGCCGTGGCCCGTGCTGCTGGCACGGACCCCGTACGGGCGGCGTGACCCCGGCGTGCTCGCCCGGCTCGACCCCGAGGCCGCGCTGCGGCGCGGATTCCTCGTCGTCGTGCAGGACGTGCGCGGCCGCGGCGACTCCGGCGGCACGTGGGAGCCGCTCGTCCACGAGCGGGACGACGGCCACGACACCGTGCGCTGGGCCGCGCGGCTGCCGGGCTGCGACGGGCGCGTGGCGATGTACGGGCCGAGCTACCTGGGGCACACCCAGTGGGCCGCGATCACCGCGCGGCCGCCGGAACTGGCCGCCGCCGTACCGGAGTTCACCTGGGCCGACCCCTACGACGGGCTCGCCGCCCGCGGCGGCGCCGCCGAACGCGGGCTGCTCGCCCAGTGGACGCTCGGCCTCGGCCACGAGGTGCTGAGCCGCCGGTACGCCGCCGACCCCGCAGGGCGCGACCGCGCCCTGCGGGAGCTGGACCGCGCCCGGGAGGGGCTCGCCGCGGGGCGGTGGGAGCCGGCCGTGCTGCGCCGCCTCCCGCTGCCCGGACGACCCGGCGGCCCGCCGCTGCCGCCCGTGCCCGCCGTCCGCCCCGGGCCCGCGGTGCCCACGCTCACCGTCGCCGGGTGGTACGACGCCTTCCTCCAGGGCAGCCTCGACAACCACACCGCGGCCCGCGCGGCGGGCCACCCCGCCGACCTCGTCGTCGGCCCCTGGACCCACGACGACCGCACCGGCCGCCTGACCGGCCACGACTTCGGCCCGGCCGCCGACGAGGCGACACTCGCGGGCGGCCCGTCACTGCGCGAGCGCACCCTGGAGTGGCTCACCTCGGTCCTGACGGAGGAGTCCGTCCCCGCCGAGAGGGGCGAGGACGCGGCTCCGCCGGACGTGTCGGGCCCCGTGGGGACGGGGGACGAGGGTCCTGCCGCCGCAGCAGAGGGCGCGGATGCCGCCGGGCCCACCGGGAAGCCCGGCGGCACCGCTCCGGCACCCGCTCCCGGGGCGGACCGGGGCCTGTCCCCGCGGCGCGCTCCTGCGGCTCGCGGGGGGACGTCCCCGGCACCTGCTCCGGCGGCGGACGGAGACCTGCCCCCTGCGCTCGGGGGTGTGCTGGTCTTCGTCATGGGGGCCGACGAGTGGCGGCGACTCGACCGGTGGCCGCCGGCCGCCGTCGAGACCGCGCTCTACCTGCGCGCGGGCGGTGGGCTGACCGCCGTGCCGCCGGACGCGGACGAGGCGTCCGCGTCCTTCCGGCACGACCCCGCCGATCCGGTCCCGACCCGGGGCGGCGCGCTGCTGCTCACCGAGGGGCATCCGGCCGGTCCCGCCGACCAGCGGGAGGTCGAGGCCCGCCGCGACGTGCTGGTGCACACCGGCCCGCCGCTCACCGCGCCGCTGGAGGTGGCGGGCCGGGTCCGGGCGACGCTGTTCGCGGCCGCGGACACCGGGCCCGCCGACTGGGTGGTCCGGTTGTGCGACGTCGCGCCCGACGGCACCTCGCGCGTGCTCACCGACGGCGTGCGGCGGGTGCCGGCCGCCGGCGGGCACGGGGTGCGCGAGGTGGACGTGGACCTGTGGTCGACGGCGCACGTCTTCCGCCGTGGCCACCGCGTGCGGCTGCACGTCGCGGCGAGCAGCCGCCCGCGCTGGGACGTCGCCGGTCCGCCGGGCGGGCGCACCGTCCACCGCGACGCGGCCCGCCCCTCCCGGGTGGTGCTGCCGGTCACGGCATGACCAGGTCGAACTCCTCCCACGGGCCGATCGCGTCGCGGTTGGCGATGAGCGGCTGCGCCCCGGCGGCCTCGGCCGTGACGTACCGGCCGTTGATCTCGGCCCGCAGGGTGACGCTGCCGTCCGGGTTGTGGAGCAGCGTGAAGGTCTCCCACGCGCCGGCCGCGTCGCGGTTGGCGATCAGCGCGGCCGCGCCCGCGTTCTCCGCCGTCACGAGCTTGCCGTCGGCGTGCGCGCGCAGCGCGATGTGCCCGCCGCCCAGGTTGACCTGGTCGAACTGCTCGGCGGTGCCCGCCGAGGTGCCCGCGGCGATGAGCGGCGAGGCGCCGCCGTTCGGCGCCGTCACGTACTTGCCGTTGGCGTGCGACCGCAGGGCGATCCAGCTGCCGCCGGGCTGCCCGGCGGGGCCGAACAGCGACAGGTCCACCGCGTCGGCGATGGCCTGCAGCCCCGCCTCGTTCGGGTGCAGATGGTCGCCCGCGTCGTAGGCGGGCAGGTAGCGGGCCGGGTTGGCGGGGTCGTGGGTCGCGGTGTCCTGGTCCACGACGCCGTCGCAGCCGCTGCCCGCGCCGCGGACGAAGGCGTTGATCTGCGCCCGCGCGTCCTCGCCCTGCTGCGTCCAGCCGCCCGAGCCCTGGAAGGGCGTGAGCGTCGAGCACAGGAAGGAGATGCCCGCCTGGTGGGCGCGGGTGATGAGCTGCTGGAGCCCGGCGATCAGCTGGTCGCCGCTCGGGCGGTTGCCCGCGCCCAGGTCGTTGATCGGGTCGTCGGAGAAGACGACCCAGCGCACCCCGGGCTGGCCGATCACGTCCCGGTCGAAGCGGTTGAGCGCGCTCTGTCCGGCGCCGTCGCTGAGCAGCTTGTTGCCGCTGATGCCCTGGTTGAGTACGCCGACCGTGCGGCCGCTCGCCGCGAGCCGCGCCGCGAGGTCGTTGGGCCAGCGGCGGTTGGAGTCCTGGGCCGACGCGACCCCGTCGGTGATCGAGGCGCCCAGCGTCGCCACCGCGCCCTGTGCGGCCGGGTTCTGCACGTCGAGGTTGGTCAGGAAGGAGTAACTGCCGCTGGTGCCGCTCACGTTGATGCTGCCGGAGCCGCTGACGTCGCCGCTCGCGGTGTAGTTGGTCTGGGTGCCCTGCTGGTGGTAGGTCGCCGAGCCGGTGGGCTGCGGCAGGTAGAGGCTGACGGCGACGTCGGCCAGCGCGGGCACCGCGAAGCCGACCGTGTCGCTGACCGCGGTGCCGCCCGCGGGCACCGTCACCGTGGACGCGCCGCCGAAGGTGACCGCCCGGTCGGTGCCGGTGTCGACCGAGGAGCCGGACGTGCGGCGCGCGACGTGCACGTCGGACACGGTCAGCGGCGCGGAGCCGAAGGCGTTGGAGATGCGCAGCCGGGCGGCGCTGCCGCCGATGCTGGTGCGCACGATCTGCCGCAGCGTCTGGTGGTCGTACGAGGGGCCGCCGCTCTGCGGGGAGACCGACCAGCTGCCGGTCCAGCCGTCCGCGGCGGCCGCCGCGGACGCCGCGGACGGTGCGGCGGCGGGGGAGTGGGGGGAGGGTGCGGCCGGGGTGGCGGCGGTCGCACGCGTGGGAAGGGCCGTCAGGAACAGTCCGGCGGTCAGGGCGGCGGTCGCCAGGACCGCGGTGCGTCGCAACTGGCGCACATGACCTTGCACAGGTGCCTCCTGTGGGTGTGGGGGATTCCGGCACGCTCATTCCCCGCAGGAGCCCTGCCGACACCCGTACGGCGGAACAGAGTTCGGATGATTACCCGGTCAACGCGGCTTGCGGCGGCCTTCGTTGGTGATTAAGTCGCCTGACATCCGATCTCTGGGTGGGATCGGGTGGGATCGGGCGGGGTCCGGTTGCCGAGGAACACCGCCGTGGAGGACGGCCGCTCCTGATCCCCTGACCGTAATGGCGGTATTTGCTACTCTTGGGGGAACCCGACGAGCGCGTCGTACCGGGACCCTGCAAAGACGGCGCACCCCCGTACATTCCCCATCACGGAGGTGCCGTCATGGCATGGGTCCTTCTTGTCGTCGCAGGTCTGCTCGAGGTCGTCTGGTCGGTCGGTATGAAGTACACCGACGGCTTCACCCGGCTGTGGCCCAGCGTGGCCACCGGCGCGGGCATCGCCGCCAGCATGCTGCTGCTCGCGCAGGCCGCCCGTACGCTGCCCATCGGCACCGCCTACGGGGTCTGGGTCGGGATCGGCGCGGCCGGTGCGGCCGTCGCCGGGATGCTGCTGCTGGGCGAGCCCACGACCGCCGCGCGGATCTTCTTCGTGGCCCTGCTGATCGTCGCCGTCGTCGGCCTCAAGGCCACCTCGGGCCACTGACCGGCGGCGCACGCGGCGGCTCCGGGGGCGGGGGGCTTCTGCCTCCCCGCGCCCCGCAGGACACTGGAGCCATGACCGCGACCTACCGGGACACCTGGATCAGCTGCACCGACGACGCGATACGCATCCGCGGCTACTACTTCCCCTGGGGCACCAAGAAGATCCGCTACGGCTCGCTCGCCGCGGCGAAGCGGGTCCGGCTCGGCCCGACGACCGGGCAGCTGCGGCTGTGGGGCACCGCGAGCTGGACGGTGTGGGCGAGCCTCGACCCCGGCCGGATGCGCAAGAGCGAGGGTGTGCTGCTGGACGTCGGCCACCGGGTCCGCCCGCTGGTCACCCCAGCCGACGTCGGCGCCTTCCTGGCCGCGCTGGACGCGCACGGCGTACCGGGCGCGCGGCCGGACGACGAGGCCTGACGGCCACCGGGGAAGAGGAAGGGATCCCATGGAGAACGGCACCGTACCCGGCGCGGCCGACGCGCTGACCGATGTGCCCGGACTGCGGGTCGGCCAGGCACAGCGCACCGGCGACGGCTGGCTCACCGGTGTCACCGTCGTGCTGGCCCCGCCCGGCGGCGCCGTGACCGCCGTCGACACGCGCGGCGGCGGCCCCTGCACGCGGGAGACCGACGCGCTCGACCCGCGCAACATCGTCCCGCGCGTCGAGGCCGTCGTCCTGTCCGGGGGCAGCGCCTTCGGCCTCGACGCGGCCACGGGCGTCGCGCTCTGGCTGGAGGAGCAGGGCCGCGGCTTCCGGGTCGGCGGACCCGGGCGCGTGGTGCCGGTCGTGCCCGCCGCCTCGCTCTTCGACCTCGGGCGCGGCGGCGACTGGTACGCCCGCCCGGACGCCGCGATGGGCCGCGCCGCCGCCGCGGACGCGGCCTCGGCGCCGGAAGGGGCGCCCGTGCCGCAGGGTGCGACCGGCGCCGGGACGGGCGCGGTCGTCGGCGGCCTCAAGGGCGGCACCGGCACCGCGAGCGCCGTGCTGCCCTCGGGCGTCACGGTGGCGGCCCTCGCGGTCGTCAACGCGGCGGGTTCCGCCGTCGACCCGGCCACCGGCCTGCTCTGGTCCGCGGCCCCGGGCGGTACGCCCGTGCCGCAGGACGTACGGGAGCGGGCGCGCGACCGCCTCGGCGCCGCCGCGGCGCGCTACGCCGAGCGGGTGGCAGGTCCGGTGAACACCACCCTCGCGGTCGTCGCCACCGACGCCGACCTCTCCCGCTCCCAGGCCCAGAAGCTCGCCGGGACCGCCCACGACGGGCTGGCCCGCGCGATCCGCCCGGTGCACCTGCTCTCCGACGGCGACGCCGTCTTCGCGATGGCCACCGGCGCCCGCCCGTTCCTCCCGCCCGGCGCGCCCGCCGCCGACCCGGCCTTCGGTGTCCACCTCGCGGCGGGCGCCCTGGACGCGATCTTCGCGGCGGGCGCCGACACCCTGGCTCGCGCCATCGGCAACGCCGTGCTGGCGGCCGAGTCCGTCACCGGTCCGGGCGGCGACTTCCCCTCCTACCGGGAGCTGTACGGCAGCTGAGCCCGTACACCTACAGCCGGTGCTCAGCCCGCCGCGCGGGTGATACGGCGGCGGGCCACCACCAGCAGCAGACCCGCGGCGACGAGGGTGCTGCCGCCGGTCAGGAAGGCCGCGCGGGTGAAGCCGCCGGAGCCGGTCATCGCGAGGCTGCCGGGCTCCTGCACGGCGCGCGGGGCGCTCGGCGAGGGAGCCGGGGCGGCCGCGGGCCCGCGGGTGGCGGTCGCGGTGGGCGCCGCGGTGCGGTGGTGCGCCGCGGGGGCCGCACGGTGCGTCGGTGTGCCGGACGCGGTGGTGGCCGGCGCCGGGCCGGTGGGCGGCACGGGGACCTGGAGGGTCTGCGGCGCGGCGCCGCTCGCGTCGAGGTAGGGGTCGTCGGCCGCCTCCAGGGAGGTGGAGGCCGTGCCCGCCGCGCTCGCCGTGACGTCCGCGGTGAAGCGCCCGTCGGCCCCGGTGCGCACGGTGCGGACCACCGGCGCGGAGCCGTCCGCGGTCTGGTACGCGATCCGCACCGGCACGTCCGCGGCCGGCAGCCAGCCGCCGTCCGCGGCGCGTTCGACCAGACCGGAGGCCGTGACCGTACGGCCCTCGGCGGCCGGTTCGCCCAGCGTGTAGGCGGCCGTCAGCCGTACGGCGCTGGGCACCGCCGTGACGTCCACCGCGGCCTCGGCGTCCCAGTCGCCGTAAGTGCCGCCGCCGGGGCCGGGGGTGCGGTGCAGCGCGTGCACAGGCACCGTCCAGGGCCCCGGGCCCGCGTCCGCCGGCCGCAGGCCGATCCGCGCGTCCGGCAGCCGGAAGACGCCGCCGGGGCCGGTCGTCACAGTGCCCAGCAGTTGCGCGCCGGCTCCGGACGGATCACCTGCCACCAGGTCCACGGTGGCGCCCGCCGCGGGCTCGCGCGGGCCGCCGTCCCCCCGGTCGGCGCGGTCCAGCCGCCCGGCCAGCGTCATCGTGCGGTCGGCGTAGTCCGTCACGGAGGGCTGCGCGGTGAAGGTGGCCAGCGTCCACCCGCCCGGCGGATCGCCCGGCGCCGCCTGCGCCGTCCCCGGCAGCCACACCAGCACGGCGGCGACCACCGCCCCCGCCGCCCCCGCCCGCCGTACGGCCCGTTTCCCCGCCCCCGCCATAGCTCCCCGCCTCCTGCCACGTGCCCGTACTCATTGGACGAGCCGGGGGCCCGTCCCGTTGCGGCCGGGAGAGGTAATTTCCGGTGAGGAGTGTGTGAATGCGCGCCCAACGCCCTTTTCACCCACCGCACACCCGCCCCGCACACCTGCTCCGGACGTCTGCCCCGCACACCCGCCCCTGACGCCACGTTCGGCACACCTGTCCCGGACGCCGGGTTCCGCGCGCCCGCTCCGGTGGCCGTGGCCGTCCGCTCCTCGCCGACCCGTCCGCGCCGCGGGTGCGGGGAGGCGGGCGAGCGGGGGAAGGCTTCCTCCATGCACTCCATCACCGACTGGCTCTCGCGCTTGTCCGGCCCCGCGGTCTACGCCGTCGTGGGGGCCCTCGTCTTCTGTGAGGACGCGCTCTTCTTCGGCTTCGTGCTGCCCGGCGAGACGGCCGTGGTGCTGGGCGGGGTGATCGCCAACGAGGGCCGGGTCTCGGTGTACTGGCTGGCCGCCGTGGTCGTGCTGGCGGCCGTCGCCGGGGATTCGGTCGGGTACGAGATCGGCCGGCGGTACGGGCCGCGCATCCTGGAGGTCAGGACGCTGCGCGGGCACCGCGAGCGGATCGACCAGGCGCGCGACCTGATCCGCAGGCGCGGCCCCGCCGCGGTCTTCCTCGGGCGCTTCATCGCCTTCTTCCGCGCGATGATGCCCGCGCTCGCCGGTATCTCGCGGATGCCCTACCCGACGTTCCTGCTCTTCAACGCGCTGGGCGGGCTGGTGTGGGGCGTCGGCTTCACCCTGCTGGGCTACTTCGCCGGCAACGCGTACAAGCGCGTCGAGAAGACCGCGGGCACGGCGGTGGCCGTCGTGGTCGCCGTCATCGTGGTGGTGGCGCTGGTGGTGTGGCAGGTCCGCAAGCGGCGCCGCGAGCACGACTGACGCCGACGGGCCGCGTCCACCCGGGCCGTACGCATGTACGTGGGTCGTACGAGCATGCTGTTTCGGCAGTTCCGCGCGGTGACAATGTGCGGAAACAGCAACAATCGAGCCGGACGAGGTTCGAAACCGGCCCGGCGTGAGAAACCGAGCAGTATGGCTAACTCGTCTTCTCCCTCCGGGACGGCGGACCGGCCGCGACCGCGGTCGCGACGCCGTCCGGCCGTCCTCACCGCCGCGGCGGTGGCCCTGCTGTCCGCCGCGGCCACCGGCTGCGGTGGCAACGGTGACGGCTCGGCCGCCGCGCCCTCCGCCGACGGCAACGACACCTCGCAGTCCGCCCCGGCCGCCACCTCCGGCACCGCGACGCCCACCGACGGCACGTCCGACGGTCAGGCCACGGCCACTCCGGAGCCCCCGGCCACCACCGGGTCCTCCGCCTCGGCGGGCTCCTCCGGCTCGTCCGGCTCCTCCGGCGGCGCGCAGCAGCAGTCCACCGCCCGCTGCACGGTCACCGACCTCAAGATGACCCTGGGGCGCGGCGACCCGGGCGCGGGCAACATCTACTACCCGCTGGACTTCACCAACACCACCGGCCACGCCTGTGTCCTCAATGGCTTCCCGGGCGTCTCCCTGCTGCGCGGCGACGGCAGCGTCATCGGCAAGCCCGCGACGCGCCAGACGGTCAAGGCGGCGGCGGTGCGGATCGCGCCGGGCCAGACCGTCGAGGCCGACCTGCACACCCTCAACCAGGGCGTCAGGGACGGCGGCTGCTGGCGGACGCCCACGCTGATCATGGTCTACCCGCCCGGGTCGACCCAGTCCATGACGCTGGCCACGAAGAACCCCGTCGTCTGCGGCGACACCTTCGACGTCGGCCCCGTGCACTGACCGGCCCCGCCCCCTCCGACCGACCGCCTTCCGCGAACCCCGAGACCCCGAGACCCACCGCACCACCCCGCACCACCGCACCAGCGCACGAGCACGGAAAGGGACCGCCGTGACGGTCAACGGCATCGACGTCGCCTCGTACCAGAGCAGCGACTACAGCACCAGCGGCCTGGACTTCGTCGTCGTCAAGGCCACCGAGGGATCGAGCTACACCAACCCCAGGCACGCCGGGCAGGTCGCGACCGCCCGCGGGCACGGCCTGGTCGTCGGCCACTACCACTTCGCCCGGCCCGGCTCGGTGAGCGCCCAGGCCGACTACTTCCTGGCGCACGCCGGGGCGAAGACCGGGGACTTCCTGGCCTTCGACTGGGAGGACGCCGGGGTCTCCGGCACCGACAAGGACGCCTGGCTCAAGCACGTCAAGGCCAAGGCACCCGAGTACCGCGTCGTCCTGTACTGCAACCGCGACTTCTGGCTGCACCGCGACAGCACGTCCTACTGCGCCGACGGCCTGTGGATCGCCGACCCCTCGGCGCCCAAGGGCCACCCGCGCGTCGAGCATCCCTGGCTCTTCCACCAGTACAGCGAGGCCGGCGGCCTGGACCGCAACGTGGGGCAATTCGCCGACCGCGCGGCCCTGCACACCTGGGCGGGTGGGAGCGCCGCCGCACCGCGCTACGAGCCCTTCCCGGGCTCGGCGTGGTTCACCACCGGGCGCCGCTCGCCCGTCGTGGCCGCCATGCACGACCGGCTGGTCGCGGTCGGCTGCAACCATTACCGGAGCACGGCCAACAAGGATGTCATCGGCTCCGGCGACATCGCCTCCTACGAGGCCTGGCAGCGCAAGTACAACACCGAGCACCACAAGGGCTGGTCCGGCGACGCGCTCAAGTGGCCGCCCGGCCGCGAGACGTGGGACGCCCTGCACGTGCCCAACGTCTGACGGCGCCCGCCCGGCCGGGGTCCCGAACGTGTGACCCGGCACGCCGCCCCGTTACGCACGGGGCCGGGCCGGGAAACCGCTGTCCATGGAGCCGATCGAGGCACTGGAGCGGATCGCCTTCCTGCTGGAACGCGCCGACGCGCCCGTCTACCGCATCCGCGCGTTCCGCAACGCCGCCGCCGTACTGTCCGCCCTGCCGCCCGGCGAGCTGGAGCGGCGTACGGCGGCCCGCCGCTTCACCGATCTCAAGGGCATCGGCAGCACCACCGGCACGGTGCTCGCCGAGGCCGCCCAGGGCCGCGTCCCCGGCTACCTCGCCGACCTCGAACGCGACCACGGCGGCCCGCTCACCCCGGCCGGCGCCGCCCTGCACGCGGCGCTGCGCGGCGACTGCCACCTGCACTCCGACTGGTCCGACGGCAACAGCCCGATCGCCGTGATGGCGCGGGCCGCCCGCGCCGAGGGCCACACGTGGGCGGTGCTCACCGACCACTCGCCGCGGCTGCGTGTCGCCCACGGGCTGACCGCCGACCGGCTGCGCCGCCAGCTCGACACCGTCGCCGAGCTGAACGAGCAGCTCGCCCGGGGGCCCCGGCCCTTCCGGCTGCTGACCGGCATCGAGTGCGACATCCTCCCGGACGGCTCGCTCGACCAGGACGACGAACTGCTCGCGCGGCTGGACGTCGTCGTCGCCTCGGTGCACTCCGAGCTGCGGATGGCCGCTCCCGCCTTCACCCGCAGGCTGCTCGCCGCCGTCGGCAACCCGCTGGTGAACGTGCTCGGCCACTGCACGGGCCGGCTGATCGGTGAGCGCCGCACCCGTCCGGAGTCCTCCTACGACGCCGCGGCGGTCTTCGCCGCGTGCGCGGAGGCCGGGACCGCGGTGGAGATCAACAGCAGTCCCCAGCGGCTCGACCCGCCGCGCCGGCTGCTGGCCCTGGCCAGGGACGCGGGCGTGCTCTTCGCGATCGACAGCGACGCGCACGCGCCCGGCCAGCTCGGCTGGCAGGCCTACGGCTGCGCGCGCGCCGAGGAGGCCGGGATCCCGGCCGCGCGCGTCGTCACCACCTGGACCGCCGACCGGCTGCTCGCCTGGAGCGGCGGCAGGCCCCCGCCGTGAGGGGCGCGGAAAAGCACCTGCCGCGCCCGGCGCCCCTGACAGGCGCCGGGTGCGGCAGGCAGTCCCGGGAAGGGAAGGATGTCACACCGTGGTGCACACCGTCCCGTTGAGTGTGAAGACCGTCGGCGGCTGGTAGGCGCCGTTGTTGGCGCCGGTGAAGCCGAAGGTCGCCGAGTTGCCGCCGTTCGGGGCGAGCGTGGCGTTCCAGTCGACCGGGGTCGCCGTCACATGGCTGCCGTCGGACTTCAGGACCGCGTTCCAGAAGCCGCTGACCGACTCGCCGCTGCTCGGGAAGGTGAAGGCGAGCGTCCAGCCGTTGATGGTCGCCGGTCCGGTGTTGGTGACCGTCACGTTGGCGTTGAAGCCGTTGCCCCAGCCGGCCGTCAGGTCGTACGACACCTTGCAGGTGGAGTCCTGCGGGGTGCCGGTGCGGACGGTGAGCGGGTCCGAGGGGCGTGACAGGTGGCCGCTGGAGTCCCTGGCCAGGATGTTCCAGGTGCCGGTGCTGCCGGGCACCAGGTTGTACACGGTCGCCGAGGTGCCGGTGGAGGTCGCCACCAGCTCGCTGTTGGCGCCGATCTGCCGGTAGACCTCGTAGCGGTCGACCTTGCCGCCGGTCGAGGGCGTCCAGCTCACCGTCGCGGTCGTGGCGCCCGCGGCGGTGACCTTCGGGGCGCCCGGTGCGCTCAGGGCCGAGCCGGTGCCGGCCTTCGGGTGCACGGTCACGGTGGTGATCGAGTACGGCGGGAGCGTCCAGCTGCCGGTGTTCGGCGCGGTGGCGCTGTCGATCGAGGAGGCCTGGTCGCGGAAGGTGTCGACGGTGGCCGCCCCGCCGTCCGGCAGGAAGTTCTGGTAGCTCAGGGCCACGGTCTGCGCCTTGGCCGGGTCCTTGTTGATGAGCATGACGCTCAGGTCGCCGTTCTTGCGGTGCACCGCGTGCGCCGCCACCAGCGGGCTGCCGCTGGCCGCGCCGATGAGCTGGTCGCCGGGCGTGCCGAGATGGCTGAGCATCGAGATGGCGTGGTAGGGCGCGAAGGGCGTGTTGAGCGGGGGCTCGCACACGTCGCCGACGCAGGTGCCGCTGGAGAGGATGCCGTAGTCGTTGAAGTCCGTCGCGCCGTCCGGGGCGGTGCTGATCGCGCCGGGCCCGTTGTGGGTGTCCCACCAGTCGACGGTGAAGACGCCGTTCTGCAGCGCGGTGAGGTACGCGTCCGCGCCGAACAGCGCGTTGGGCTGGGTGTCCTCGAAGACGTTGGAGTTCAGCTCGGTCAGCGCGACCGGCATGTCCGCCGCGCCGCCCGCGGCCAGCTGGTCGTGCAGCTGGGCGAGTTCACCCGACAGCTGGGAGGGGGTGTTGAGCATCCCGGCCGCGTCCGAGCCGCCCGGGTACCAGTGGACGATGACGAAGTCGGCCTTGCCGGCGATCAGCGGGATCACCGTGTGGTTCCAGTCGGACGTCTCGCCGCCCGCCATCACCCCGTCCGGCCAGTTGCCGGGCAGCGTCAGCACCGCGCCGACCTTGACGGTCGGGTCGACGGCCTTCATCGCGGCGGCGTAGTCGGCGACGTTGTGCGCGTAGGCCGTCGGCGAGGTGTCGGCGTGGTTGTCGGTCTCCCAGCCGCTGCCGTAGTGGCCGTTGCCGTACAGCTCGTTGCCGACCTCCCAGAACTTCGCGCCGTAGTTCTTGGTGACGTTGGCGTAGCGCACCCAGTCCGCGGCCTCCTGCGGGGTGCCCGAGCCGTAGTTCGCGATGAGGATGGGCTGCGCGCCGATCTTCTTGACCGTGCCCATGAAGGCGTCGAAGTCGGTGCCGGGTGCGACGTAGCCGCCCGGGGCGGTGTTGTCGACCCAGTGGTAGATGTCGCCGTAGGAGCCGCCGGGGTAGCGCATCATGCCGATGTTCGCGGCCGACAGCAGGTCCTGGACCTCGGGGACGTTCATCTGCGAGTCCCACACCGCGCTGTTGAGCCCGTACGCGGTGCCCGGGATGGTGCCCTGGCCCTCGGCGGCGTTCACCGTGACGCCGACGGCCTGCGGGGCCGGGGCGCCGGGGTCGTCGGCCAGCGCGGTACCGCCGCCGGCCAGCAGCGCGGCGCCGAGCGCCAGCGCGGAGGCGCAGGCGGCGAGCCGTCTGCGCGGATGTGCGGAGCTTTTCGCAATGCCTGGACGCAACGGTCTCTCACCTTCGCGAGGCGTGACGTGGGGGTGTGCGCGGTGCGTGGGAGCGCTCCCATATTTGACACGGCGACCCCCGTTGTCAATGCCCGGACGCGGACCGGGAACGGCTCCCCTGCCGCGCCCGGACGCGCGCGGCAGGCGTCAGGCGCCGAGCCGGTCGATCTGCCGCATGCGGTTGGTGACGTCCAGCGCGGCGACCTTGTACGACTCGGCCAGCGTCGGGTAGTTGAAGACCGCGTCGACCAGGTAGTCCACCGTGCCGCCGCAGCCCATCACGGCGTGCCCGATGTGGATCAGCTCGGTCGCGCCGGTGCCGAAGCAGTGCACACCCAGCAGCCGCCGGTCCTGCGGGGACACCAGCAGCTTGAGCATGCCGTGCGCGTCGCCGATGATCTGGCCGCGGGCCAGCTCGCGGTAGCGCGAGACGCCCACCTCGAAGGGCACCGAGGCGTCGGTCAGCTCGTCCTCGGTGCGGCCGACGAAGCTGATCTCCGGGATCGTGTAGATGCCGATCGGCTGGAGGTCGGCGAGCGCGTGCGCCGGTTCGCCGAAGGCGTGGTAGGCGGCGCAGCGGCCCTGCTCCATCGAGGTCGCGGCGAGCGCTGGGAAGCCGATGACGTCGCCGACGGCGTAGATGTGCGGCACCGTGGTGCGGTAGTGCTCGTCCACCGTGAGCCGGCCGCGCTTGTCGGCCGCCAGGCCCGCCTTGTCCAGCGCCAGTCCGTCGGTCAGGCCCTGCCGTCCGGCGGAGTACATGACGGCGTCGGCCGCGATCTTCTTGCCGCTCGCCAGCACCGTCAGGGTGCCGTTCTCGTGCCGCTCCACCGCGGCCACGGTCTCGCCGAAGCGGAAGGTCACCCCGAGGTCGCGCAGGTGGTAGCGCAGCGCCTCGACGATCTCCGCGTCGCAGAAGTCCAGCATGCCCTCGCGCTGCTCGACCACGGTGATCCGGCTGCCGAGCGCGGCGAACATCGAGGCGTACTCCATGCCGATCACCCCGGCGCCGACGATCACCATGGAGCGCGGCACCCGCTCCATGCGCAGCACGCTGTCGGAGTCCATCACGGTGCGGTCGTCGAACTCCACGCTCGCCGGGCGGGCCGGACGCGTCCCGGTCGCGATGACGATCCGGTCGGCGGTCGCCACCCGCTCCTGGCCGCCCGCGTCCGTCACGGCCACGGTGTGCTCGTCCAGGAAGCGCCCGGTGCCGTCCAGCACCGTGACGCGGTTGCGGGACAGCTGGCTGCGCACCACGTCCACCTCGCGGCCGACGACGTGCTGCGTCCTGGCCGTCAGGTCGGCGACGGTGATGTCCTCCTTGAGCCGGTAGCTCTGCCCGTACAGATCCCGCTGGTTGAGGCCGGTGAGGTAGAGCACCGCCTCGCGCAGCGTCTTGGACGGGATCGTGCCGGTGTGCAGGGACACCCCGCCGAGCCGGTCCGAGCGGTCGACCAGGGCCGCCCGCTTCCCGAGTTTCGCGGCCGCGATGGCCGCCTTCTGCCCGCCGGGGCCCGAACCGATCACCAGTATGTCGTAGTCGCGCACCCGGCCAGTCTGTCAGCCGGGCCGCGCGGGCGTCACCGCTTCGGTACGCGCGGGGCCCGGCGGCGCGGCTACTTCGGGTGCTGCGGGCGCCGCAGCGGCGCGCGGCCCGGCGGCTGCGCGGGCGGCGGGCGGTGCTCGGACGCGGGCAGCTCCCGCTCGGCGGGCTTGTCCGTGGTGAGGGTGAACTCCTCCCCGTAGTGGACGAGTTGGAGCGGCTCGCCGGACGCCAGGGTGTACGTCGCCGTGCCGCGGCCGACCTCCACCCGCAGCCGGCGGCCGCGGAAGAGCAGCCGGAAGGAGATGCGGCTGAGCGTCTCCGGCAGCCGGGGCGCGAACCGCAGCCGGCCGCCGTCGAAGAGCCGCATCCCGCCGAGCCCGGCGACCAGCGCCGTCCAGGTGCCGGCCAGCGCCGCGATGTGCAGCCCGTCGCGCGCGTTGTTCTCCAGGTCCTCCAGGTCGATCATCGCCGACTCGCCGAGATAGTCGTACGCCAGCTGCAGATGCCCGACCTCGGCGGCGATCACCGCCTGCCCGAAGGCCGACAGCGACGAGTCGCGCACGGTCAGCGGCTCGTAGTAGGCGAAGTTGCGGGCCTTCTGCTCCAGCGTGAAGGCGTCGCCGCGCAGGTACATCGCCAGCACCAGGTCCGCCTGTTTGACGACCTGCTTGCGGTAGAGGTCGAAGTACGGGTAATGCAGCATCAGCGGGTAGTTCTCGGGGTCGGTGCGGCCGAAGTCCCACATCTGGTGCCGGGTGTAGCCCATCGACTGCTCGTGCACCCCGAGGCCCTCGTTGTAGGGCAGCGCCATCGCCGCCGCGGCGTCCCGCCAGGCCGCGGTCTCCTCGTCGGTCACGCCGAACTCCGCGGCATGCCGCGGGTGCCGCTCGGCGGCGTCCGCGGCGGCCTCCAGGTTCGCCTGCGCCATCAGGTTGGTGTAGGCGTTGTCGTCGCTGATCGCGCTGTACTCGTCGGGTCCGGTCACCCCGTCGATGTGGAAGGCGCCCGCGTGGTCGTGGTGGCCCAGCGAGCGCCACAGCCGGGCGGTCTCGACGAGCAGTTCGAGCCCGGTGCTGCGTTCGAAGTCCTCGTCGCCGGTGACCGCGACGTAGCGCACGACCGCGTCGGCGATGTCGGCGTTGACATGGAAGGCGGCGGTGCCGGCCGGCCAGTAGCCGGACGCCTCCTCGCCGTTGATCGTCCGCCACGGGAAGGCGGCGCCGGCGAAGCCCAGTTGGCGGGCCCGCTCCTTCGCGGCGGGCAGCGTGTTGCGGCGCCAGCGCAGCACCTCCGCGGCGGCCCGCGGCGAGGTGTACGTCAGCAGCGGCAGCACGAAGGTCTCGGCGTCCCAGAAGGTGTGGCCGTCGTAGCCGGAGCCGGTCAGGCCCTTGGCGGGGATGGCCCGCTCCTCGGCCCGCGCGCCGACCTGGAGCACGTGGAAGAGCGCGAAGCGCACCGCCTGCTGGATCTCGGTGTCGCCGTCCACCTCGACGTCGGCGCGGTCCCAGAAGTCGTCCATGTACGCCCGCTGCTGGTCCAGCAGGCCCTTCCAGCCGGTGTCCCTGGCGCCCACCAGTGCGGCGTCGGCCTGGTCGCGCAGCGCGGGCAGC
The DNA here is from genome assembly GCF_053604375.1 of Streptomyces sp. NPDC004031. Classification (NCBI taxonomy): domain Bacteria; kingdom Bacillati; phylum Actinomycetota; class Actinomycetes; order Kitasatosporales; family Streptomycetaceae; genus Streptomyces; species Streptomyces sp. NPDC004031. Next base: position 55,036 of record NZ_JBSGHL010000004.1, on the reverse strand, counting down.
GAGCGGGTCGCCGACCACCCGTAGGCGACGAACTTCTCCAGCCGCAGCGCCTGCCCGGCGCCCACCACCGAGGTGACGGTCAGCCGGCTCACGTCGTCGGCGGAGTCCGCCGACACCTGCGTGGTGCCCGCCGGGCCCTCCACCCGGTGGTCGGCGGCCACCGCGACCCGCAGGTTGCTGCGGGTGGTGGAGTGCACCAGCCGCAGCCGGGTGCCCGTGGCGGAGTGCTCCTCGCCCATCAGCGGCGAGGACAGCGCGGCCGACACCCGCGGGTCGCCGGGGGAGTGCGGCACCTCCTCGTTGGCCGCCAGCTCCGACTGGACCACCAGCCGCACCTCGCCGTCCAGCGGCTCCACCTCGTAGGCGATGGCGGCGACCGCGCGCTGCCGGAAGGACACCATCCGGGTCGAGCGCACCCGCACCGCGCGCCCCGCGGGCGAGACCCACTCGCACTCGCGGCGCAGCACCCCGGCCCGCAGGTCCAGCTCCCGCACGTGGCTGCGGACCGTGCCGTAGCGCAGGTCGAACGGCTCGTCGTCGACCAGCAGCCGGATCAGCTTGCCGTTGGTGACGTTGATGACCGTCTGGCCCGACTCCGGGTAGCCGTAGCCCGCTTCGGCGTACGGCAGCGGGTGCAGCTCGTGCAGCCCGTTGAGGTACGTGCCGGGCAGGCCGTTGGGCTCGCCCTCGTCGAGGTTGCCGCGCCAGCCGATGTGGCCGTTGGACAGCGCGAACACCGACTCGCTCTGCGGCAGCAGGTCGAGGTTGAGCTCCAGCTCGCGCAGGCTCCACGGTGAGACCTCGTAGGCCGGGTCGGTGATCACCGGGCGGGCTCCAGCAGTTCGGCGAGGTCGGTCACGACGACGTCGGCGCCGTGCCGGCGCAGCTCCTCGGCCTGCCCGGTGCGGTCCACGCCGACGACCCGGCCGAACCGCCCGGCGCGCCCGGCGTCCATGCCGACCAGCGCGTCCTCGAAGACCGCGGACTCGTCCGGGCCGAAGCCCAGGTCGCTCGCCGCCTCCAGGTAGGTGTCGGGCTTGGGTTTGCCGCGCAGGCCCCGCTCACGGGCCACGTTGCCGTCGATGCGCACATCGAGCAGCTGCTCGATCCCGGCGGCCACCAGCACGTCCCGGCAGTTGGCGGACGAGGAGACCACCGCGGTGCGCAGCCCCGCGGCGCGCACCGCCTCCAGGTAGCGCACCGAGCCGGGGTAGGGCGCGACGCCCTCCTCGCGGATCTTCTCCAGCACCAGCACGTTCTTGCGGTTGCCGACGCCGTGCACGGTGTTCAGTTCGGGCGGGTCGTCCTCCTCGCCCTCGGGCAGCTCGATGCCGCGCGAGGACAGGAAGCTGCGCACCCCGTCCGCGCGCGGCCGGCCGTCCACGTAGGTGTCGTAGTCCGCGGTGGCGTCGAAGGGCTGGAAGTCCGGGCCCTCGATGGTGCGCAGCACCGCGTCGAAGGTGTCCTTCCAGGCGGCGGCGTGCACCAGCGCCGTCGGGGTGAGCACACCGTCGAGGTCGAAGAGGCAGGCACGGATGCCGTCGGGAAGGCCGATCTCGGTCATGACGCAGCTTGTGCCCGCTGACCGGGCCGGGTATGTCAGCCGCCTCGGAAGTCCGCCCGACTCGCCGAACGGCCGCCCGCCGTCCGGGCGGGCCCGGCGTTCAGCCGCCCAGCCGGTTGATGTCCCGGGTGGACAGGATGTGCGGGCCCGCGCCCTCCAGCCGTACGGCGGCCAGCATCGACCGGCCCAGCACCTCGGTGGTGGTCACCCGGTCCGGCACCAGCCGGTGCGCCAGCGGGTAGAGCCACGAGGTCAGCCGGTAGACGGTGCGGTAGAGCGGGGTGCGGGAGACGGCGCCGTCCACCGGGCGGATGTACCCGGGGCGGAACATGTACGCGCGCATGTCCATGGCCAGCAGCGCGTTCTCCGTGCCGCCCTTGATCCTCGCCCAGGCCACCCGGCCCTGCTCGGTGCTGTCGGTGCCGGCCCCCGAGACGTAGGTGAAGGTCAGTTCGGGGTTGCCCGCCGACAGCAGCCGGGCGGCGGCGAGCGGGAAGTCGTGGCTGACCCGGCGGTAGACCTCGGCGCTGTGCCCGGTGGTGGAGACCCCCAGGCAGTAGAAGCAGGCGTCCGCGCCCGCCAGCTCGGCCGCGACCGGGGACAGGTCGGCGAAGTCGGAGTGGGTGACCTCGCGCAGCTTGGGGTGGGCGGTGCCGAGCGGGCCGCGGCCGACCGCGACCACCTCCGTCACGCCCTCGTCCCGCAGCGCGGCGCGCAGCGCCCCGTGCCCGACCATGCCCGAGGCACCGAAGACAACCACCTTCATCGCGGACCGCCGCCGCCTTCCCGCATCCGCCGTCACCGCTGGCCGGGCGCCGGCGGCACCCGCGGAGGGACGATGGTAACTCCCCTGGCGGGCGGCCTGGTTCACCGCTCAGTCGGAGACGACCGCGATCTTGTGCAGGTAGTCGCCGGTGACGGCGCGGCCCAGCAGGAAGTCGGCGACGTCGGCCCGGGAGACGGTCGGCGTCCCGTGCAGGTCGAGCTTCTCGCCGTGCCGGTAGCGGCGGGTGTGGGCGCCGTTGGTGAGCATCACCGGGTAGACCAGCGTCCAGTCCAGGCCGCTGTCGCGCAGCACCCGCTCGCCCGCGGCCTTGTCGGCGTAGACCCGGCCGAGCAGCAGCCGGTAGCCGAGCCGCGGCACCGGCGGGACCTCCGCCAGGGTGTCGCCGACGCCGAGGCCGGACAGCCACACGACCCGGGAGACCTCGGCGGCGCGCATCGCCGCCACGATCCGCGGCGCCGCTTCGGCCATGACGGCGGGCGCCCGCAGGCCCTGCCAGGTGCGCGCGGTGCCCAGGGCCACGATCACGGCGTCGCTGCCGGTGACCGCGGCGGTCACCGCCTCCTGGTCGGACGTCACCTGCCCGACGGCGATCGTCAGCCCGGCGCGCGCGGGCGGCGCCTTGGCCGGGTCCCGCACGAAGGCGGTCACCTCGTGCCCGGCGGCCAGCGCCTGGGCGACCACCTGGCGCCCGGTCGCGCCGCTGCTGCCGAAGACCGCGATCCGCACGGCGTCCTCCCGCTGCTGTCGTGTCCGGTGCCGCTGCATGTCCGGCGGGGTACGCGGGCGGCGGCACGCCGGGCCGCGGCCCCGCTCGTACCGTACCCGGGCACGGCGCGGGCGGGGCGGGGTGTCAGGCGCCGACCGGGTCGGCGAGGTGTTCGACGGCGCTGACCAGCCGGGCGAGCTGCGGGTCCTGGGCGGCCTGGTCGAGGGCCTCGCGCAGCGCCGCGTTGTTGGTCGGACGGGCGGCGGCGAGCAGGTCGGCCCCGGCCGGGGTGACGTCGGTGTAGATGCCGCGCCGGTCGGTCGGGCACAGGTAGCGCGACAGCAGCCCGCGCTCCTCCAGCCGGGTGACCAGCCGGGTCGTCGCGGACTGGCTGAGCACCACCGCGTCGGCGACCTGCTTCATCTGCAGATGGCCGCCGTCGCCGTCGTGCTGCCGGCTGAGCACGTCCAGCAGCGAGAACTCCCGGACGCTCAGGTCGTGGTCGGTCTGCAGCGCGCGCTCGATGTGCGCCTCGATCCGGCCGTGCAGCAGGGACAGCGCGCACCACCCGCCGGCGAGTGCGGTCATGGCCGGATCCGTGGCGGTCATCGCTCCTCCTGGCCCGGTGCGGGCGGTCCGGCGCCCGGCTCCGCTGCCGTGCGCACTCGCCCCACTCTAACGCGCTTGCAATTAATCCGCGTCTGCAATTATTGTTAACGCTTGTTACGTGCCCTCGCGGGCAACGTGCCGCCGTGCCGTACGGCGGGATTACCGGAAGGGTTGCGCCTCATGCCTCTCGCGCTGCTGGCCCTGGCCATCGGGGCCTTCGGGATCGGCACCACCGAGTTCGTCCCCATCGGGCTGCTGCCGCAGATCTCCGACGCCTTCGGCGTCTCGGTCCCGACGGCGGGCCTGGCCGTCACCGGGTACGCGCTCGGCGTGGTCGCCGGGGCGCCGCTGATGACGGCGCTGGGCACCCGGATCACCCGCAAGCGGATGCTGATGCTGCTCATGGGGCTGTTCACGGTCGGCAACCTGGTCTCGGCCGGTGCCCCGGACTTCGCGGTGCTGCTGGCCGGGCGGGTGGTCACCTCGCTCGCGCACGGCGCCTTCTTCGGCATCGGCTCGGTCGTCGCCGCCGAACTGGTCGCGCCCGCGAAACGGGCCGGTGCCATCGCGACGATGTTCACCGGCCTGACCGTCGCCAACGTCGTCGGCGTGCCGCTGGGCACCCTCGTCGGCCAGGGCGCGGGCTGGCGCGTCACCTTCCTGGTGGTCGCCGTCCTCGGGGTCGCGGGCCTGTTCGGCGTCGCCCGGCTCGTCCCCGACCTGCCGCGCCCGGAAGGCGTGAGCCTGCGGCACGAGCTCGCCGTCTTCCGCAATGTGCAGGTGCTGCTCGCGCTCGGCACGACCGTCTTCGGCTTCGGCGGGGTCTTCGCCGCCATCACCTACCTGGCGCCGATGATGACCGACGTCGCCGGTTTCTCCGACGGCGGTGTCACCTGGCTGCTGGTGCTGCTCGGCCTCGGCATGGTCGTCGGCAACCTGGCCGGCGGGCGGCTCGCCGACCGGCGGCTGATGCCCGCCCTGCTCACCGCGCTCGTCGGACTGGCCGCCGTGCTCGCCGCCTTCACGGTGACCGCGCACCACCAGGCCGCCGCGGCCGCCACCGTCTTCGCCGTCGGCGCGCTCGGCTTCGCCACCACCCCGCCGCTGCAGAAGCGGGTGCTCGACCAGGCCGCCGGTGCGCCGACGCTCGCCTCCGCCGCCAACATCGGCGCCTTCAACCTCGGCAACGCGCTCGCCGCCTGGCTCGGCGGCCTGGTCATCTCGGCCGGCCACGGCTACACCGCCGCCAACTGGGTCGGTGTGGGCCTGGCGGGCGGCGCGGTGCTGCTGGCCGTGACGTCGCTCGTGCTGGAGCGCGGCGCCCGCCGCCCGGGACGGGTGGTCGCGCGTTCCGCGGCCGGGTCCGCCCCCGCGGACCCGGCCGCGGCGGGGGCCGCGCTCAGCCCGCGGGAGTCACGCCCACGCTGACGTAGGTGACGTCCACGGTGGCGGGCTGCGCCGTCGCGCTCGTCGGCACCGGCACGAAGCCGACCGTGCCGGTGCCGGAGCAGGGCAGGTTAAGGCTCTGCGGGATCGGCACCTTCAGGCCGTACGCCTTGATCTCGGTGGCCGGCGCCGCCGAGGTCGGGTTGCCGAAGGCGACCAGGACGCGGTCGGCCGACTCTCCCGTGTACCCGACCCGGGCCGCGACCGGCGTGGCCCCGGACACCAGTTGGACCGACACCGTCTGGCCGGCCAACGGGTGGCCGGTCGAGGTGCTGCTCACCGGGCCAAAGCAGCCGACCTGGATCACCGCGCCGATCGTGACGCCGTTGACCTGGCCGACGAAGGTCTGGTGCGGCTGGATCGGCAGCGGGTCCACCTGGGCCGCGGACGCGGCCGGCATCCCGAGACCGGCGCCCAGCAGGGCGACGGCCGTGGCGGTGCCGAATCTGCGTAACCGCTGGTGCGTGCTGCGCATGTCTACCTCCGGAAGTGGGGGATCCCGGGGCCGGCCGCGGCCCCGGGGGACAACGAGGGCGAACCGTGCGAGAGCACCTGCATCGTAGTGGCCGCCGCCCCGGACGGACCCCGCCCGGAAGCCACTCGTCCGCGCGCTGCGGGCCCCGGCGCGGACCGGCCCGCCGCGCCCTCCGACCGGGGCCGCTCGGCTGGCGGGGGCCGGGAGCCCGGGGTAGGACAGGAGGAGGTGCGAAGCCGCCGGCGGCGGGAAGGCGAACGACCGGACCGTACGCAGCCCCAGAAGGGACGGACATCGTGGCACGACCCAGGATCCTCGTGGTGGGAGCCGGCTTCGCCGGAGTGGGCTGCGTCCGCAGGCTGGAGCGCAACCTCGGCCGGGACGAGGCGGACATCGCCCTCGTGACGCCGTTCTCCTACCAGCTCTACCTGCCCCTGCTGCCGCAGGTCGCCTCCGGCATCCTCGCCCCGCAGTCGATCGCCGTGTCGCTGCGCCGCAGCCGCCGCTACCGCACCCGTATCGTCCCCGGCGGCGCGGTCGGTGTGGACACCAAGGCCAAGGTCTGCGTGGTCCGGACGATAACCGACGAGATGTTCAACGAGCCCTACGACTACATCGTCCTCGCCCCCGGCAGCATCACCCGCACCTTCGACATCCCCGGCCTGGTGGAGAACGCCCGCGGGATGAAGACGCTCGCCGAGGCCGCGTACGTGCGCGACCACGTCATCGCGCAACTGGACCTCGCCGACGCCTCCCACGACCCGCTGGAGCGCGAGTCGCGGCTGCAGTTCGTGGTCGTCGGCGGCGGCTACGCGGGCACCGAGACCGCGGCCTGCCTGCAACGGCTGACGACCGCCGCACTGCACCGCTACCCGCGGCTGGACCCGAAGCTCATCAAGTGGCACCTGATCGACATCGCCCCCAAGCTCATGCCCGAGCTGGGCGACAAGCTCGGCAGCAGCGCCCAGCAGATCCTGCGCGACCGGGGCATCGAGATCTCGCTCGGCACCTCGATCGCCAAGGCCTCGCCGACCGAGGTGACCTTCACCGACGGCCGGGTGCTGCCCTGCCGCACCCTCATCTGGACCGCGGGCGTCGTGGCGAGCCCGCTGGTCGGCACGCTGGACGCGGAGACCGCGCGCGGCCGGCTCGTCGTCACCCCCGAGATGGCCGTGCCCGGCCGGGAGGGCGTCTTCGCCCTCGGCGACGCCGCGGCCGTCCCCGACCTCACCAAGGACGACGAGGACGCGGTCTGCCCGCCCACCGCGCAGCACGCGATGCGGCAGGGCGTGCGCGCCGCCGACAACGTCATCGCGGCCCTGCGGCACCAGCCGCTCAAGCCCTACCGGCACAAGGACATGGGCCTGGTCGTCGACCTCGGCGGCCGCGACGCGGTGTCCAAGCCGCTGGGCGTCGAGCTGCGCGGGATGCCCGCGCAGGCCGTCGCCCGCGGCTACCACTGGTCGGCGCTGCGCACCAACGTCGCCAAGACCCGGGTGATGACGGACTGGCTGCTCAACGCGGCGGCCGGAGACGATTTCGTGCGCACCGGCTTCCAGTCGCGCAAGCCCGCCACCCTGCGGGACTTCGAGTACACCGACGCCTACCTGTCGGCCGAGGAGATGCGCGAGCAGATCGCCGGGACGCAGCCGCAGACCTGACGGCCGGCGCAGGCGCGTACGCGGGGCGTGGCAGGGCGGGAGGACCGCCCGCCGCGCCCCGCGCACGCGCCCCGGAAGCTCAGAACCCCTCCGGGTCCTCCATCCGGTCCAGCACGGCCGCCGGGTCCTCGGCCAGCTGCTCCGCCTCCTCCTCGGCTTCCTCCGCCCCCATCTCCTCCTCGTCCTCCCACAGCGAGAACCACACCGTCTTGCCCTCCGACTCCGGGCGCACGCTCCACTGGCCGGACAGGATGTCCAGCAGCATCAGCCCACGCCCTGAGGAGGCCAGCTCCCCGGGGCTGCGCTGGTGCGGCAGCTCGTCGCCGTTGTCGGACACCTCCACCCGCAGCACCCGGCGGCCCGGCTCGCCGGTCAGCGACGCGGACAGCGACGCCGACTGGTCGGTGTGCATGAGCACGTTGCCGACCAGCTCCGACGTCAGCAGCACCGCGGTGTCCACCTGGTCCGGCTGCGCCCAGTCGTGCAGCAGCGCCTGCAGCTCCGCGCGGGCCTCGGACAGGCCCTGCGCCTGGTCCTGCTCGATGGTCAGCACGAGCTTGCGCTCGGGCACCGCCCGCTGGAGCACCCCGGCGTCGCGGCGCAGCAGCACCAGCGCGATGTCGTCCTCGTTGCGCGGCGCCAGGTCGTGCCGGGCGCCCGCGGCCGCGTGCTCGTCGTGGCCCTCGGGACCGCGCTGCGCCGACTGCGCCAGCGGGTGGTGCACCGCGCGGATGAGGGTGTCGGCGATGCCCTCCAGATCCTCGGCGGGCCCCGGCGAGAAGGCGTCCCTGACCCGCACCCAGCCGCTGTACATGTCGTGCCCGCCGGTCTCGATCAGGCCGTCGGTGCACAGCATCAGGATCTCGTCGGGCCGCAGCTCCATGTCGGTGACGGGGAAGTCCTCGGTGCCGGGCATGAGGCCGAGCGGCAGCCCGCCGTTGACGTGCTTGAGCATGCAGGTGCCGTCCGCGAGCCGCAGCACCGGGTGCGGGTGCCCGGCCCTGGCGATGTGCAGCACGCCCGACGCCGGTTCGGCCTCGATGTACAGGCAGGTCGCGAAGCGGTCGTCGTCCAGGGCGGCCAGGAAGCGCGAGGCGCGGGCCAGCACCGCGTCCGGGCCGTGCCCCTCGGCAGCGTAGGCGTGCACGGCGGTGCGCAGCTGCGCCATCAGCGCGGCGGCGTGCACGTCGTGGCCCTGGACGTCGCCGATGACGACGGCCAGGCGGCCGCCGGGCAGGTTGATCACGTCGTACCAGTCGCCGCCGACCACCAGCCCGCCGCCGGTCGGGATGTAACGGGTGGCGACGGACAGGCCGGGGACCGCGGGCGGGGTCGCGCCCATACTGCGCCGCAGCCCGCGCGACAGGGCCAGCTCCGCGGTGCCGGTCCGGGTGCGTTCCAGGGCCTGCGCGACCAGCCGCGAGGCCAGCACCAGAAGCGCCCGCTCGTCGTCGGTGAACTCCACCGGTTCGCGGAAGGCCATCAGGCACACCGCGCTGATGCTGCCCGACGTCACGAGCGGCAGGAAGGCCCAGGACTTCCGCCCGTGCCGGGCGGCGATCGGCCAGGTGGCGGGGAAACGCCTGCGGTACTCGGCGGCCGACCTGAGGTAGACCGGGCGGCCGGTGTCGATGACCTCGGTGGCCGGGAAGGGCGTCCCGGCCACCATCCGGAAGGTCTCCTCGCCCTCCCGGCGGCGGAATCCGTACTGGCCCAGCACCTTGAGGTACTTGTCGGTGAGCCCGAAGACGACCAGCCCGTCCAGTGTGAAGCCGGGCGAGAAGAGCCTGGTCACGGTCTTGAGGGCGGCCGACAGCGAATCGGCCTCGGCGAGGTCGTGGCCGGCCTCCAGCAGCACCGCGTCCCGCAGCCGGCCGTCGGCGGGCGTGCCACCGGCGGCGGGAGCGGAATCCGGACCGGGGTCCGGGGGAGGGGCGCCCGGGTGGTCCGTGAAGCGGTTCATGGCGTCGATCTGGCGCTGCTCGGCGGGGTCGGTTCCACCGTCCCGGGGGTCCGCGGGCTCGCCGGAACCGGCCCGCCTGTCGGCGTCCGACGGCTCGCGCGGCGCCGGACGGCCCGCTCCGTTGCCCATCCCGGCGCCCTCTCGCCGCAGCGGTGGTCCTGTCCGTACCCATGCTGGGCGACGGTGGCGGTCGGCGCATGCGGAGCGCGCCCGCGCGGGGCGCGCGGACCGGCGGCCGGGGGCGATGTGCTTCCCGGCCGGGGGAGCTGGCATGCTCGGACACGTGGGTGAACGCATCATCGCCGCGTGTGACGGGGCATCGAAGGGCAATCCTGGACCTGCGGCCTGGGCCTGGGTCATCGCCGACGACCGGGGCGAGCCGGTCCGCTGGGAGGCCGGGCCGCTGGGCAGCACGACCAACAACGTCGCCGAGCTGACCGCGCTCGAACGGCTGCTGGAGGCGGTCGAACCGGACGTCGCGCTGGAGGTCCGGATGGACTCCCAGTACGCGATGAAGGCCGTCACGACCTGGCTGCCGGGCTGGAAGCGCAAGGGCTGGAAGACGGCCGCGGGCAAGCCCGTCGCCAACCAGGAGCTGGTGGTGCGCATCGACGCGCTGCTGTCCGGGCGGGAGGTGGACTTCCGCTACGTGCCCGCGCACCAGGTCGACGGCGACCGGCTCAACGACTTCGCCGACCGCGCCGCGAGCAACGCCGCCGTGGTCCAGGAACCGGCGGGCAGCGCCCTCGGCTCCCCGCCGCCCCCGCGCACGCCCGACACGGTGCGCAAGGCGCCGCGCCCGGCGCGCTCCGGCGGGTCCGGTGGTTCGGGAGGTTCAGGCGGCGCCGCGTCCGGCGGCTCCGGGGGCGGCGGCCCGGCCCGTACCCTCAAGGCCAAATACCCCGGCCGCTGCCGCTGCGGGCGGGGATACGCGGCCGGCGAGCTGATCGCCAAGAACGCCGACGGCTGGGGTCACCCCGACTGCCGCTGACCCGCTGACCCGCCGCCTCCCGTCATCGCCACCGCCCCCGTCCCCGCGCACCCCGCGCGGCGGCGGGGGCTTCCGTATGCCCGCGCCCGCGCCCGCAACCCCGCCGCCGGGCCCGGCCCCGGCGCGGAAAAAGCCCGCGCCGGTTCGCGCGCAGGGCATTGACGCCCGCACCCGGCGGCCCTACGGTCGTCCGCGTCGTACTTCGTACGTCATATATGAGACCTGATACGTGAGATCTGAGAGCCCCATGACCTTCGCTCCCACGCCGATCCCGTCCCGGACGCAGTTCGTCCTCGAAGCGATCAAGCACCGCATCCTCACCGGGCAGCTCAGCCCGGGGCAGGCCCTGGTCGAGGCGGACCTGGCGGCGCAGTTCGGGGTGTCCAAGACCCCGGTGCGCGAGGCGCTCAAGACGCTCGCCGGGACGGGCCTGGTGGTCATGAGCCAGTACAAGGGCGTCACCGTGCGGACCGTGGACGCCGACATGGCCCGCGAGGTCTACGACGTGCGCCTGCTGCTGGAACCCGAGGCGCTGCGCCGCACCATCGCCCGCCGGGCCTCGCTCGCCGCCGCGCAGGAAGCGCTGGAGCGGGCGGCCCGCGCGGAGGACCGGGCCGACCGCAGCCTCGCCAACCGCGACTTCCACCGCGCCCTCTACCTGCCGTGCGGCAACCCGCTGCTGGCCCGGATGCTCGACGAGCTGCGCGACCAGGCCGCGCTGGTGTCCACCGTCGCCTGGGCCGCCGACCCGTCGTGGGAGCGGGAGGCGAGCGAGCACGAGGAGATCCTGGCGCTGGCCCTGGCCGGTGACGCGGACGAGGCGACGCGGCTGCTGCACACGCACATCGCGGTCTTCTTCCGCCGTGCGTTCCCCGACGACGAGGAAGGTGTCTGATGGACCGTTCCGCGCTCACGGCCGCGCTCGCCGGTGTGGTGGCGATCCCGGTGATCCCCTTCGGCACCGACGGCGGCATCGACCGGGACGCCTACCGGGTGCTGCTGCGCCGGCTGCTGGACGGCGGCATCCGCGCCGTCACGCCGAACGGCAACACCGGCGAGTTCTACGCCCTGACCCCGCGGGAACGGCAGGCGGTCGTCCTCGACACGCTCACCGAGACCGCGGACCGGCCCGCCGTCACCGTGATCGTCGGCGTCGGCCACGACCTGCCGACCGCGATCGGCGCCGCCGAGCACGCCCGGGACTGCGGGGCCGCGATGGTGATGGTGCACCAGCCCGTGCACCCGTACGTCTCGCAGGACGGCTGGGTCGCCTACCACCGCGCCATCGCCGAGGCGGTGCCGGAACTGGGCGTCGTGCCCTACATCCGCAACCCGCTGCTGGACGGCGAGTGGATGGCCGAGCTGGGCGGGCACTGCCCCAATGTGATCGGGGTGAAGTACGCGGTGCCGGACGCCGCCCGCTTCGCCGCCTTCGCGCGGGACGCCGGGCTGGAGCGCTATGTGTGGCTCGCGGGCCTGGCCGAGCTGTACGCGCCCGCGTACTTCGCGGCCGGGGCGACCGGCTTCACCTCGGGCCTGGCCAACGTGGCGCCCTGGATCTCGCTGGAGATGCTGGCCGCGCTGCGCGCCGGCGACTACCCGGCCGCGATGAAGGTGTGGGAGCAGATCCGCGCCTTCGAGGACCTGCGCGCCGCCCGGCAGTCCGCGGACAACGTCACGGTGGTCAAGGAGGCGCTCGCCGCGCTCGGCCTGTGCCGCCGCGAGGTCCGCCCGCCCAGCAGCGCGCTGCCCGAGGAGCGGCGCGCCGAGGTCGCCGCCGCGGTGGAGGGCTGGGGACTGTGACCGCCACCGGGAGCGACCGGCCGCCGCTGCGCAGCAGCGCGTGGTACGACGGCGAGGGCCTGCGCGCCTTCAGCCACCGGGCCAGGACCCGGCAGCTCGGCTACCTGCCCGAGGAGCACCTGGGCAAGCCGGTGATCGCCGTGCTGAACACCTGGTCGGACATCAACCCCTGCCACAGCCATCTGCGCGAGCGCGCCCAGGCCGTCAAACGCGGGGTGTGGCAGGCGGGCGGCTTCCCGCTGGAATTCCCCGTCGCCACCCTGTCCGAGACGTTCCAGAAGCCGACCCCGATGCTCTACCGCAACCTGCTCGCGATGGAGACCGAGGAGCTGCTGCGCTCCTACCCGGTGGACGGCGCGGTGCTGCTCGGCGGCTGCGACAAGACCACGCCCGCGCTGCTGATGGGCGCGGCCAGCGCCGACCTGCCCGCCCTCTTCGTCCCGGCCGGGCCGATGCTGCCCGGCCACTGGCGCAACGTGGTGCTCGGCTCGGGCACCGACATGTGGAAGTACTGGGACGACAAGCGCGCGGGCCTGATCGGCGACTGCGAGATGGCCGAACTGGAAAGCGGGCTCGCCCGTTCGCCCGGCCACTGCATGACGATGGGCACCGCCTCCACGCTGACCGCCGCCGCCGAGGCGCTCGGCATGACGATGCCCGGCGCGTCCTCGATCCCCGCGGTCGACTCCGCGCACGAGCGGATGGCCGCGGCGAGCGGTGCCCGCGCCGTCGAGCTGGTCCGCCGGGACCTGCGCCCCTCGGCGATCCTGACCCGCGAGGCGTACGAGGACGCCGTCACCACCGTGCTGGCCCTCGGCGGCTCCACCAACGCGGTGATCCACCTCGTGGCGATGGCCGGGCGCTCCCGGGTGCCGCTCACCCTGGACGACTTCGACCGGCTCGCCCGCGACGTGCCCGTGCTCGCCGACGTCCGCCCCGGCGGCCGGTACCTGATGGAGGACTTCCACTTCGCCGGCGGACTTCCCGGCCTGCTGTCCCGGATCACCGGGCTGCTGCACCTGGACCGTCCCACCGTCGCCCACGACAGCCTGCGCGCGCAGCTGGCCGGCGCGCTGGTGCACGACGACGACGTGATCCGCGACCGCGCGCACGCGCTCGCCGCCGAGGGCGGCATCGCGGTGCTGCGCGGCAACCTCTGCCCGGACGGCGCGGTCATCAAGCACATCGCCGCCGAGCAGCGCCTGCTCACCCACACCGGCCCGGCCGTCGTCTTCGACGACTACCGCACCCTCCAGGCGACCGTGAACGACCCCGGGCTCGGCATCACCGCCGACAGCGTGCTGGTGCTGCGCAACTCCGGTCCGCTCGGCGGGCCCGGCATGCCGGAGTACGGCATGCTGCCGATCCCCGACCACCTGCTCAAGCAGGGCGTCCGCGACATGGTCAGGATCTCCGACGCCCGTATGAGCGGCACCAGTTACGGCGCCTGCGTGCTGCACGTCGCCCCCGAGTCCTACGTCGGCGGCCCGCTCGCGCTGGTGCGCACCGGCGACCCGATCACCCTCGACGTGCCGGGCCGCACCCTGCACCTGGGCGTCGAGGACGCCGAACTCGACCGCCGCCGCGCCGAGCTGAAGCCGCCGCAGGCCCGCTACGGGCGCGGCTACGGCGCCCTCTACCAGGACCAGATCACCCAGGCCGACACGGGCTGCGACTTCCGCTTCCTCGCCGCGCCCGGCGACGTCCCGGAACCCCACGTGTCCTAGCGAAGGAGCCCCGAGGTCATGGCCATCGCCGTGGCGGAGAACCCGCCCGGAAACCGTGTGAAGGACCGCGGCCGGCGCACCCGGCGCCTGCCCTACCTGCTGATAGCCCCGGCCGCCGTACTGATGCTGGGCTTCATCGCCTACCCGATGGGCAGCGTCCTCTACTACAGCCTGCAGGACTACAACGTCACCAAGCCCTGGCGGAACGGCTACGCGGGCCTGGGCAACTTCCACCGCATCCTCACCGACGACCCGCAGTTCTGGCAGAGCCTCGGCTTCAGCCTGCGCTGGGTCGTGGTGCAGATCGGCCTCCAGCTCGTCATCGGACTCGCGCTCGCGCTGCTGGTCAACCAGACCTTCGCCGGCCGCGGCCTGTCGCGCGCCCTGGTCTTCTCGCCCTGGGCGGTCTCCGGGGTGCTGACCACCACCATCTGGATGCTGCTCTACAACCCCTCGACGGGCATGAGCCGCTACCTCGCGGACGCCGGGATCGGCTCCTACGGCCACTCGGTGCTGTCCGACCCGCACACCGTCTTCTGGGCGGCGGTGCTCGCCGAACTGTGGCGCGGGGTGCCCTTCTTCGCGATCCTGCTGCTCGCCGACCTCCAGTCGATCCCGCAGGACCTCTACGAGGCCGCGTCCGTCGACGGCGCAGGCAGGCTGCGGCAGTTCTTCCACATCACGCTGCCGCACCTGAAGGACGCGATCGTGCTGTCCACGCTGCTGCGCGCGGTGTGGGAGTTCAACAACGTCGACCTGCTCTACACCCTGACCGGCGGCGGCCCCGCGGGGCAGACCACCACGCTGCCGCTGTACGTCGCCAACACCGGCCTGGACGGGCACGACTTCGGCTACGCCTCGGCGCTGACCACCGTCGCCTTCGTCATCCTGCTCTTCTTCTCCCTCGTCTACCTGCGCCTGAGCAAGTTCGGAGGCGAACGCGCATGACCACGGCACTCGCCGAGGGCGTGACCCTGCCGCCCGCCGCACTCCCGCACCCGGCCAAGGGCGGGCGCCGCCGGCGCGGACCCGCCGACGGGCCCCCGCGCTGGCAGATCTACCTGCCGCTGGGCCTGTACCTGCTGTTCACGCTCGTGCCGTTCTACTGGATGCTGCTCTTCGCGCTGCGCCCCGACGGCTCCACCTCGCTGGTGCCCTGGCCGGTCACCGGCGCGCACTTCGACAAGGTCTGGAACGACCGCTCCTTCGGCACCTTCTTCGTCAACAGCATGCTCGTCGGCGTCGGCACCCTGGTGTTCACCACCGTGGTCGCGCTCAGCGGCGGCTACGCGCTGGCCCGCTTCCGCTTCAAGGGCCGCACCGCCTTCCTGATCGCCCTGCTGTGCTCGCAGTTCATCCCCGGCGCGCTCATGCTCGTACCGCTCTTCCAGATCTTCCGGCACCTCCAGCTGATCAACTCGCTGTGGAGCGTGGTCATCTCGGAGACGGTCTTCCAGCTGCCGCTGTCGGTGATCCTGCTCAGCGGCTTCATCAAGGGCATACCCGAGGCGCTGGAGGAGGCCGCGTGGGTCGACGGCTGCACCCGCATGCGCGCCTTCCGGGCGGTGGTGCTGCCGATGCTGCGCCCCGGGCTCGTCGCCGTCGGCTCCTTCGCCTTCGTGCACAGCTGGAACCACTTCCTCTTCGCGCTGATGTTCCTCAGCGAGCAGGACAAGCAGACGATCCCGGTCGGACTCAACACCCTCATCGGCGCCGACAGCGTCGATCTGGGCGCGCTCGCCGCGGGCGGCGTCATCGCGGCCGTGCCCGTGGTGATCGTCTTCGCCTTCATCCAGAAGTGGCTGATCACCGGCTTCAGCGCCGGCGCGGTGAAGGGGTGAGCGGCATGGGCGCGACACGTGTCGTCCTGGCCGGCGGGCGCGGCCACGGCCACTGGCACCTGGACAACCTGCGCCGCCTCAGCGCCCGCGGCCTGGTCCGGCTCGCCGGGGTCTGTGACGTCACCCCGCTGGAGCCCGCGGCCCTGACCCGGCTCGGCAGACCCGCGCAGGGCCCCGACCTCGGCGCCCTCATCGACGCCACCGGCGCGACCGCCGCGATCGTGTGCACCCCCATCCACACCCACACCGCGCTCGCGCTGACCGCCGCCGCACACGGCGCCGACGTGCTGCTGGAGAAGCCGCCCGCGCCCTCGCTCGGCGACTTCCGCCGCCTCACCCGGGGGCTGGCCGGGCGCGGCCGGGCCTGCCAGATCGGCTTCCAGTCGCTCGGCTCGCACGCCCTGCGCGCGGTGCGCGCACTGGTCGCGGACGGCGCGGTGGGCGAGCTGCGCGGCATCGGAGCGGCCGGCAACTGGGTGCGCGAGGAGCACTACTTCCGCCGCGCCGCCTGGTCCGGGCGGCGCCGGCTGGACGGTACCGACGTCGTCGACGGCGTGCTGACCAACCCGCTCGCGCACGCCGTCGCCACCGCGCTGCACCTGGACGGCAGCACCGCCGAGGAGGACGTGGCGCAGGTGCGCACCGAGCTGTACCGGGCGTACGACATCGAGTCCGACGACACCTCGTGCGTCGACATCCGCACCGCCCGCGGCACCCGGATCGTGGTCGCCGCCACGCTGTGCGCGGCCCGCGCCGCCGAGCCGTACGTGGTGGTGCACGGCAGCAGGGGGCGGATCACCTTCTGGTACAAGCAGGACCGGGTGCTGCTCCAGCGCGCCGGGCACGGCCCCGACGAGCGCGCGTACGGCCGTACCGACCTGCTGGAGAACCTGCTCGCGCACCGCGCGGACGGCACCCCGCTGCTGGTGCCGCCCGCCGCGACCGGGGCCTTCATGCGGGTCGTGGAGGCCGTGCGGACCGCGCAGGACCCGGAGCCGGTCCCGCCGTCCCGTTGGCGTACCGCAGCGGGGGAGCGCTCCCACCGGCGGGTGGTGGACGGCGTCGACGAGCTGGTCGACGGCGCCGCCGAGAAGCTCGCGACCTTCGCCGAACTCGGCGC
Organism: Streptomyces sp. NPDC004031; assembly: GCF_053604375.1. NCBI lineage: Bacteria > Bacillati > Actinomycetota > Actinomycetes > Kitasatosporales > Streptomycetaceae > Streptomyces > Streptomyces sp. NPDC004031. The sequence goes on along the minus strand of NZ_JBSGHL010000004.1, from coordinate 38,343 downwards.
GCCCTGGGCCGCGCCGCTGCGCCCGGCGGCCCGCCGGTGACCGGCCCGCTGCCGCTGCGCTGCGGCTCCACGACGGTCGGGGCGTACGTCACCGCGCCGCGGCTCGCCGCCCGGCTGTCCCCGCGGCCCTACCTGCACCCGCTGACCACGCTGGGCGGCGCCCCCGTCACCGAGCTGATGCCCGCCGACCACCTGCACCACCTGGGCGTGGGCGTCGCGGTGCCGGACGTCGCCGGGCACAACTTCTGGGGCGGCCGCACCTTCGTCCGCGGCCAGGGGCCCACCGCGCTCGACAACCACGGAGAGCAGCGCCACCTGCGCTGGACGGCCGGGGGCCCGGACGGCTTCACCGAGGAGCTGTCCTGGACCGCGGGCGGCCGCGAACTCCTCCACGAGGAACGCACAGTGACGGTCCGCCGGCTGGCCCCGCACGCCTGGGAGCTGGGCTTCTCCTTCACCCTGGCCAACGTCACCGGCGCCCCGCTGCGCATCGGCAGCCCCGCCACCAACGGCCGCCCCGGCGCCGGATACGGCGGCTTCTTCTGGCGCGCCCCGCACACCGGCACACCCCCGCAGGTCTTCACGCCCGACGCCGCCGGTGAGGACGCCGTGCACGGCAGCACCGCCGACTGGCTGGCGCTCGCCGCCGAGCACTGGACCCTCGTGCTGCGCGGCACCGACCCCTGGTTCGTCCGCACCCGCGAATACCCCGGCGTCGGCTCCGCCCTGGCCTGGCGCAGCCCGCTGACCGTTCCCGCCGGCGGCAGCGTCGCCCGGCGGGTCGTCACCGCCGTCGCCGACGGCCGGCTCGGCCCCGACGAGGCCGCCGCGCTGGCCGCCCGCACCACCCGCTGACCGGCGCCCCCGGCACGGCAGCAGCACCACCGCAGGACGTCCCGCCCCGGACGCCCGCCGCGCCATCCGTCCCGACAACCGAAAGAGCCGCCATGCCACACCCGCAGCACAGACACCGCAGAGCCCGGCTGGCCGCCGGTACCGCCCTCGCCGCAGCGCTCGCCCTGACCGTCACCGCCTGCGGTGACGACGGCAGCGGCAGCTCCGGCGGGGAGGGCAGCGGCAAGGGGAAGATCGTCTTCTGGGACAACAACGGCGGTGTGCGCACCGACGTCTGGAAGCAGATCATCGCCGCGTTCGAGAAGCAGAACCCCGACATCCACGTCGAGTACGTCGGCATACCGATCGCCGACGTGCAGAAGAAGTACGACACCGCGATCGCCGGCGGCGGCCTGCCGGACGTCGGCGGCGTCGGCACCGCCTACCTCGCCAACATGGTCGCGCAGAACGCCCTGGAACCGCTGAGCGCCCGGATCGACGACAGCGGCCTCAAGGGCAAGCTGGTCACCGGGATGGTCTCCAGCGTCCAGGCGGCCGGCGGCCGGGGCAAGGAGATGTACGAGGTCCCGACCTCCGCCAACATGGGCACGTTGTGGTATCGCCCGGACCTCTTCACCGCCGCGGGCCTGCAACCCCCCACCACCTGGTCGGCGTTCTACGCCGCCGCCGACAAGCTCACCGACGCCGGGAAGAACAAGTTCGGCTTCACGCTGCGCGGCGGCGCCGGATCCATCGCCCAGGCGCTGGAGATGATGTACGCCCAGTCCGGCATCGACAGCTTCTGGAACGGCGACAGGACCACCGTCGACGACCCGAAGAACGTCGCGGCGCTGGAGAAGTACGTCGGCCTGTACAAGAAGGACACCCCCGAGGCCGACCTCAACAACGACTTCGTCAACATGGTCGCCGAGTTCGACCACGGCACCGTCGGCATGCTGCAGCACAACCTCGGCTCGTACAACGACCATGTGAAGGCCTTCGGCAAGGACGGGATCGAGGGCGTCACGCTGCCGCCGTCCCAGGACGGCGGGGTGCGCACCATCGTCTCCAACCCGGTCGACGGGCTGGGGCTGTTCAAGAGCAGCACGAACAAGTCGGCGGCGTGGAAGTTCATCGAGTTCGCCGCCTCGGCGCAGATGAACAGCCTCTGGAACCGGTCGGCGGGCGCCATCCCGGCCAACACCGGTGCCGCGCACGACGCGTGGATCAACGACGCCAGGCCGACGAAGACGGCGATGGAGTCGCTCGACGACCCCGGGACCAAGATCGTCCAGTTCCCGTACTACCTGCCCGACTGGAACAACATCACCAAGGCCGACACCGAGCCGGACTTCCAGAAGGTGCTGCTCGGCAAGATGACCGCGAAGGACTTCGCCGAGGAGCTGGCGGGCAAGATCAACGACGCCCAGGCCGACTTCCTCGCGCACAACAAGAAGAAGTGAGCCCGCGGCGGGGCCGGTCCACGCGCCCCGGCCCCGCCCGCCCCCACCCCTCTCTGCACCGTCACGCCCTCTCCTTCACCCCCACCGGGAGCCGCACGTGCGCAAGAGCCATGTTCCGCTGATCGCCATGCTCGTCTCCGCCGCCCCCCTGATGCTGGCCGCCGCCCCGGCGCACCGCGCGCCCGGCGGGCACACCGCCAAGCCGCCGCACTACGCCCGCCAGACGCTGCCCGCCCACGACGGCTGGGCCTCCCAGGACGGCGGCACCACCGGCGGCGCGGCCGCCGACGCCGCGCACGTCTACACCGTCACCGACCGCGCGGAGCTGGCCGCCGCGCTGGACGGCGGCAGCGCCGTCCCGAAGATCATCCAGATATCCGGCACCGTCGACGGCAACGCAGACGCCGCGGGCAATCCGCTGTCCTGCGACGACTACGCCACCGACGGCTACAGCCTGGACGCCTACCTCGCCGCGTACGACCCGGCGGTCTGGGGACGGGACGAGGTGCCGTCCGGCCCGCTGGAGGACGCGCGTGCCGCGTCCGCGGCCAGGCAGGCCCTCCAGGTCGAGCTCAAGGTCGGACCCAACACCACTATCGTCGGCGTCGGGCACGACCCGACGCTGCTCGGCCTGGACCTCCAGGTCGCGGGCGTCGACAACGTCATCGTCCGCAACCTCACCTTCGAGGACGCATTCGACTGCTTCCCGCAGTGGGACCCGACCGACACCGCCGACGGCAACTGGAACTCCGAGTACGACAACCTCGTGCTCACCGGCGCCACCCATGTGTGGGTCGACCACAACACCTTCACCGACGGCCGCCGCCCCGACGCCGCCCAGCCGTACTACTTCGGCCGCATCTACCAGCAGCACGACGGCGAGATGGACGTCGTCAAGGGCGCCGACCACGTCACCGCCTCCTGGAACGCCTTCCTCGACCACGACAAGACGCTGCTGTTCGGCAACAGCGACGGCGCCGCCGCGACGGACGCGGGCAAGCTGCGGGTGACCCTCCACCACAACCTCTTCCGGGACATCGGCGAGCGCGCCCCGCGGGTCCGCTTCGGGCAGGTCGACGCCTACAACAACCACTACGACGTCACGGACGGGGCCGACTACGTCTACAGCCTCGGCGTGGGCGTGCAGTCGCAACTCGTCGCGCAGTACAACGCGTTCACCCTGCCCGCCGGGGTGACCGCGGACCGCACCATCGCGTACTGGAAGGGCACCGCGATGACGGAGGACCACAACTACGTCAACGGGCGCCCGGCCGACCTGCTCGGCGCGTTCGACGCGGCCAACCCGGCGACGCCGATCGCGCGGGGTGCGGGCTGGACACCGGTCGCGCGCACCCACCTCGACAACCCGCGGGCCGTCCCGCAGATCGTCGACCACGGCGCCGGAGCCGGCCGGCTCTGAACCCTTGGGGGCCTGCCGTCCGTCCCCTGCCCGGGGCGGACGGCAGGCGCCGCACGGCCGCCGAACGGCGCCGTCCGCTCAGGCCGGAGGGTTGCCGGTGCGGCCCGCGGCCAGCGGTGTGATGGTGAACAGCTCGTCGCAGACCGTCAACTGACCGTCGACGACGAGCGAGGCGCGGCTGCCCGGCGGATAGACCCGCACCTTCGCCGACGTGGGGCGACAGGTGCCCATGTGGTTGGCGGTGCGGATGGTGTCGCTCGCCGCCCCGCCCGGCTTCAGCACGACCGCCGCGTAGCCCATCGGCTGGCGGTCGGCCGGGGCGCCGATCTGCTTGCCGTTCGCGTCCAGCACCGACACGCCCGGATAGCCGGTGAGATGGCAGGCCGTCGCGCTGTGGTTGGTGAGCAGCAGATAGCGGTAGACGCTGCCCGCCGCGCCGTCGGAGCCGCCGAGCGAGGCGGTCAGCTGCGAGGCCGCGCACATCGGCGTCGTCGAGCCGTGGCCGGGGGAGGACGGGGTGCCCGGCACGGTCGGGGTGTCCTGCGCGGGGGAGGACGTGGCCGGGGACGGGCCGGACGGCGGGGGCGCGCTGTGCGTGCCGGGGGTGGCCCGCGGCTCGGTCGTCACCGGCGGCGCGGGCCGGGTGGTCGGCAGGGCCGGGCCGGTCTGCGTGTCCGTCGCGGGCGGGCTCACCCGGTCGTCGGTGCCCTGCGGGGTGAGCGCGCCGACCAGGTACACCGACCCGGCGAGCACCGCGGCCGCCGCGACCCCGCCGCCCGCCGTGCGCAGCCGGCGCCGGCGCGCGGCGCGCCGCCGGATCTGCCCGAACGAGCCGGGCGGCGGCGCCAGATACCCCGGCGGCTGCCGCAGCAGCGGCTCCTCCGGGCCGGGGCCCTCGGGGGCGCCCCCCAGGTCGTCAGGAAATCCGGTCATGGTGTCCTTCGAGTCGGGCGCGGAGCAGTTCGCGGGCGGCGTGCAGGTCGGCCTTGACGGTGCCCTCCCGGCGGCCCAGCAGCGCGGCCACCTCACGGACCGGCAGATCCGCGTAGTAGTACAGCAGCACCGGGTTGCGCAGCCGCTCCGGCAGCGACTGCACCAGCATCCGCACCGACGGGTCGTGGGCCTCCGTCTGCGCGTGCAGGGACTGCTCGGCCGACACCCGGCGCAGCGCGCGCCGCTCGCGCTCCATTCTGCGCCAGTGGTCGCGCACCAGGTTGGCCGCCGTCACATAGAGGAAGCCGGTCGGTTCCTCGACCCGGGTCCAGCGGGCCCACAGCCGGGTGAACGCCTCGGCCGCCACCTCGTGGGCGGTGCCGTCGTCGTCCACCAGGCGGCGGCACCAGCCCGCCAGCCTCGGGTAGACGGCCTCGAACAGTTCGGCGGCGGCGCGTTCTTCGTACTGCCGGATGACGCCCCTCCTCACCTCGGCCGCCGGGCCGCCGACCGCGGCGGGCCAGTCGTTCACGAGCCGGCGACCAGCGAGGCGTAGACGATCACATTGTCCGGGTAACCGCCACCGCCGGTCAGCTTCGTGCCCCCGCAGGTGATGAGACGCAGCGCGGGGTGGTCCACGTTCCCGTACACCTCCTGCGTGGGGAAGTGCGCCTTGGACACCGTCTGCACCCGCTCGACGGCGAACGTCGCCACGCTGCCGTCCGCCCGCTCGACCTGCACCCGGTCGCCCGGCCGCATCCGGTCCAGGTGACGGAAGACCCCGTCGCCGTACGCGCCGACCGTGACGTGCCCGAGCAGCACCGACGGGCCGGTCTGGCCCGGCGTCGGCGAGCCGTCGTACCACCCGGCGGGCGAGTGCGCCTCGATCGGCGGCACCTTCACCTCGCCGTCGGGCGCCAGGCCCAGCGCCATGACGGGGGTGTCCACGCCGAGGGAGGGGATCCTCAGCCGCTCCGGCGACGACCGCGCCATCGGCGTGCCGGGCACCGTCCGCGCGGTGCCGGGGGTGGCCGTCGCCGAAGCGGTGGGCGGCGCCGCGCCGCCGGACGTGCCGGAACCCGCGGGCGCGGGACCCGTGCCGGTCCCGTTGCAGGCCGACACGCCGACGGCGAGCGCCGCGAGCACCGCGGCGGCCCACGGGGCGCGACGCGCCCCGGACCGCTCGCGGGCCCGTCGGGGAACGCGCGTCCTCCCGCCGCCGGAAGGCCGGGCGGCGGCGGGAGGACGCGCCGGGGGCACGGGGAGGCGAGGGGCTGCCTCCCCGGCCTCAGGTACGCGACGGGAGCCGGCCAACGCTCAGCCCCGGGAGCGGCGGCGGGAGGCCGCGACGCCCAGACCGCCCAGCGCGAGCGCCGCCGCGCCCGCCGCAAGACCGGCCGTCAGCCCGCCGTTGCCGCTACCGCCCGTCGCGGCGAGCCCGGTGTCCGGCGCGCCCTTCGGGACCGTCGTGACCTGGCCGGGGTTCGTCGGCGAGGGCTTGGTGCCGTGCGTCGGGGCGGGCGTGCCCACCGGGTCGCTGCCGTTCTTGCCCGCGGCCATCGGCGTGATCGTGAAGGTCTTGTCGCAGATGGTCAGTTCACCCGGGATCACCAGCGACGCCGTGTTGCCCGGGGGGTATATCCGCACCTTCGCCGACGTCGGCAGGCACGTCCCCATGTGGTTGACGGTGCGGATGGTGTCGCTCGCCGACGCGCCGGGCTTCAGCACGACCGGCGCGTAGCGGCTCGGCTGGCGGTCGGCCGGGGCGCCGATCTGCTTGCCGTTGGCGTCCAGCACCGACACGCCCGGGTAGCCGGTGAGGTGGCAGGTGGTCGCGCTGTGGTTGGTCAGCACGAGATAGCGGTAGACGCTGCCCGCCGCCCCGTCCCCGCCGCCGAGCGACGCGGTCAGCTGCGAGGTGGCGCACATCGGGGTGCCGGGCGCCCGGCCCACCGGGGCCGAGGCGACGGCGGGGACGGCCCCCGCGACCGCCACCGCGAGGACCGCCGCCGTACCGGCGGCGACTGAGGTACTGCGCATGTCCCGTCCCTCGTTTCTCCGGCGGCCGGCCGCACGTCATGTCGCGCGGCCGGCCGGACCGGGATTCGAGGGCAGAGACGACACGGGCGGGCCCCGGGTTGTAAAGACTTCGCCAAGTCCGGCTCCGGGGCCCGTCCCGTCACAGCGGACGGTAGGTCAGCAGCGCGAGGTGGCCGCCGATCTCCCGGGCGCCCGCCAGCCGCAGCCCGCGCATCGCCCCCTTGTCGGGGAAGAGCCGCTCACCGCCGGCACCGAGGACGAACGGGTGCGTCATCAGGCGCAGTTCGTCGACCAGGCCCGCCTCCAGCAGCGCCTGCGCGAGCGGGCGGCTGCCGTAGACCAGGACGTCCCCGTCCACCTCGTCGCGCAGCCGCGCCGCCGCCACCGCCGGGTCGCCCTTCACCACGAAGGAGTTGGCCCACTCCGGCGCGTCCGCCAGCGTCGACGACAGCACGTACTTGGGCACCGCGCGCAGCCTGTCCCCCCACGCGCCCTCGCGCGCGGCCCACCGCTGCGCGAACCACCGGTAGGTGCCCCGCCCGATGAGCCACGCCGAGCAGTCGCGCGCCTCCTGGTACTCGACCTCGCCCCACGCCGCGAACACCTCCTCCGGCATCCGCGCGAACCACCCGCCGCTCGCGTACCCCTCGTCGCCGGTCGGATCCTGCATCACGCCGTCGACCGAGACGTTCTCGTGCACGACGATTCTCCCCATGACGGGCTCCCTCGCTCCGTGTGCTCCGCGGCCGCTTCCCGGCCGCGGGCCGCCGTTCCCGGCAACCGCAGGGATGGACACCGCGGCCCGCCGGGACTGGGCGGGGAAGGGGGGATCTTTTTCTCACGGCCGCGTGCCGCCGCCCGCCCGCGAGTCGTCACCCGGCTGGTGCGGTACGGCGGGCGGCCGAGGCCCGCGCGGCGGCGCCGCGGTGAGCGCCGCCGCGAGCAGCGCCACCTGCGCGGCCGGGGACCTCGCGTGCAGGATCTCGGTGCGGTGCACCAGCCGCGGGGCGGTAACGGGGACGGCGTGCACGCCCGGCGCCCCGCGCAGCGCCGCGGCGGGCAGCACCGTGAGGCCGTGCCCCGCGGCGCACAGCGTGAGCAGCCCCCGCACGTCCGCGCCCTCGTAGCGCAGGGCCGCGCGGAAGCCCTCCGTGCCGCTCACCGTCCGCAGCCGGGCGAGCGGCAGCGCGGTGCCGGGGGCGTCGATCCAGCGGGCCTGCGACAGGTCGGCGAGGCCCACCCCCGCGCGGCCCGCCAGCGGGTGCCCGGCGGGCAGCGCGACGGCGAGCGCCTCCTCGGCGACGGCGAACGCGGCCAGCGGCGCCGTGTCGGCAAGGTCCAGCGGATCGCCGGGCGCGGCCGCCCCGTCGACGAGGCCCGCGTCCAGCTCCCCGGCGGTGACGCCGCCCACGACGGCGGCGCGCCCCAGCACCCGTACCGTCACCTCCAGCAGCGGGCGGCCGCGGCGCAGTCCGGCCAGAGCCGCGGCGAGCGGGCCGGTCAGTGCGGTGGGGACCGCCCCGACGGTCAGCCGGGCGGCGGGCTCGGCGGTCAGCCGGGCGATGTCCGCGCGGGCGGCCGCCAGCCGCAGCAGCAGCGGTTCCGCGTGCTCCAGCAGCCGCACCCCGACGGGCGTCGGCGCGACCGGCCGCCGCCCGAGCAGCACCGCCCCGAGGTCGCTCTCCAGGGCGGCGACGTGCTGCGAGACCGCCGACTGCGTGTAGCCCAGCTCGCGCGCGGCGGCCGAGAAGGAGCCGAGGCGCGCGACGGTGACGAACGTACGGAGCAGGTGCGGATCCACGCCCATCAGTATTCCTGATGGACAGGTCACACATCATCGTTGGCGCTTGTCTCGGCGGCCGGGCCAGGATGGCGGCATGACCGCACCCCAGACGGCGGCTGCCGCCGTACCGGAAGTCCCCGCCCCGCGCGTCGCCCTGGTCGGTGACCGCTCGCCCGGCGTCCGGGCCCATACCCGCGTCCCCGGCATCCTCGACGCGCTGGCCGCCCGCGACGGCCTTCTCCTCGACGCCTACTGGATCCCCACCGCCGACGCCGAGGACGCCGCCGCCCTCGCCGCCTTCGACGCCGTGTGGCTGCTGCCCGGCAGCCCCTACCGCAGCGAGCGCGGCGCGCTCACCGCGGTGCGCACCGCCCGTGAGCGGGGCATCCCGTTCCTGGGCAGCTGCGGCGGATTCCAGTACGCGGTGCTGGAGTTCGCCCGGCACGTGTGCGGTCTGGCCGGGGCGTCGCACGCCGAGGACCGGCCGCCCGGCGCGGACCCCGCCGATCTGCTGGTCGTCCCGCTCGCCTGCTCCCTCGCCGGCCACGAGGGCACGGTCACGGTGGCCGAGGGATCGCTGGCCCGCAGCGTGCTCGGCGCCGAGCGGTCGGTGGAGCGCTACAACTGCTCGTACGGCCTGGCCCCCGGCCACCTCGACGTGCTGCGGGCGCACGGCCTGCGCTTCAGCGGTACCGACGGCGACGGGGAGGTCCGGGTCGCCGAACTCCCCGGCCACCCCTTCTTCCTGGCCGCGCTCTTCCAGCCCGAGCTGTCCGGCGACGGAAGCCGCCCGCACGCCTTCGTCCGGGCGCTGGCGCGGGCCGCCGCGGCCCACGCCGCGGCCCACGCCGCGGGCCGCGCCGCACAGCTGTCCCCGGCCTGAGCCCCGGCGTCCGCCCGCGGTGGCGGCCCGTCAGGAAATCGCCCGCGCGGCACCCCGGCACGAGCCGGTGGGCCGTCAGGCCACCGCGCTGACCAGCCGACTTCATGATTGTCACGGACCTTCACTACGATCCTCCGATGATCACGAGAAGACTGCTGGCCATGGGAATGGCCGGTGGCCTACTGGCCACCCTCGTCTGCGGGCTGCTGCCCGCCGGCGCCGCCGCCGACGACGGCGAACCGGCGGCGCAGCCCGCACCGAAGGTCGAACTCGTCCTCGACGTCAGCGGCTCGATGCGCGCCAAGGACATCGACGGGCAGAGCCGGATGTCCGCCGCGAAGCAGGCCTTCGACGACGTCCTCGACTCGACGCCGCCGGAGGTCCAGCTGGGCATACGCGTCCTCGGCGCGGACTACCCCGGCAACGACCGCAAGACCGGCTGCAAGGACACCCGGCAGCTCTACCCGGTCGGACCGCTGGACCGCACCGAGGCCAAGACCGCCGTGGCGACGCTCGCCCCCACCGGCTGGACGCCGATCGGCCCCGCGCTGCTCGCCGCCGCCGACGACCTCAAGGCGGGCGGCGACGGCACCCGCCGCATGGTGCTCATCACCGACGGCGAGGACACCTGCAACGCCGACCCCTGCGACGTCGCCCGTGACATCGCCTCCCAGGGCATCCACCTGGTCATCGACACGCTCGGCCTGATCCCCGACTCCAAGACCCGCAACCAGCTCAGCTGCATCGCCGAGGCCACCGGCGGCACGTACACCACCGTCCAGCACAAGAACCAGCTGACCAGCAAGGTCAAGCAGCTCGTCAAGCGCAGCACCGACCGGGTCGTCACGCCCGTCGCCACCCAGGGCGCCGACAGCTGCAAGGACGCGCCCCTGCTCAAGGCGGGCCTGTACTCCGACCGCGAGACCTTCTCCGAGAACCGCTGGTACCGCGTCGAGGTGCCGCCGGGCAAGGAGCTGCGGGCGTCCGCGACCATCGCCGACGACCGCGCCGTCAACGCGAACTACGGGGTGCTGCTGCGCGGGGTCACCACGCACGGCCGGGAGATCGTCCGCGACGACGAGGGCGGCACCGGCCGCACCGACGCCGTCTCCGCGGGCATCCGCTACCCCAAGCCGAAGGCTGACGACGACACGCCGCCGGAGACCGTGTGCCTCCAGGTCGGCAACTCCTTCTCCGCGCCGCCCGCCGTCAAGACCACCCCGGGCCTGCCCGTCGAACTCGCCATCGACCTGGTGCCGAGCCCCGACCAGCCCTCCGACGTCGCCTTCTTCGGTCTCGGCCGCGGCTGGTGGCTGCTCGGCCTGCTGACCCTCACCGGCGCTGTCGCCGGCCTGCTGACCGGCTGGATCTCCCGCTGGCGGCTGAACACCGGAAGGGCCTCCTGATGCGCAACGTACGACGACTGGCCGCCGCGCTGCTCTTCGCGGCCGCCGCGGTCGCGCTGCCCGCCGGGCACGCCCTGGCCGACGACACCCCGAGCGCCACGGCGACCGCGACCGACGGCTCCACCGATGCGGGCGACGACGGCCCGCCCACCGAGGCCGGCACCAACTTCCGCACCGCGGTGGCGCTCAAGCAGGGCGAGCAGGCCACCGCCAGCGCCTCCGCGGGCGACTACCTGTACTGGGTGGTGCCCGCCGACGCCGGGCAGCACGTCACCGTGAAGGCCACCGTGACGTTCGGCTCCGGCTCCGGGACCGCCGCCGCGCACAGCGCCTCCACCTGGCAGATCGACGTCTACGACGGCCTGCGCCGCCGCCAGGCCTGCCGCTACGGCGCGCAGACCCGCACCGCCGCCGCGAACGCCGCGAGCGTCGAGCTGGTCTGCCACCTGCGCACCGTGCGGGCCTGGGCCGACACCTGGTCCAACGACCCGCTGCGCGGCGCGTACTACCTGCGGCTCACCGCCCTCGACGTCCCCGAGGCCGACCTCGGCCAGCCCTTCCGCGCCGCCGTCGAGGTGACCTCGGACGGCACCGCGGGCCGCGACGCCGTCGACGGCTCGGTGGCGCCCGTGGTCTCCGCGAGCGCCCCGGACATCTCGCCCGGCGGCGGCTGGGCCGGGACCTGGTGGTCGCCGCGCTGGCTGTGGACGGCCGGCGGCGGGCTGCTCGCCGTGGCCGCCGCGCTCGGCGGGCACCGGCTGGCCCGCGGCCCGATCGGCCGCCCGTACCGGGGCCGCCCGGAACCGGTCCGCCCGCACGAGCCGCCGCCGTACACCCCCTGACGGCCGCAGCGCACGACCCCGGGGCGCCCCCTCACACGCGGAGGGGGCGTCCCGCTCCGTGCGCGGCGCCCGGCGGTCGCGGCGCGGCGCCGATCCGGCCCGTCCGCCGTGCCGCCCGGCGCCGCCCCGGGCGCGGACCTCGCTGTCAGTGCTGGGGTGTTCACTGGGGGGCATGGACAGCAGCCCCTTCGCCGCCGCGATCCGGCGGCTCACCGACGGCGAGCCGCCGCAGCCCGGCGCGCCCGTCGTTCTGACCGCCCCTCAGGACGCCGATCTGCGCGGCCTCGTCGCGGCGCTGACCCGGCTGGCGGGCCGGCACCGCAACCTGGCCGCGGGCGGCCTCGTCGACCCGACGCTGACCGAGCGCACCGGCCGCGCGCTGACCGAGCCGTTCGCCGCGGGCGAGCTGCTGGAGCTGCGCGGCTGGCCGCTGCGCGACCGCTGGCTGGGCTGCGGCCTGGCCGCCACCGCGCAGGGCCCGCGCACCGTCGCCGTCGCCGCCCACCGCGCGGACCCGGCGGTCGACGGCTTCCCACCGGGCACGAGCTGGGCCGACAGGCTGCGCACCGTCACCGGCTGGGAGCCGATACCCGGCCCGCGGGCCGACTGGCCAGCGATCGAGGCCGCCCTCGGCACCCGGCTGCCCGCCGACTACAAGGAGATCGCGGACGTGTTCGGGGAGGGCAGCTTCGACGGCTGCGTGGAAGTCCTCGTGCCCGCCCCCGACCTCGCGCCGTGGACCCCCGACGAGCTCACGGACCCGGCCGCGGAGGGCCTGCTGCCCTGGGCGTGCTCCGAGCAGGGCCTCGTCCTGCTCTGGCGGACCCGCCCCGGCGACCCCGGCGCCTGGCCGGTCGTCGCCCGGACGGAAGGCCGCGAGGACGAGCAGCACGACTGCGGCGCGGGCGAGTTCCTGCTGCGGCTGCTCACCGACGTCCGCCTCGGCCACCCTGCGAGCCGCGCCCGCGACCACCGCTTCACGAGCTTCGCCGCGCAGTAGCCCTTCCCGGCGCCGCTCGCCACGGGACGGGACGCGGCTGGCTACAGTGTGCCGATGCGTGAAACCCCCGAGGAGACCGCCGCGCTCCAGGCCCTGCTCGACGCCTCGCTGTCGGACTCCACCTCCCACCTGCGTTCCATCTTCACCGGCCGCACCATGACCGCCGAGCAGCTCACCGCCGTCCTCACCGGCATGTGCACGCTCGCGCTGTCCACCGTGACGGCCAAGGGCGAACCGCGGATCAGCGGCGCGGACGGCCACTTCCTGCACGGCCGCTGGTACTTCGGCACCGCCCGCACCGCCGCCAAGGCCCGCCACCTCACCGCCCGCCCGGCCGCCAGCGCCGCCCACATGCGCGGTGAGGACCTCGGCGTCTTCACCCACGGCGACGCCGTCGCCCTCAACCCCGCGGACGGCGACCCCGACCCCGAATGGCCCGGCCTGCTCGCCTACCTCAAGGACTTCTACGGCGCCGACGCCTTCGACTGGGAGCGCGACGTCGTCTACTTCCGCCTCGACCCCCACTGGATGACCGTCTTCGCCCCCGACCCGGCCAAGCTCAGCGCCCCCTGACCGCGCGTCACCTCAGGCCGCCAGCCGCCGGGCCAGCCAGGCGAGGTCGTCCGCCGTCAGCACCCGCCCCCCGAAGCCCGGCAGCGGCACGTGCAGCGGCCGCGTCCACCGCTCCGGGACCGCCCCCGCCCCGTAGTACGCACCGGCCAGGCCCCCGGTGACCGCGGCGACGGTGTCGGTGTCGCCCCCGAGATCGACCGCGGCGCGCACCGCCTCCTCGTAGCCGCCGGTGGTCCGCAGCGCCCAGACCGCCGAGCCGAGGCACGGCCACACCGCCCCGTTGAACTCCGTGGCCCGCTCCGGGGTCCAGTCGGGCGCGAGCACCGTCGCGTACCGCCCGCGGTGCGCGGGCCGCAGCGCGAGCAGGACGTCCGGGAGGGCGGCGAGCGGATCGGCGCCGAGCAGCGCCAGCCGGACGAGCTCGTGGAAGACGGCGGTGCCCTCCCACGCCGCCGGATCGCCGTGCGTGAGGGCGGACAGCCGGCGGGCGGCGTCCATCGTCGCCTCCCGGCCCGCTGCCGCGAAGTACACCGCGGAGGTGGCCGCACGCATCAGCGCGCCGTTGCCCGCCGCCCGCGCGTTGACCGCGAAATGGGCGGCCGCGGCGGCGTCCCAGGGCAGGCCGTTGGTGAGCACGTCCTCGGTCTGGAGTCCGATGTCCTTGGGATCGGCCGCCGCCCAGCGCCGGAAGCGCGCGAAGACGTCGGGCAGGTCCAGCCCGCCCCGGTCGAGCAGGGACTCGCCGACCAGGACCGCCATCTGCGTGTCGTCGGTCGCCTCGCCCGGGTCCCAGCCCCCGCCGCCGCCCATCTCGCCACCGGCCCCCGGCTCGGGGAAGCGCGCCGAGAACGCGCCCCGCGGCCCGAACTCGAAGGGTCCGCCCAGCGCGTCGCCCACCGCCGCGCCGACGACGGCGCCCACCGCCCGCTCCTCCCGCGCCCGCCACTCCCCGTCCATGGCGGGAGGCTATCCGCGTGCCGCGCGGGCCGCCGCCGGATATCCGGCGCGACCGGCGATGCGCGAGCGGCGATGCGCGACCGGCGACCGGCGACCGGGGCGGGCCTGTCACAGGCGCGTGCCAGACTGCGGGGCATGCCGCAGCTCGCAGAACTCACCCTCGCCGACTGGAACGCGCTCGACCCGGCCGGAGCGCGCCGCCTCGCCCGGGAGGCCGCCGCGGCGGTCGGCGGGAAGGTGCTGGCGGTGGAAGAGGCGGAAGGAGCGGACGCGGCGGGCGGTGTGGCGTACCGGGCGCTGATCGCGCGCGCGGAGCGGGAGTTCGCCCTGATACCCGGGGGGACGGCCGCGCTGGGCTTCGACCTGGAGCGGTGGGCGCCCGGCGCGGAGCAGGCCGCCGACTACGCCGCGAGCGCGGCCCAGGGGTTCGGCCACGGGGCCGACCTGCGGGCACACCTCGCCGGAGTGCTCAGCCCCGCCCGCCGGGTGCGGCTGGGCGCGTTCCTCGCGGCCGTACGGGACGAGGCACTGGACGAGCCGCCCGCCGGTACCGCCGCCGTCCTCGCCGGGCAGGGCCTGCGGATGCCGAGCCCCGACGAGTGGGAGTACGCGTGCGGGGCGGGCCGCGGCACGCTCTTCCGGTGGGGCGACACGTGCCCGCTCGACACGATCCCGCTCGACGGGCGCGACGGCCCGCACGCCGGGCCGAACGCCTTCGGACTGCGCATCGCCCACGACACCTACCGCGCGGAGCTGTCCACCGACCCCGGCGCCGTCCACGGCGGCGACGGCGGGGAGTCGGTGTGCGGCGGCTACGGCAATCTGCTGGGCTGGTTGCCGCTGGCCACCGCCAACCGCAACCCCGGCATGGCCGAGTACGTCCACGGCCCCGAGGGCGAGGACTGCTGGGAGGACTGCTCCACCCGGCCCGTGCTCCCGCTCTGAACCGCCGGGCGCCTCGCGGGATACGCCGAGTGTCGTATGGCCGCGGCATGTGCGCAGGCGCATGCTTGCCCCACCCCCGAGGTGCCCCGCCGCGGCTCCCCCTTCCGGCGGGGCACCGCCGTGCCCGCACGGGGCTCTTCCGCGCCCGGAAAGGAACCGGAAAAAATGAGGCGCGGACGGGGACCGCGTCGGTGTAGCTTTCTTCTCGGCCGTTGCAATCGACGCAGGAGGTGAGACCCGTGAACGCAGTACGCACATGGGTGCTCCCGTCCTGCCGCACGGCTGCGGGCGACTGAGTACACGTCCCCCGGGAGCGCCCACACACATGGCACTCCCGAAAGGCAACACCCTGTGAATTCTGTACAGTTCACCGCCGAGACGATCACGGCGGACGGCCTGCGCGAACGCGACTTCACCGTCGCCGGAGTCCCCGGCGTGCTCTGGTCGCCCGCCGACAACGCCGACAACGCCGACAGCACCGGCCGCGCCCCGCTGGTCCTCATGGGCCACGGCGGCGGCACCCACAAGAAATGGCCGGGAATGACCGGTCGCGCCGAACGCCTCGTCCGCGCCGGCGGCTTCCACGTCGCCGTCATCGACGCCCCCGGGCACAACGGTCGCCCGCTCAGCGCCGACGACGAACGGGAGGTCGCCGCACTGCGGCAGGCCATGACGGCGGGCGAGCCCGTCGGCCCGATCGTCGTCCGGCACAACGCCCGCATCGCCGAGCGCGCCGTACCGGAGTGGCGGGCCACGCTGGACGCCCTCCAGCAGCTCCCGGAGATCGGCCCGGACGGGCCCGTCGGCTACTTCGGCCTCAACATGGGTACCGCGATCGGCATCCCGCTGATCGCGGACGAGCCGCGGATCACCGCCGCCGTCCTCGGCATGTTCTGGCCCGACACGGTCGCCGACACGGCCGCGCGCGTCACCGTCCCGGTGCAGTACGCGCTCCAGTGGGACGACGAGCACATCCCGCGCGCCGCCGGACTCGCGCTCTTCGACGCCATCGGCTCGCGGGAGAAGACGCTGCACGCCAACACGGGCCGCCACAAGGAGGTTCCGCGTTTCGAGGCGGACAGCGCGGTCGCCTTCTTCACCCGCCACCTGTCCCGCCCCGCACCCGTCCCGGTGTCCTGACCCGCCCCGGCGCCCGGCCCCGGCGGCCGGGCGCCGCCCCCGGGGTGCGGTCTCGCCACCGGCCGCTGGCAGGCAGCGCCCGTACCGGATCCGACCCCGGCTCCGTTCTCCGGTTGGCGGCGTCGCCCGGCGCGGACTCCTTCCCGGCGGGGCCGCACGCCGTGCTGACGGCCTCTCAACCCCGCCCCACGCGGCGGATTCCGCCGCGACCGCTCCCCGGCGGCGACGCGCGCTGCTACCGTGCGGGGCATGTTCCTCCACCGTGTGTAGGCCGGGCCCGGCCGCCCCGTGAAGCCGCGGGTGGCGGCCCTCTCGCGTCCCCCATCGGCGCGCCGGTCGCCCGGCGCCGCGACGTCGAGGAACACCCATGTCCGCGTCCCCCGCACGACCGGCGTACTCCGCCGTCCTCCGCAGGCCGCACGTCCTGCGGACCTTCGGCCCGGCACTGCTGGGCCGCCTCTCCTACGGAACGGTCTTCGTCCCGCTGGCCGTCGCCCTCACCCGCACGACCGGCTCCTACGCCTGGGCGGGCGCCGCAGTCGCCTGCTTCGGGCTCGGCGCCTCCGCGCTTGCGCCGCTGCGCGCCCGTCTCATCGACCGGCGCGGACCCCGCCGCGTCCTCCCGCTCCTGGCCGCGGCCTACGGGGCGGTGCTGCTGGCGCTCACCGCCGCGACCTGGTCGCCCGGCACGCCGCGCCCGCTGCTCGTGGCGCTCACCCTCGCGGCGGGCGTGTGCTCGCCGCCGCTCGGCCCGGTCATGCGCACCCTGTGGAGCGCCCTCGTGCCCGACCCCGGACTGCGCCAGCGGGCCTTCGCGCTGGACACCGTCGCCGAGGAAGTGCTGTACGTCGTCGGCCCGTTGCTGGCCGGTGTCGTCATCGCGGCCGGCAACCCCGCCGCCGGGGTGGGCGCGAGCGCCGTCCTGGTGGTCGCGGGGACGCTGGCGATGTGCGCCTCACCGGCGATGCGGGACGCCGTCCCGCCGGTGAAGGCGCCGCCCGGCGCGCCCGCGGCGGAGCCGTCGCCGCCGCCGCGGGGCCGCCCGGCGTGGCTCGTGCCCGCCGCCGTGGCGGGCGCCCTCGGGGTGTCCCTGGGCGCGCAGGAACTGCTGGTCGTCGCGTTCGCCCGCGGGCACCACGACCTCGCCGCGGTCGCCTGGATCCAGGCCGCGGTCTCGGCGGGCAGCGTGCTCGGCGGCACCGCGTACGGCGCCCGCGACTGGCGGACGCCCGCACGTCGCCGCCTCGCGCTGCTGGCGGCCGCGCTCCCGGTGCCGCTCGCCCTCGCCGGGCTCGCGCACGGCGTGTACGTGCTCGCCGCGGTGCTCGGCTGCACGGGCGCCTTCGTCGCGCCCGCCCTGTCCACGGCCTACCTGCTCGCGGACGAGGAGGCCGCGGAGGACGCCCGCACCCGGGCCGGCACCTGGGTCAACAGCGCCTTCAACGCCGGGCACACCGTAGGGACCGCCGCCACCGGAGTGGCCCTGGGCGCCCTCCCGCTGTGGCTGTGCTTCGTGGCGGCGGCCGTCCCGACGCTGCTGTCGGCGCTTCCGGCCGCGGGCCTGCGCGCCCGCCCGGTCCCGGCCGCGGTGAGGAACCTGCGCGCGCGGGCGGGCGCCGGGCGGCGCGAGAGGTGGCCCTCCGCGCCGCCGCCCACCGTTCCGCCCGCCGGGCCGCCGGTCTTCTCCTGCCCGCGGTGCCGCGCACCGCTGCCCGCGGGCGGCACCGCCTGCGCGGTGTGCCCGGCTCCCGGGCGGTGAGCGGGCGGCTCAGTCGGGCAGGGCCGCGGTGAGGTCGAGTTCGGCGAGCTGGCCGGCGAATCCGAGCTGTGTGACGCCCAGCAGGGTGCTGGCCGAGGTGAACGCCTCGGCCAGCGCGGACGAGGTGAGGCGCTGCCAGACGGCGCCGAGCTTGTCTCGGTCGTCGCTGCGGACGTAGATCACCGAGCGGATCACGTCCCGCGGCCCGGCGCCCACCGCCGCCAGCGCGATCAGGGCGTTCTCGACGATCCGGTCGACCTGGGCGTCCAGCGAGCCGGGGCCGACCAGGTCGCCGGCCTCGTCCAGCGGGCACTGCCCGGCGAGGTGGGCGGTGCGCCCGGCCGTCACGACGGTGACGTGGTGGTAGCCGGGCGTGGGGTGGAGCCGCCCGGGATTGATTCGGGTGATCCGCTGCGTCATGCCGCGAGTCTGACCCGTCGTCGCTCCCGCCCGCACCCCTGTTTCCGCCGCCCGGCCCGCCGCGGGCCCCGCACGCCCGGCGGTGCGGGCCGTCAGCGCGCCGGTACCGCGACCGCCGCGGACAGCTCCGCCGCGTCCGGCGGCCGGGCCCCCGCGCGGGAGACGGTCAGGGCCGCCGCGGTCCCGGCCCGGTGCAGGACGCGGGCCAGCACGGTCCCGTCGAGGGCGGCGGCCAGCCGGGGGCGGGCGGCGGCGCCCGTCAGCCCCAGCGCGTTGAGGGTGTCCAGGGCGGCGGACGTGAAGGCGTCACCGGCCCCCACGGTATCCACGACCTCCGCGCGGACGGGGGCACCGGCTACCCGGCCCGCCGCGGTGAAGGCGTGCGCGCCCTGCGCGCCGAGCGTCACGAAGACCACCGCGGGCCCGAGCCGCAGCCAGCGCGCCGCCACCTCGCCGGGCTGCTCGCCCGGATAGAGCCAGGCCAGGTCCTCGTCACTGGCCTTGACGACGTCGCTGAGCGCCACGCACCGCTCCGCCGCCGCGGCGGCCGCGGCCCGCTCGCCCATGAGCGCGGGGCGCACGTTCGGGTCGTAGCTCACGGTCGCCGACGCGCGCAGCCGCGCGGTCACCTCCCGCGCCGCGTCCGCGCCCGGCGCCACCACCGCGCCGATCGAGCCCAGGTGCACGTGCCGCACGCCGTCCGCCGGGAAGTCCACCGGCCGCAGAGTCCAGCCGATCGCGAAGTCGTACGTCGCCGCGCCGCGCGCGTCGAGCGTGACGACGGCGGTGGGCGTGGCCTGCCCCGTCCGCCCGTCCGTCAGCACCCGCACCCCCGCGGACTCCAGGTGCTCCCTGATGAGCCCGCCCGCCGGATCGTCCCCGAGCTGGGTGAGCAGCGCCACCCCCCGCCCGAGCCGCGCCAGCCCGTAGGCGACGTTGGCCGAACTGCCGCCGGGATGCGTGACGTCGGGAGCGCCGGGAGTACGGACGACGTCGGCGACGCTCTCCCCGACGGCCAGGAATTCGGTCATCCCCCCATCATCCCCCAGCCCACCCCACCCTCTAGCGGCGTCCCGCGTCCCCCCGCTGCCGGGCGCCGGTACGGCGTCGGACAGGGGTGCGTGGGGCTCGCGTGCGTCTTCACGGCGTGGGGTGGCAGGTGTGCGGGACGGCTGGTGTGCTCACGCGGTCCGGCGGTGTTCGGCGGGACGGCCCGTGCTCGTACGGCGTCCGGTGGTGGTCGGTGGACCGTCCGGGTGTTCGGGGCGCCCGGGAGCGGTCGGGCGGGACTCGTCCGCGTCCCCACGGCTGCCGGGCGGCAGGTGGTGGGACGGGTCTCGCGTTCGTACGGCGTGGGGCGGGGGTGTTTGGGACGTGTGTGCGTCCCCCCGGCGCTGGGCGGCAGGCGGCGGGACGGCCCGTGCTCGTCCGGCGGGGCAGACGGGCGGGGGGGGGTCTCACAGGGTCTGGCGGCGTACCAGTGCGTGGAAAGGGCCCGTGGTGTCGGCCAGCAGGTCGGCGGGTGGGCCCTGTTGGACGATGCGGCCCGCGTCCATCACCAGGACGCGGTCGGCGTCCAGGACGGTGGACAGGCGGTGCGCGACGACCACCCGGGTGGCTCGCAGGGCGCGCGTGCCGGCGGTCACGGCGCGCTGCGTCGCGTTGTCCAGCGCGCTCGTCGCCTCGTCCAGGAAGAGGATCCGCGGGCGGCGGACGAACGCCTGCGCGAGCATCAGGCGCTGCCGCTGGCCGCCGGAGACGGCGCCGCCGCCGTCCGGCAGGACGGTGTGCATCCCCATGGGCATCGCCTTGATGTCCGCCGCGAGTCCCGCCAGGGCCGCGGCCTGCCACGCCTCCTCCACGGTGTGGTCGCCCGCACCGCGGATGCAGTCGAACACCGAGCCGCTGAAGGGCTGCGCGTGCTGGAGCACCACCCCGCACTGGCGGCGCACCGCCGCGCGGTCCAGCGCCGCGAGGTCCTGCCCGTCGTAGCGGACGCTGCCGGTGAGCGGCGCGTCGAAGCCGATCAGCAGCCGCAGCAACGTGGACTTGCCGCACCCGCTGGGTCCGACGATCGCCACGAACTCGCCGGGCGCGATCCGCAGCGACACCTCGTCCAGCACCAGCGGCCCCTCGCCGGGGTAGCGGTACGACACCGCGGCGGCCTCGATCGCGCCGGTCAGCTCGCCGGGCCGGGTGCTGCCCGCGGGCACGTCGGGGGCCGCCTCCAGCACCGGCCGCAGTTGTTCCACCATCGGCAGCACCGTGACCGCCGACAGCAGTGCGCCGGTGAGCTGTCCGACCGAGGAGAGCATCATCGTGGCCGCCGAGTTGAAGGTCAGGAAGGCGGCGGGGGACAGGCTGCCGCGGGCCGGGCCCGCGAGCAGGGCGAAGACCGCGAGCGTGCACAGCGGCAGGTAGACGGCGTTGACGGCGGCGGCGGTGTTCGCCACCCGGCCCGCCCTGCGCTGGAGTTCGCGGCTGCGGGCGAAGTCCGCCGCCCACGCGGCGTACGCGAAGCTCTCGGCCGCGGCGACCCGCAGCTTCGGCAGGCCGCGCAGCGTCTGGAACGCCTGGTTGGCCAGCCGGTTGCTGAGCTCCACCAACTGCCGCTGCCACCGCAGCTGGGCCAGGCCCGCCGCCACCAGCACCGCCAGGACGACGGCCAGCATGCCGAGCACGGCGAGCGCGAGCGGCACGCTGTACCAGAGCAGCAGCGCCAGGTTGACCGCCGCGACCGTACCGGCCTGCACGGCCGCCGCGGTCGTCCCTGACAGCACCCGGCGGATCGAGCTGACGCCCATCGCCGCGCTCGCCAGCTCCCCGGTCGAGCGGCGGGCGAAGAAGCCGGTGGGGAGCCGCAGCAGCCGGTCCCAGACGGCCGGTTGCAGGGCCGCCTCGATCCGGCCCTCCAGCCGCAGCACCGCGATGTTCTGCACCAGCATGAAGGCCGCGGAGACCACGGTCGCCGCGATCACCGCGAGCGCGGCCTGCGTGATGAGCCCGTTCTCGCCGCGCGGCACGTACGAGCCGAGGACCCGCCCGGTGGCCAGCGGCACCAGTGCGCCGAGCCCTACCGCGACCAGGCTCCCGGCCAGCAGCCGGCCGAGGTCGGCGGCGGTGCCGCGCAGGCCGAAGCGCAGCAGGCGCCGCGCGGACACCGGGCCCGGCGGGAGCGGGCGGTAGAACATCACGGCCCGGTCCGCGTAGCCCGCCGCGGTGCCCGCGCGGACCCGGACCGTCCGCCCGGCCGCCGGGTCCACGGCGGTGTATCCGCCGCGCCGCCGGAGCAGGGCGACCGGAGCGCCCGCGGCGGTACGGCCCACGAGCGGCCCGGCGTCCGTACGCCACCAGCGCGCGCCGAGCGCGACCTCGCGGGTGCGGAAACCGGACGCCACGGCGATCCGGTCCAGCGGTCCGAGCCGGTCCTCGGCCGCTCCCGCGGCGGGCTCCGCGACCGTCACGCCCGCCGCCGCGCCCACCAGCCGGCACACCGCGAGCAGCGCGTCCGCCCCGTGGCCGCCGGGGGAGTCCGCCGCGCCTTCCGCGGCCGCCAGCAGCAGCCGGTCGGCCTCGGCGCCGGCGGCGGCGCCCGCGCGCGTCCCGGCCGCGGCGCGCTCCTCGTGGGCGTGTTCCAGCTGGGCGATCCACCGGCCCAGCGCGACCAGCAGCCGCGCCTGCTGGCGCACCATGCGCTGCCACAGGGCGCCGTCGATCAGCAGGTGCCCGGCGGCGTCCGGGCCGAAGTCGGCGCCGTAGCGGACGCTGCCCGGCTCCACGGTCACCCACTGGACGTCGTCCTCGGCCGCCGCGGTCCCGGCGGCGGGCCGCCCGTCCACCCGGGCCTCGAACACCAGCCGCAGCCCGCGCCCCACGCCCCGCGCGAAGGCCTCCTCCAACGGGCCCGGCGCGGCCTGCCGGTACGGGTCGGGCCCGGCGAACAGCTCGCGCAGCCCGACGCGCCGCAGCCCGCACCCCGCCAACGGGCGCCCCACCAGCGTGTGGTGGGGCCCCTGCGGCGGACCCAGCAGCGCCGTGCCGGGTTCGAGCCGCCCCAGGAAGTGCCACCGTCCGCCGCCGTCACCGTCAACCGCGAAGAGGTCCATGGCGCCGTCGGTCACCAGCCACAGCCCCTCCGGCCCGGCGAGAGCGACACTGCTCGTCCCCGCGCAGTCGACCGCCTCCCCGAGCCCGCCCAGCGCCCGTACGACGGAATCCGGATACCCCGGACGATCCCCAGAGGCCGGGAAGTGCGCCTCCTCGTAGGGCGGCTGACCGGGTGTCGGGCCGCCGGGCTCGTCGGCGTACGTCTCCGGCGCCGCGAAAAGCCCCTGGCCGTAGAGCGGTTGACCGGGTGTCGGGCCACCGTGGGCGTACGGGTCCGGGGTCGCAGGCGGGACCTGGTCGTACCGTGGGGGGAAGGGGCCCGCCGGGTGCTGGGGCATGTCAGCGCTCCCGGACCAGCGCGGCGTACGGGCCGCCCGCCGCGGCGAGGCCCTCGTGGCGGCCGCGTTCGACGATCCGGCCCCGCTCCAGCACCACGATCTCGTCGCTGTCGCGCACGGTGCTGAGCCGGTGCGCGACGACCACCCGGGCGCAGCCGCGCCGCCGGAGGTTGTCGATGACCAGCCGCTCCGTCTCGGCGTCCAGCGCGCTGGTGACCTCGTCCAGCACCAGCACCGCGGGGTCGCGGACCAGGGCGCGGGCCAGCTCCAGGCGCTGGCGCTGGCCGCCGGAGAAGTTGCGGCCGTCCTGCTCGACCCGGCCGTGGATGCCGCCGGGGCGCCGGGTGACGACGTCCAGCAGCGCGGCGTCGGCGAGCGCGGCGCGCACCGCCTCGTCCGGGATCGAGGGGTCCCACAGCGTCACGTTGTCGCGCACGGTGCCCTCGAAGAGGAAGACGTCCTGGTCGACGAAGGCCACCGACGCCGCGAGCACCGCGCGCGGCAGGTCGGCCAGCCGCCGGCCGTCGATCCGCACCTCGCCGGACGACGGCTCGTACAGGCCCGCGACGAGCCGGGCCACCGTGGACTTGCCGCTGCCGGAGCCGCCGACGAGCGCCACCTGACGGCCGGGGCCGACCGCCAGCGAGAAGCCGGTGAGCAGCGGCGGGTCCAGCGGGCTGTAGCCGAACGTGACGCCGTCCAGGACGACATGGCCGGTGAGCCGGCGCGCGTCGGCCGGGCGGGCGGCGGCGCGGGCGGGAGAGTGGACCGGGTCGGCGGGGAAGTTCTCCACGTCCTTGAGCCGGGCCACGTCCGCCGCGAGGTCCTGCGCGCGTCCGGCGACCGCGCTGAGCCGGGTGACCGGCGCGGTGAAACCGGTCACCAGCGCCTGGAAGGCCACCAGCAGGCCGACCGTGATCCCGCCCCCGACGGCCCGGTGGCCGCCGATCAGCAGGACGAGCGCGCTGTTGGCCGCGGCCAGCGTGGGCGCGACGACGGCGAGCACCGCGCCGGGCACGCCGAGCCGCTGACGGCCCTCCAGCGTCGCGGCGTGCTGTCCCGCCCAGCGGCGGAAGTAGCCGTCCTCGCCCCCGGTGGCCTTCATCGTCTCGATCAGCTGGAGCCCGCTGTAGGCGGTGCTGGTCAGCCGGGCGGTGTCGGCCCGCAGTTTGCGGGTGCCGGTGGCGCGCATCCGCACCACCGTCCGCATCGCCGCCACGTTCGCGAGCGCCACCAGCACGCCCAGGGCGGTCAGTTGCGGGTCGTACGTCCACAGCAGCGCCGCGTAGAGCAGCACCACGACCGCGTCCACCCCGGCCGCCGCGAGGTCGCGGGCGAGTGTCTCGGCGACGGTGTCGTGCGACTGGAGGCGCTGCACCAGGTCGGCGGGGCTGCGCTGGGCGAAGAAGCGCACCGGCAGCCGCAGCAGGTGCCGCATGAAGCGCGCGCTGCCGAGCGTCGCGGACGCGATCCGGCCGCGCAGCAGGTTCGCCTGCTGCACCCACGTCAGCAGCCCCGTCAGGGCCACCAGCGTGCCCATGGCCGTCAGGAGCGTGCCCAGCAGCGAGGTCTGGCCGCCGAGCAGGAAGGTGTCGATGTAGGTACGGCTCAGCGCGGGCGCGGCCGCCCCCGTCAGCACCAGCAGGAATCCGGCGAGCACCGCGGCGGCCGTCGTCGCCGAGGCGCCGCGCAGCCGGGCCGGGAGGCCGCGGACGAAGCCCGGCGGGCGGGGTGTGCGGGTGAAGCCGGCGCCGGGTTCGAAGGTCAGCACCACCCCGGTGAAGGCGGCGTCGAACTCCTCGGCGGTGACGAAACGGCGCCCGCGCGCGGGGTCGTTGAGGTGCACCCCGCGCCGCCCGAGGCGCCGCCCGGTGCCCTCGTAGACGACGTAGTGGTTGAACTCCCAGAAGAGCACGGCGGGCGGCCGGGTCCCGGCCAGCGCGGCGGGCTCCATCTGCATGCCCTTGGCGGTCAGGCCGTGGCCGCGGGCGGCCTTGAGCAGGTTGCTCGCGCGCGAGCCGTCGCGGGAGACCCCGCAGGCCACCCGCAGCTCCTCCAGCGGCACGTGCCGCCCGTGGTGGGCCAGCACCGTCGCGAGCGCGGCCGCCCCGCACTCCACGGCCTCCATCTGGAGCACCACGGGTGTGCGCGCCCGCCGCCCGCCGCGCCCGCGGACCGCGTCCGGCCCGGCCGCGCGGGGCCGGTGCCGTCCGCTCCGCGCCGCCGGGGACGCGCCGCGGCCGGTGTGCCGGGCGCTCACGGCAGCAGCCAGTCGACGGGCCGCTGCGCGGGCAGCAGCACCGAGCCGCTGACCGGGGTGAGCGAGGCCGGGCGGAAGGGCGGGCCGCCGCGCGACCAGCGGTAGCCGCTCGCGCTGCCCGCGGCCCGGTCCAGGCGCACGGTCACGGCGACCGGCGCGCCGTGCGCGGCGAGGGCGGCGCCGAGCCGGGCGTCGCCGAGGAAGCCCGCGATCTGTCCGGCGCTCTGCGGCTCGCGGCCGACCGCCGCGACCGTGCCGCGCAGCACCCCGTAGCGGTCCGCGGGCACCGACTCCACCGTCAGCTCCACCCGCGCCCCCACCGGCACCGCCGTGCCGCCCGCCGCGTAGAGCACC
Source organism: Streptomyces sp. NPDC004031 (assembly GCF_053604375.1). Classification (NCBI taxonomy): domain Bacteria; kingdom Bacillati; phylum Actinomycetota; class Actinomycetes; order Kitasatosporales; family Streptomycetaceae; genus Streptomyces; species Streptomyces sp. NPDC004031. The sequence goes on along the minus strand of NZ_JBSGHL010000004.1, from coordinate 12,886 downwards.
GCCTCCAGCGGGTCGTCCGGCGACGTGGCCAGCTCCACACCCGCGACCTGCGTGCCCGCGGCGACCACCGTGCCGATCCCGGCGGGCAGCGCGGTCAGCCGCCCGCCCGCGACCATCCGCACGGCCTGCGTCCCCCGCGCGGTGCGCACGTCCAGCAGCGGGGCGCCGGCCGCCAGCAGGTCGCCGACCCGGGCCCGTACGTCCACCACCTGGCCCGCGAGCGGGCTCTGCAGCACATAGCCACCGCGGCCCCGGGTGAGCACGCCCGGCAGTGTCGTACGGGAGGTCACCGAGCCGCCCACCGCCCACACCGCCGCCGCGGCCAGCACCACCAGGGCGACGGCCAGCGCGGGCAGCCCCTGCGGCCGGGCGAGCCGCACCGGCAGGTCCAGCTCCTCCGGGGAGCGCAGCCGCGCCAGTGCCTTCTGCCGGAATTCCACCCGCCCCTGTCCCCTTCTCCCTCGCGCCCCGGCGGTTCCGGGGCGGCCCCTGGCAGCGCCGTGGACCCCGGGATGTCAGGCCCCGGGGTCCACGGTCGATCCCTGTCCGCCGGCCGCGCGCTGCCGCGCCCGTCCGCCGGCCGTGTCCTGCGGTCAGTGCCCGCCGGTCACGCGCGTGCGGTCACAGACCGGCGGTGAGGCCGGTCAGCGGCGCGACGTCCAGGCCGGTCGCCGAGGTGGCCAGACCCGCGACGTCGGAGACGGTCGGCAGCATGGAGTCGACCGTCCAGACGGTGTCGAGAACCGGGCCGAGAATGCCGCCGGAGACGCCGTCCAGCTCGCTGTCGGCAATCTCACGGGTCTCGACCTGCGGGGTGGTGTCCTTGCGCATGGCTGGTTGTTCCCTTCGTCAGCCCATTGTTTCGAAAACCCTGTCGACCGGATGGACGCCGTTATCAGGGCAGGGCGATCCCAACGCCCGCCCGGTGCCGGGGAATTACGCGGCGGATCGGGTCGACCGCCGCATGGCGCACGATGCAACCACGTCCGCGCCGACCCGGCCACCCGCGACCGTGCGGGGATCGGTGCAGGTGGCGGCGGTGTGCCGGATCCGCCCACCGGATGCCGACGAATTCTTCACACGGCTTTCCCCTGGGAATTCGCACACCGCGTACGGGCACTGCGGGATACGCGTTGCGCGTCGAACACCTCTGCGCACAAACGTGCCTGCCGGAAGTGCGGTGAACGGTCCACCGGATGTGTGTGCAGAGTCTGCGCCCGTGATGTGCGGTCCCGCCGAAAACCGTATTCGTGCGGTCACGTCGGCAGACGGGCGTGAGATCAGGGCATCTGCCGCCATGTCGGAATTCCGGACACCCGCCACCGGCCCCGGCGCGTGAGCGGCGCGGCCGGGGATGCGAGGATGGGGACCATGAACAATGTGTACTTCGACATCTCGATCGACGGCGCACCCTCCGGACGCATCGTCTTCCGGCTCTTCGACGACGTGGTGCCCAAGACCGCCCAGAACTTCCGTGAGCTGGCCACCGGCGAGCACGGCTTCGGGTACGCGGGCTCCGCCTTCCACCGGATCATCCCGGCCTTCATGCTCCAGGGCGGCGACTTCACCTCCGGTGACGGCCGCGGCGGCAAGAGCATCTATGGCGAGAAGTTCCAGGACGAGAACTTCCAGCTCAAGCACGACCGCCCGTTCCTGCTCTCGATGGCGAACGCCGGGCCGAACAGCAACGGCTCGCAGTTCTTCGTCACCACCGTCGTGACCGACTGGCTGGACGGCAAGCACGTCGTCTTCGGCGAGGTCGTCGAGGGCCAGGAGCTCGTCAAGACGATCGAGGGCAAGGGCTCGCGCAGCGGCACGCCGTCCGCGAAGGTCGTCATCACCGAATCCGGCATCGTCGACTGACCGGTCTCGACCACGCCCCGCCGCCCGGCGGGGCACCCGTGAGGGCCCCCGGCGCACCGCCGGGGGCCCTCACGCGTTCTTCGGCCGGAAATGACGGGTCAGAGCGCCTCCTGGCCGTCCAGCCGCACCCGGCCGCCGATCTCGACGGCGCCGCCCGGGAGCGGCGCGGTCATGATCTGCGAGCCGCGGCCCTGCGTGATGTTCAGCGCCCGCCCCAGCCGGGCGGTGAGCAGCAGCGCCGCGGCGCCGGTCGCCTCGTCCTCGTCGATCCCGTCGTTCCGGCCCGGGAACGCCCGCGCCCTGATCCGGCCCGCGGCCTTGTCCTGCCAGGCCCACGCGTAGATCCACTCGCCGGGCGGCGGCACCTCCAGCGCGTCCACCTCGGCCGCCGAGCCGTACTGGAGCAGGGTGCGCGGCGGCGCCCAGGCCGGCAGCGCCTCGATCCAGCAGAACTCCCCGTCCAGCCGGACGCCCACCACGCCCGCGGGCGTCACCAGCTCCGGCAGGTCGAGCAGCCAGCCCGTGCCGACGCACGGGTGCCCGGCGAAGGGCAGCCGCAGGGTGGGGGTGCAGATGTCGAGGACGCCGCGCTCGGGGTCGTCGACGAAGACGGTCTCGCTGAAGCCCAGCTTGGCGGCGAGCCGCAGCCGGTCGAGGGGGTCGGGCAGCGCGGAGCCGTCGCGGACGACGGCCAGCTCGTTGCCGTGCCGCCCGTCGGCTCCGCAGAAGACCCGCAGGACGTCGTATTCGGTCACCCGCGCAGTCAACCACGCCGCAGGGGGCCGGACGCGTTTGCGGGCGGGCGCACGGGGCAGGCGAGCGGGCACAAGGGGGCCGGACGCGGCACGCGCGCGACCGACCGGTTCGGCACGTGCGGTACGGAGGCCGGGTCCGGCACGCAATCGGGCACGGATGGGACGGTCTCGTGATGCAGCAGCAGACGGCGCCGAAGACGCGCACCAAGTCCTGGACCCTCAACCTGGAGATCGCCGAGGAGAGCAAGGACGCCACCACCGTCGAGGCCGCCCTCGACACCGGTGAGCGCACCTTGCGCACGCAGACCACCGCGCAGCGCAACCCGGGCGACCCGCCCGCCCCCGAGATCGGCGACGAGTACGCCGCCGGGCGCGCGCTGCTGGACCTGGGCAGGCAGCTGCTCCGGATGGCGACGGTGGACGCCGCCGCCAACGAGAAGTCCGCCTCCCACGAGCCGGCGGCCCGCTGACCCGGTCCCGCGCCGCGGCCGGGACGTCCCGGTGCCCGTCGGACCTCAGCGCTCGGCGGGCACCGGTGCGGGCAGCAGCCCGTCCGCGAGCAGTCCCGCGTGGATCGCCTCGGCCACGATCAGCACCGCGGACTGCGGGCGGATCAGCACGGTGATCTCCGTGATCCGCCGGGCGCCGTCGAAGTGCAGCAGGTCGATGCCGTGGATCTGGCGGCCCTTGACGGTCGCCTGGAAGGGCAGCGCGGTGGCGGTGGCGCGCGCCCCGTCCACGCCGCGTTCCGCGGCTCCGTCGAGCCGGCCGCCGTAGTGGACGTCCTCGAAGGTCCGGTAGAGCACCCCGAAGAGCCCGGTCACCAGCCGCCGTCCTTCGAACGGCCGGAACTTGACGGGACTGTAGAGCCGGATGTCGTCGGTGAAGAGGGCGTCGAGCGCGGCAAGTTCCCGGTTCTCGACGGCGGCGCGGAAGCGCTCTGCGGTGGCCACGGGCGTACCTCCCCTGTGAAGCCCTGGCTGGGGGCCTCTTCTCGATAGTCATGAAGGTGACTAGTCACAGTGTTGACTATGTCGCGGTCAGGTGTGGCCATTTCACGCCACTGCACGCGCGCGCCACTGCCGCCGCCCGACCGGGCGGCGGCAGTGGCGCGCGCGGACGGGAACCGCGGGTGCGGCGGACGCCGTCTCAGCGGGCACCTGGCACCGGACACACACGGAGGGACGGGGCGGTGACGGACACGGCGGACGAGAGCGCACTCGACGGGACGAACGGACCGGCCACCCGGCGCGAGGTGGTCCGGCTCGCCGAGCAGCACGGCTTCGGCGCCGCGCACGGGAGCGTCGCCCTGGGCGGCGGTGACGCGGGCTGCGCGGGCATCGCGCTCGCGGTGGCCCTGCTGCCCTCGGGCATCGGCCTGCTCGCCGGGCCCTTCGGCCCGGTCGCGGCGTCCGTCGGCGCCACGCTGGTCATGGCCGGGGTCGCCGTCCCCGTGCTGGCCTTCGGCTACGAGCGGCGGCGCGCGTCCCGCGTCCCGCGGCTGCACCTCTTCGACGGCGGCCTCGTCATCGGCTACCCGCCCGCGCGCTCGCCGGACCCGTCCCGTCCGGAGGGGTTCGCCGTCCTGCCGTGGCCGGACGTCCGCGTCGTCGAGCGGATCCACACCTCCACGATCGGCCAGGGCGGCACCGTCCAGCGCATGTGGCGGCTCGAACTGCACGCCAGGGGCGGCCCGCTGCTCTGCTCGCTGGGCGACACCCATCTCGGCACGCAGACTCTCCGGCTCGCCCTCGCGGGCGGCGCGGCCACCGGCGACGCCTGACCGGAGACGGCGAACCGGGCGCGGCCCCCAGCGGTCCGCGCCCATGCCGGGCGGCGGGCGCCGCTGGGGAGCGGCCGTACGTGCGACAGCCGCCGGTGGGGATTCGGACGTGCGGCAGCCGCGAGTGAGAGCCGCCCGACCGAACGGGGGCGCCGCTGAGGACCCGCCCGGCCGCGCGGCAGCCGCCGCTGAGCACCCTGCCGTCCGGCAGCCGGCGCCGAGTCCCCGCCCGGCCTCCGCGGCGCCGCCGCACGCGCGGCCTCGTGTTGCGGATGTTCCCGGTTACCCCACCCTTGAGGAGGGAGAACCACGCGGCGGTACGACAGGCGGCCCGCGCCGGGCGCCCCGCGCTCCGTGCGCGCACCCTTGCGAAGGGCGGACCGACATGGCTGACGCAGCCGAGACCGTGGCAGCCGTTCCGGCGGATGCGGCGCTCTTCCACCGGCTCTTCCCGCACCCGACCGCGGCCGGTCTGCACGCGGTGTGGATGACCGTGCTCGTCGCGGGCGGCGGCGCGGCCGGCGCCCTCGCACGGGCCGGTGTCGGGCAGCTCGGCACGGACGCCGCGAACGGCTTCCCGTTGATCACCTTCTCGGTCAACCTCGCCGGCTGCGCCGCCATGGGCGTGCTGATGGCGGCGCTGCACCGCAGGCCCGCGTCCCCGATGTGGGCGGGCCCGGTGCTCGGCAGCGGCTTCCTCGGCGGCTTCACCACCTTCTCCTCCTACGCGGCCGACACCCAGCGGCTGCTGTCCCACGGCCACGCCGGGCTCGGGGTGCTGTACGCCGCGGCCACCGTCGTGGGCGCGCTCCTCGCGTGCGCCGGGGGCCGCGCGCTGACGGTGCGGCTGGTGCGGACGGCGCCCGCTCACGCGGCGGCGGGCCGGTGAACGGCGCGGACTGGGGATGGCTCGCGCTGGGTGCCTTCGTGGCGTCGCCGGTGCGCTACTGGGCGGGCGTGCTGGCGAAGTCGACCACGGCGCGGCCTTTTCCCGTGGGCACGTTCGCCGTCAACAGCGCCGCCTGCCTCCTGCTCGGCATCGCGCTCCAGATGCGGGTGCCCCAGGCGTGGATCCAGTCGGTCGTCGCGGTCGGCTTCTGCGGCGCGCTGTCCACCTGGTCCACCCTGGCCTGGGAGACGACCGGCTTCCTGCGCGCCCGCACGGCCGTACTCGCCGCGTTCTACCTCGGTACGACCGTGGTGGCCGGTGTCCTGCTGGCCTGGGCGGGCCGCACGATCGGCGGGCGGATCTGGTGAGCGCGCCGCGCCGGGCCCCGCCGGGGCCGCCCGGTCCGCGCGCACCGGACCGCCCGCGTCCGGCGGAGCACCCCGCGTCCTTCCCACGAGGCGGATGATCATGACACGACTCTCACCCGGTTTCCACGGACGGCGGCACCGCTTCGACGGTGTGCTGCCGCCGGGGCAGTACCCGACCGAGTCCTTTCCCGTCCTGTCGGCCGGTCCGACCCCGCGCGTCGAGCGGGACGAGTGGACCTTCACCGTCACGACGGAGACCGGCGCATCCCGGACCTGGGACTGGAAGGCCATGACGGCCCTGCCCCAGGAGGAGCCGACCGTGGACATCCACTGCGTCACCCGGTGGTCGAAGTTCGCGACCGCCTGGCGCGGCGTCCCGCTGGACGCCTTCCTCGACGGCGTGGAGACGAGCGCGGAGTTCGCGCAGGCGCGGTGCTACGGCGGCTACACGGCCAACTTCCCGCTGGCGGACATCACCGGCGGCAAGGCGTGGCTGGTCCACTCCTTCGACGGCTACGACCTCGCGCCCGACCACGGCGGTCCCGCCCGCCTGCTGATCCCGCACCTGTACTTCTGGAAGTCCGCCAAATGGGTCAACGGCCTGGCCCTGTCCCACACCGACGAGCCGGGTTTCTGGGAGTCCGCCGGCTACCACAACTACGGTGACCCCTGGCGGGAACAGCGCACATGGAACGACTGACCGCGGACGGCTGGCGCCGGGCCCGTCTCACCGCACGCCACGCCCAGACGCCGAGCGGATCCACGCTGTTCCTCGACACGCCGTCCTGGCCGGGCCACCTCCCCGGGCAGCACGTGGACGTCCGGCTGACCGCCGACGACGGCTACCAGGCGGTGCGCAGCTACTCGCTGGCCGCTCCGGCGGACGGCGCGCGTATCGAGCTGGGGGTCCAGGACGTGCCCGACGGCGAGGTGTCCGCGTACCTCGTCCACGACCTGCCGGTCGGCGCGGACGTCGAGGTCAGGGGTCCGCTCGGCGGCTGGTTCCGGTGGGACCCGCGGCAGGAGGGCCCCGTGCTGCTCGCCGCGGGCGGATGCGGGATCGTCCCGCTGATGGCGATGGTGCGGGCCAACTACGCGGGCGCCGCCGCCGTCCCCATGCATCTGACCTACTCCGTCCGCGACCCGGACCAGGTCTGGTACCGCGACGAGCTGGCCGCCGCACGGCAGCGCGGGCTGGGCGTCACCTACGTCCACACCCGCAGGTCGCCCGACGGCCGCCCGCCCGCCCGCATCGGGGCCGGTGACCTGGTGACCGCCCTCGGCGCGGACCTGGGCGACCTCCGGTGCTTCGTGTGCGGGCCCACCGGTTTCGTCGAGCGCGCCGCGGAACTGCTCGTCGACGGCGGCCACCCGCCCGGGACGATCAGGACCGAACGCTTCGGATGACCCCCGACCGGCACCACCCGGCAGACCCGGAGGAGCACAGGCCATGAACGACGCATTCACCCGGCTCGACGGCAACGCCCTGGCGGGCCCCCTGTCGGCGGTCCTCGCCGCCGACCCCACCACGGCGTGGCGGAGCTGCCCGAACTGCCGGCTCACCGGCACGATGGCGCAGCTCCACCTCTACGGCCCGGACCCCGGCCTCACCGGCCGCTGCCCCGGCTGCGGCGTCGTCGCCCTGCGCTTCGTGGAGCAGCCCCACCACCTGTGGCTGCAACTGGGCAGCGGCGGCGGGGCCTTCCGCTTCGACCGCCCGCCGGGGCGGACCCGGCCCTGACCCGGGCCTCCCGCGGTCAGTGGCCGCGGTCCTCCGCGACGACCCCGGCCAGCGTGTCCAGCGTGCCGCGCACCAGCTCCGGCAGGCCGCGGGTCTCGTCGGGGGCGACCCAGCGCTCGAAGCCGACCTTGAAGACGGCGACGCCCGCCTCCGCGGCCACCGTCGCCGCGGGCTCGGGCACGCCGCGCTCGCGCAGGGCGGCGGAGAGCGCGGCCGACAGTGTCGCGAGCTTGATCAGCTCACGCTCCAGCAGGTCGGCGTTGGCCATGACCACCGCCTGCCGCTTGCAAGCGAAGTCCCGGCGGTCGGCGAACAGCGCGGTCGCCGCGTCGAGTCCCGCCGCCACGGCCCGGAGCGGCCCCGCGCCGTCCGGGGCGCCCGTGACCGCCGTCACGAACACCTCCTGGAGCACGGCGCTGCCCGCGAACAGCACCTCGCGCTTGTCGGCGTAGTGCCGGAAGTACGTCCGCTCCGTCAGTCCGGCGCGGCCCGCTATCTCCGCGACGGTCGTCTGCTCGTAGCCGCGCTCGCTGTAGAGGTCCAGCGCCGCCTTCGCCAGCCGGCCGGGTGTGTCCGGCTCCCATCTGCCCATGGCTGGATTTTACCGTGATGGCAGTCGCTGACATCGAGTGTTAATGTCGATGACAGCAACTGACATCACCTATCGAATGTCTGGGGTCCTCTCCATGCGCTACTTCGTCACCGGTGCCTCCGGCTGGATCGGCGCCGCCACCGTGCCCGAGCTGATCGCCGCCGGCCACCAGGTCACCGGCCTCGCCCGTTCCGACGCCTCCGCCGCGGCGCTCACCGCGGCCGGCGCGGACGTCGTCCGGGGCACGGTCGACGACCTCGACGTCCTGCGGGACGCCGCCGCCGCGTCCGACGGGGTGATCCACCTCGCCTTCAAGCACGACATCGCCTTCTCCGGCAGCTTCCAGGAAGCCGCCGAGGCCGACCGCCGGGCCGTCGACGCGCTCGGCGAGGCGCTCACCGGCAGCGACCGCCCGCTGGTGCTCGCCTCCGGCGTGGCGGGCCTCAAGCCGGGCCGCCTCGCGACCGAGCGGGACATGCCGCAGAGCGACGGCACCCCGTTCTCCATCCGCGGGACCACCGCGGGGGCCGTGCTCGCGCTCGCCTCGCGCGGTGTGCGCTCGTCGGTCGTCCGGATCTCGCCGACCGCCCACGGCGACGGCGACCACGGCTTCCTGGCGAGCCTGATCGCCTTCGCCCGGGAGAAGGGGTCGGCCGGCTACATCGGCGAGGGCGCCAACCGCTGGCCCGCCGTCCACCGCTCCGACGCGGCGAAGCTGTTCGCCCTCGCGGTGGACAAGGCCCCGGCCGGATCGGTGCTGCACGCCGTCGCCGAGGAGGGCGTGCCCTTCCGGGAGATCGCCGGGACGATCGGCCGCCACCTCGGGGTGCCGGTCACCTCCGTCGCGCCCGAGGACGCGGGGGAGCACTTCGGCTGGATGGCCGGCTTCGCCGGGCTGGACGCCCCGGCCTCCAGCGAGCTCACCCAGGAGCTGCTGGGCTGGCACCCGACCGGGCCCGGCCTGCTGGCCGACCTGGACGAGGGCCACTACTTCCGCGCCTGAGGCCCGCCTCCCCCGCGGCCGGTGCCGTCAGGCCGCGGGCGCCGCGCCCCGGTCGCAGCTCGCGAGCAGGGCGCCCACCAGGCCGCGGGCCCAGTCGCCGGAGGCGGGCCGGCTGCTGAAGACGGCCCGGTAGTAGAGCGGGCCGAGCAGCATGTCGACGGCCCGCTCCACGTCGGGGACGGCCCCGCCGCGGGCGTGCTCGCGGCCGATGATCGCCGCGAGCTGCTCGTGCCGGTCGGCGGCGCACGCGCAGCCGCCCTCGGGGCCGGAGCCGATCGTGGCGCGCATCAGGGCGAGCACGTCGGGGTCGGCGAGGTCGGTGGCCACGTCGGCCATCCAGCGCTCCAGGTCGCCGGCCAGCGTGCCGGTGTCGGGCACCACCACGTCGCCGCTGAAGCGGCTGGTGGCGACGTCGGCTAGCAGATGCGCGACCGACCCCCAGCGCCGGTAGACGGTGGTGGGGTGGACGCCCGCGCGGGCGGCGACCAGCGGGACGGTCAGCGGCTCCGCCGGTTCGGCGGCGACCAGTTCGGCGACGGCACGGTGGACGGCGGCCCGGACCCGGGCCGACCGGCCGCCGGGGCGCCGCTGGGCTGCTTCGGTCATACGGAAATTATCGCACTGGTCACTGCGTTAGCCCAGGAGTCACTAACGCAATGATCACTGCAACCGGAGAGATCCATGACCGTCGCGCCGAACTCCCAGGAGCCCGGACCCGCCGCACCGCCCGCCCCGCGCAGATCCTCCACGGCGCTCCGCCCGGCCCGGCGGCGCGGCCTCGGCCGTGGCGCCGCCTTCGCCGCCATAGCCGCGATCTTCGTCCTCTTCATGGCCGCCTCCAGCGCGCCCTCTCCGCTCTACGTCGTCTACCAGCACGCCTGGGGCTTCTCCGCGACCATGCTGACCACCGTCTTCGCGGTGTACGTGGTCGGCATGATCGGCGCGCTGCTCGTCCTGGGGGCGCTGTCCGACCACGTCGGACGCCGCCCCGTGCTGCTCGCCGCCATCGCCCTGGAAGCGGTGGCGATGCTGCTCTTCATCACCGCCGGCGACGTGTCCCTCCTGCTCACCGCCCGCTTCGTGCAGGGCGTCGCCACCGGCGGCGCCATGACGACGCTCGGCGCCGCCCTGGTCGACCTCAATCCGCCGCACGCGCCGCACCGCGCGGGCGTGGTCAGCGGCGCCGCCCCCTCCTTCGGACTCGCGGTGGGCTCGCTCGGCTGCGGCTTCCTGGTGCAGTACGGGCCGCACCCGACGCGGCTGGTCTACGTGCTGCTGCTGGCCGGACTGGCCGTCGCCGCACTCGTCGCGGCCCTGCTGCCGGAGACCTCGCAGCGCCGCCCCGGCGCCGTACGCTCGCTCCAGCCGCGGCTCGGCGTCGCGCCCCGGCTGCGGGCCGACCTGCTCGCGCTGGTGCCGATCCTGGTCGCGAGCTGGGCGCTCGGCGGGCTCTACCTCGCCCTCGGGCCCTCGGTCGCCGCGGGGCTGTTCGGCCTGTCGAGCCACGTCATCGGCGGCCTGGTCGTCACCCTGCTGTGCGCGCCCGCGTCCGTGACGGCGTTCGTGCTGCGGCCCTGGCCGACCGAGCGCACCCTCGCCCTGGGCGCGAGCCTGCTGGCGCTGGGCACGGGCGTCGGCCTGGCCGGTGTGGAGGCGGACTCGGTGACCGCGGCGGCGCTCGGCACCGCTCTGGCCGGGGTCGGCTTCGGTGCCGCGGGACTGGCGAGCTTCGGCACGCTGGCCCGGATAGCCGCACCGGCCGAGCGCGGAGAGCTGTTCGCCGTCGCCTTCGTCATCTCCTACCTGGCCTTCAGCATCCCCGCCGTCATCGCGGGCTTCGCCACCACCGACGTCGGCCTGCACCGCACCGCGGTCGTCTACAGCTCCGCCGTGATCGCCTTCGGCGTCCTCGCGCTCGTCGCCCAGCGGCTGCGGACCTCCCGCGCCGCCGCCCGCGCCTCAACGGCGGGGTGACGCGGATCACCGCCGCGCGCCGCGCCCGGCGGTCACATCCGGCCCGCCCCGGGAGTCAGTGCAGTGCAAGCCCCCGCGGGGGCCACCACCGCAAGGAGACCGTCATGGACGCCCGTCTGAGCTACTACACCAACCCCGTCGGCGCCAAGGTCGCGAAGTACGTCAACTCCGCGGGCAAGGCCGTCACCGACTCCTCGCTGCCCGCCGCCACGCAGGAGCTGGTCAAGATCCGCGCCAGCCAGATCAACGGCTGCGGCGCCTGCCTGGACATGCACACCAAGGACGCGGCGGCCGCGGGGGAGACCGCGGTGCGGCTGGCCCTGGTCGCCGCCTGGCGGGAGGCCACGGTCTTCACCGAGGCCGAACGCGCCGCCCTCGCGCTGACCGAGGCCGGCACCCGGCTCGCCGACGCCGCCGGTGTCCCCGACGACGTGTGGGCGCAGGCCGCCCAGCACTACGACGAGGAGCAGCTGACCGCGCTGGTGTGCCTGATCGGCGTGATCAACGTCTACAACCGGCTGAACGTCCTGACCCGCCAGCCCGCCGGGGACCACCAGCCCGGCCAGTGGGGCTGACCCGCCCCGCACCGCCGGGACGTGCCCCGGGCAACGCACGAGGGCCCGCCCCCTTCCGGGGCGGGCCCTCGGCCGTGTGCCGCGGTCAGCGGGCGGGACGGTCCTCCGCCGCGCGCTTCTCCTTCAGCCGGACCGCCTCCTTGCGCACCTCGGCCTGCGTGGCGCGCTCCTTCTCCAGCCACACCGGGCTCTCCTGCTTCAGCGCCTCGACCTGCTCCGTGGTGAGCGCCTCGGTGACACCCCCGCGGGCCAGGCCCGCGATGGACACACCGAGCTTCGCGGCCACGACCGGGCGCGGGTGCGGTCCGTCGCGCCGCAGATCGCGCAGCCACTGCGGCGGGTCGGCCTGGAGCGCGTCCAGCTCCTTCCGGGAGACGACACCCTCCTGGAACTGCGCGGGGGTGGCCGGGAGGTACACGCCCAGCTTCTTGGCCGCCGTGGCGGGCTTCATCGTCTGGACGGATTTCTGCGACGTCATGCCCACAAGGGTAACGACCGCGTGTGCCGCCCCCGACCGTCGCCGATAGCCTTGCGAGGTGACCGGCACGCACGAGACGCACCAGAACCCCGACAGCCCCGAGGGCCCCGACACCAGCGAGGGCCCTGACGCGTCCGCGCCGCCCGCGGGGCCGGTCTTCCGGCTCGCGTACGTCCCGGGTGTGACGCCGTCCAAGTGGGTGCGGATCTGGGCGGAGCGGCTGCCGGACGTCCCGCTGGAACTGGTCGCGGTGCCGCCCGCGGAGGCGGCGGGGCTGCTGCGGGCCCGCGGCGCCGACGCCGGGCTGCTGCGGCTGCCGGACGACCGCACCGACCTCAGCGCGATCCCGCTCTACACCGAGACCACCGTGGTGATCGTGCCCAAGGACCACTTCGTGGCCGCCGCCGAGGAGATCGCGCTGGCCGACCTAGCCGACGAACTGGTGCTGCACCCCGTCGACGACACCCTCGGCTGGGAGCGCCCGCCCGGCCGCCCCGCGCTGGAGCGCCCGGCGACCACCGCGGACGCCGTCGAGCTGGTCGCCGCCGGGGTGGGCGTGCTGGTCGTCCCGCAGTCGCTGGCCCGGCTGCACCACCGCCGGGACCTCACCTACCGCACGGTCGCCGACGCGCCCCAGTCGCAGGTGGCGCTGTCCTGGCGGGAGGACGCGACGACCGACCTCGTCGACGACTTCATCGGGATCGTCCGCGGCCGCACCGCCAACAGCACCCGCGGCCGCCGCGCCGCCGCGGAGCAGGCCGCGCCCGCGAAGTCCGCCACCGGCGGGGGCTCGGGCGCGGGGCGCAAGAAGCCGGCCAAGCCGGGATCGGCCCGCACGTCCGCGGGCAAGGGCGCCCGGACGTCC
>NZ_JBSGHL010000003.1:0-234725 GCF_053604375.1 Streptomyces sp. NPDC004031 | reverse complement strand
GGTCGTAGCGGCGCAGGGCCGCGAGGACGTACAGCACCCACTTGTTGGCGAGGGCCTCGACGACGGTGCGCGAGGGGCAGTCGCGCCGGTAGGTGGCGTCGAGTTCTTCCGGCGTGATCCGCCCCGACATGGTTTCCATAAGGTACCTGGATATCAATCAGGTGCCTTCTTCACAAGAGGTACCGGCGCGTCGTTGGATGTGACCACCACCCCTCGACGAGCCCGGGAGAACGTCCAGATGAGCCCTCAGATGCGTGCGGTCGGCCAGCGCCGCTACGGCGGTCCCGACGTCCTGGAGGTCGTCGAACTCCCCCGCCCCGTCCCCGGACCGGGCCAGGCGCTCGTGCGCGTCCAGGCCGCCGGGGTCAACCCGGCCGACTGGAAGATCCGCTCCGGCGCCATCCGCCGCCTCGGCGAACCGCCCTTCACCCTCGGCCTCGACGTGTCCGGCGTCGTCGAGGCGGTCGGCCCCGGCGTCACCCGGGTCCGCCCCGGCGACGAGGTGTACGGCTGCGCCTTCCCGCCGGGCGGCGCCTACGCGGAGTACACCGCGGTGTCCGCGGACGCGATCGCCCTGCGCCCCCCGTCCCTCGACCCCGTCCACGCCGCCGCCCTGCCCGTCACCGCCCTCACCGCCTGGCAGTCCCTCGTCCACACCGCCGGCGTCACCGCGGGCCACCGCGTCCTCGTCCACGCCGCGGCGGGCGGCATCGGCCACCTCGCCGTCCAGATCGCCAAGTCCCGCGGCGCGTACGTCATCGGCACCGCGCGCGCCGCCAAGCACGCCTTCCTCCGCGACCTCGGCGCCGACGAACTCGTCGACTACACGACGACCGACTTCGCCGCGGCCGTCCACGACATCGACATCGTCCTCGACCCGATCAGCGACACCTACGGCCCCCGCTCCCTCCCCACCCTCGCCCCCGGCGGCCACCTCGTCGACGTCCGCGGCACCGGCCCCGACCGCACCGCCGTCCGCGCCCAGGCCGCCGAACTCGGCCTCCGCTTCACCGAATTCGGCTTCACCCCGTCCGCCCCCGACCTGGAGGAGATCGCCACCCTGATCGCACGCGACGCCCTCCACGTGACCGTGGACCACGTCCTCCCCCTGGAGGAGGCGGCGAAGGCACACGAACTGAGCGAGTCGGGGCGGGTGACGGGGAAGATCGTGCTCACGGTCTGACCACCGGAACGGGCCCGGCGGCGGAGGCCGCGGAGCAGCCCCGGCATCAGCGCTCGGGTGAGGGCTCCACGGCAGCGGGAAATCCCAGCGCGTCCAGGAGGTCGAAGAAGACGTCCTCCGCCAAGCCTTCCTCCGAGCGCAGTACCTCTTCGATACGCGCGCGGTCCGCCACCCCGACGCCCGCGGACGCGGCCCAGGCGATGGCGTTCGCCGCGACGTCCGGCACCTCCGCATCGAGTTCCGCGCGTATGAGGCGTGCCGCTTCCGCGAACTCGGGGCTGCTCCACCACACGCTGCTGTCGTCCATGTCCTCGGGATCCTCGACCCTGAGCTGGGCGGCCACGTCCGGGTGGAGCCAGGCTTCCCACTGCCGGCCGTCCGTTCCGAGGCCGGTCAGGTGAGCCATGTCGCTGTCGTAGAACCACGCGGTGCATGCCGGTGCACCCGTGGATGCCACGAGAGCGGGCAGCCGGCTCACGTTCCAGCTGTCCAGATCCAGCTGAAGCGTCTGCCAGCCCCCGGGCCGTGGCCACAGGGTGTGCGCTGCGGCCCTCCCGTCCCGGCCGAGCCCGTCGAACACCGGTGCTTCCAGGAGCGGTCGCTCGCTGCGTGCGACGATGAAGTGGCCCCAAAAGCCCATGATCCCCTGCTTTCGAAAAGGTGTCCGCATGCTAGGGCCGGGCACTGACAACGCCCTGGCCCACCGCGGCCGCCCGGGGGGCGGGCGGCGGCCCTCCCCGGCCTCCGCTGCGAGCCGCAGCCTCAGCCGCCGTTCAGGGCTCGGCCCAGCAGGGGTGATCTCGGAGGTGTGGCGGACGCCCGCGGCGTCCAGGGCGCTGTCGAGGCCGGCGAGGGCCTCGGGCGTCACGTCGCCCTCGGCGTGGCCGAGATGCGTCTCGGCGGTGAGTCCGGCGAAGAGGCCGGGCCCGTCGGCGAGGAGGCCGAGGTCCGGGCCGTCCCGGTGGAAGACGTCGGGCACGAACACGTAGTAGCCGTGCCCGGCCGGCTCGGGGCCATCTCCCTTGTCACGGGCCGGATCCCGAACCCGTCGGCGTGCATCAGCACTCCCGGGTGCTGGTCCCCCTCCTCGGGGAAGGCGGCGACCGCGTCGGCCCTGCCGTCGGCGCTCAGCGGAGCACCGGGTCAGCGATCCGTGCGCGGCGCGAGGCCGTCCCGGTAGTCATGGCCGCAACGTAGTGCAGGACCTGGGCTTCGATGCGGACTCCGGTGCCGACTCGGACACGACCGGGCCGCGTTGTCGGCGGGGTGGGGAAGCCCCCACATGGCAGCGCGATGTCGCCGCTGCCGGAGAGGGCATCCTGGTCAAGGCGGGCCACCTCTACGAGCTGGAGTACGAGTTCGCCTGACCCGGCCCCGTCGAAGAGCCGTCGCACAACCCCGAGGAGACCACGTGAACCAGCACACCACCGCCCCCGGCGTCCTCGTACGCGGGCGGCGGGACAGCGATCTCGCCGCGGCGGCCGAGGGGCTCGGCGTCGTGCACGTGACGGACGGCTATCCGATGGAGAAGGTGGGCGACCCCGTGGGGTGGCTCAGCCCGCCGGGGATGGTGGGGGCGTGGGTGGCGGAGCTGGAGGGGCGGGTGGTCGGGCATGTGGCCGTCACCCGGGGTGGCACGCACGAGGTCGCCGTGCGCATGTGGGTGGAGCAGAGCGGGGCCGACCCCGGCGAAGTCGACGTCCTGGCACGGCTCTTCGTCGTCCCCGAAGGCCGGGGGCACGCGGCCGGGGCCGCGTTGGTGGCGGCGGCCACGGCGGACGCGCGGGCCCGCGGGATGCGGCTCGTCCTCGACGTCCTGAGCAAGGACGCCGCGGCGATCCGGCTCTACCGGCACCTGGGCTGGACCGAACTCGGCTCCGTGGTGCACGAGTTCGCGAGCGGTCCGGTGAACGCGCTGTGCTTTGTCTCGCCCGAGGGGCCGTGAGGAGCGTCACGGCGCCCTGAACAGCCCCGGGAAGCGTGGGGCCAGCCAGGGGCGGGGGCCGGAGGGGAGGACGGCGCCGCGGGTGGCGGCGGACCAGGGGGTGCGGCGGCCCAGGGCCATGAGGAGGAAGCTCACCGGTTCCAGGGCGATCGTGCAGTCGGGGCGGCGCGGCGGTTCGTCGCTCACCTCCACCGCGCCGGAGGTGAAGGTCACCGCGAAGGGCGGGACGGCGGTGCCGCGCAGCCGGAGGCGGTAACAGGCGGTGTGGGCGGCGGCGTTGCGCGGGTCGACGACGCGGGGCATGGCCGTACGGAGGAAGGGGACGGTCAGGGCCGCGTTCGCGGGGGTGAGCATGTGGGGGCGGCGCAGGGCCACCGCGATGTCGTAGCCGTGGCCGAGGATGTGCGTGAGCAGGTAGGAGCCGAAGGTCGCCAGGTCCATCGGGCCCATGGGGGTGTCCGCCGGGGTGGACGGGGGGCGGGACGCGGCCGCGGCCGTGAAGGCGCGGGCCGAGGCGCTCATCGCCTCGGCGAGAACGGCCGGGTCCCGCTCCGCGTAGGCCGCGAGGGCGTCCGCGTTGGCGGCGGCGAGCCCGCCGGGGGTGCCGTCCCCGTACGTCCCGTGCTGCTCCCCGGCCGCGAGCCCGGCCATCAGCCGGTTGGCGAGAACGAGGTGGGCCGCGGCCTCCGCGACCGTCCACGCCGAGCGGGGTATGCGCACCCCGGCGCCGGGCCCGGCCGCGCCCCGCAGCAGCTCGGCGGTACGGTCGGCCGCGTCGTGCACGGCGAGGGTCACGGCGTCGGTGCTCATGGCCGAGAAGCGTGCGCCCCCGCGGACGTCCTGTCCAGAGGCTGTCCGGAAGCCGTCCGAAGGCCGTCCGGAGGCTCTCCGGAGGCGCCGGCAGCGGGCGCCGGACCCGTGTCCTCCGCCCGTGCGGCAGCCCTATGCTGCGGGCGTGGACGAACAGGCCCGCGCCTGGCGGGAGGTCAAGCGGGGGCTGGCCCGTGAACGCCGCCGGCTGACCTCCGCGGCGCGACGGCGGCCGCGGCCCCTGCTGGAGCCGGTGCCGGCCGCGGAGTCCCGGCGGCGCGCGGGATGCGGGTGGTGGGCGCGGTGTGGGCGGCGGTGGCCCTGCCCGTCGCGGGTCTCGTCCGCGCGCAGGTCCTCACCGCGGCGTTCACCGGCCTCTGTACGCTCGCCGCGATGTTCGCGGGGCAGCTGGTCGTCGAGATGTACGTGGGGGACGCCGAGCGGGTGACCGTCGATGTGCGGGACGGCCGGTCCCTGCTCTCGGCGATGACGCTCACCGGCACGCGCACGCTGGACCTCGGCGCGCTGGTCCGCGTACGCCGCTTCGAGACGTACGGGCGCGGGGTCCGCATCGACCGGCTGCGGCTGCTCGACCGCAACGGTGTGCGGCTGTCCCTCGCGGACGGGCAGGACGTGGTGGCGGCGCTGCGCCGGGCGCTGGAGGCGGATCCCGGCGTGGAGGTGACGGGGCACGCCGGGGCGGCGCTCGGCCGCTCCCGGCGGTCCCGCCCCCGCGCCTGGCTCGACAGCTTCTGCGGGCTGTTGCTGATGCTGGCCTCGCCGGCGGTCCCGGCCCTCGCCGGTTACGCCGTGACGGCCGCCCTCGCCGGGACGCCCCCGTTCTGACCGGTCTCAGTGCTTGACGTGCTCGACGTGCTCGACGGTCAGCACCGTCTTGCCGACCCGGTCGTCCGCGTCGAGGTAGCGGTGGGCCTCGACGACGTCGGCGAGTTCGAAGGTGCGGTCGACGACCGCGCGGAAGGCGCCCGCGCGCAGGCCCGCGCCGATGAACGCGGCCGCGCGGCGCAGGCGTTCGGGGCGGTGGGTGGTCTCGAAGACGAGGAAGGTGCGCAACGCGACCGGGGGCATGCCGAGTTCGAGCCCGGGGTACGGGGTCGGTTCGCCGCTGAGGCCGCCGTAGACGATGTGGGTGCCGTCGGGGGCGACGAGGCCGAGGAGTTCGCGGACGCCGGGGCCGGCCACCGCGTCGAGGACGAGTTCGACGCCGCGGCCGCCGGTGGCCTCGCGGACCGCTTCGGGGACGTCGTCGGTGGAGGTGACGACGACCTCGGCGGCGCCCTCGCGCAGCAGCGCCTCCTTCTTCGCCGGGCCGCGGGTCAGGGCGATGGCGCGGGCGCCGATGCGTTCGGCGACGTGCAGGGCGGCCAGGCCCACGCTGCTGGAGGCGGCGTTGACGAGCACGGTGTCGCCCGGCTGCAGCCCGCCGACCTGCACCATCGCGCCGTACGCGGTGAGGTACGGCATCCACACCGCGGCGCCCTCGACCGCGCCGAGGCCCTCGGGGCGGGGGAGGACGGCCGCGGCGGGGACGACGGCGCGCTCGGCGTAGACGGCGTGGTCGTTCTGCGAGAACGCCGGGATGACGCTGACGGGCTGCCCGGCGGTGAGGCCGGTGACGCCCGGTCCGACGCGCTCGACGACGCCCGCCGCCTCCGCGCCGAGCCCGGCGGGGAACTTCCGCACGGGCTCGATGTAGTGGCCCGCGCGGAAGAGCGCCTCCGCGCGGTTGAGGCCGATCGCGTCGACGCGCACCAGCACCTCGCCGGGGCCGGGCTCGCCCGGGTCGGCGTCCTCGACCCGCAGTACCTCGGGGCCGCCGTATTCGTGGAAGAGCACCGTTCTGGTCATCGCGTCCGTCCTCCGGTCGTCGTCCGTCAGGGGGCGGTCCGCGAGATCGTCGCGCCGCCCTCGACCCGGTCAACTCCCGTGATGCGACGCGATCTTCCCGACGTGCGCAGGATCACCCGGTCGCCGGAGCGGCCGCCTCCTCGTGGAAGGCCACCGCCGCCTGCGCGGGCACCCGCGCCGGCCCCGCACCGCCCGCGACCCGGCCGCCGTCCAGTCCGCCGTCCAGCCCGGTCAGCGCCGGGACCGGGGCCTGAGCCGGGGCCTGAGCCGGGGCCTGCGGGCCGACCTGCACCGCGGACTCCGTGACGGCGACGCGCCCGCCGAGCCGCGGCTCGGGCAGCACACCGGGCTCCCCCCGGACGAGCAGACGCACCGCCGCCCAGGGGAGGTTGAGGCCGGTGAAGGCGGTCTGGAAGACCCCGGCGGAGGGCCGCGGGTTGGCCTCCAGCAGCACCGGGCGCCCGGCGCGGTGCCGGAGCTGGACGTTGGACAGGTAGGCGAGGCCGAAGTGCTCGACGACGGCCCGCGCGATGCCGATCGCCTCGGGGTCGTCGAGCAGCAGCCGGTAACGCCCCTGCTTGGTGCGGGGGACGGCGGCGAGCGGCACCCCGCCGGGCGCGGACAGGCAGTCCACGCTCACCTCCGGGCCGTCCAGGTAGGGCATGACGAGGAACTCCGGCACGCTCTCGCCCGCCTCGGCCGCCCGCTCCAGCGCCTCGGCGACGGCCCGTACCGACACCACCGGCACGGGCGGCGCGAGCAGGTCGCGGATCCGCAGCGGGCGGTCGTCCAGCACCCGGAAGCCGAACGCCGAGAACTCCCCGGAGGGCTTGAAGCACACCCGTTCCCCGTCGGCCGTCAACTCCTCGACGGCGGCGCGGAATCCGGCGGCGTCGCGCACCGCCCGCCACGGCGGCACCGGCACCCCGGCGGCCCGCGCGGCCTCGTACGTACGGGTCTTGCTCGTCAGCGCGGTCACCGCGTCGGGCGGCGAGCACATCAGCCGGGTGCCGAGCGCGGCGAAGTCGTCGGCGCGGCCCGCGAGCGCGGCGAGCCGGCGCGGCGGTATGAGCACGTCGATCGCGTGCCGGCGGCAGAAGTCGAGGGCGAACTCGGCGTATTCGGCGTCGCCGACGTGGCGCGGCTCCACCTCGGACACGTCGCACGCGGCGAGCGCGGGGGCGTCCGGATCGACGTTGGTGCCGTGGATGCGGACGGCGACCCCGTCCGGGTTGTCCCGCAGCATCCGCATCACCTGGGTGGAGGCCACGCCTGCGCTGCTGAGCCAGATCCGAAGTGCGATGGCGCGCTCCTCACGGTGGGGGCCGACGAGTCGGCGGCGGGGGTGGAGCCGGGTGGGAGGGTGAGCGGATCGTAACCCGGTTCGATGACGGCCAGGTTTCGCGTGAGCGGACGCTCGCGGCCGCAATACGGCCGTCGCGACCCGGAGTTGAGGGCACCCGGGTATGCGGTCGCGTTCGGGCGACGCGCCTGGGGGATGTTGGCGTGATGTTGGCCGGTCGTTGGACGGCCCTGGTTCGCTGCTGCTGCCCGGCGGTCGCCGGGCAGCAGCAGCGCTAAGGGGGACACGTACGTGTTCAGCAAGATCCTGGGCCGCGCCGCGGTGGCCGCGACGGCCGCGGGCCTGGCACTGGCCGTCGGCATGGGCACGGCCCAGGCAAGCACCAGCTCGCCCTACGTCGGGTACGGCTACACGAACAACACTCACGCCGTCTGGTGCGTGCAGCACCTGGCGAACGACGTTGCCAAGACGTACGGCGGCCCGACCATCACCGAGGACGGGGTGTTCGGGCCCGCCACCTACAACGAGATCCGCTGGTTCCAGGGCTTCGTGTGGTTGCCGGTGGACGGCGTCGTCGGCAAGGCAACCGGCTACGCGCTCCTCGACTGGGGCGACCGCTACTACGGCGGCAACGGGTACTGCATGGGCTACGTCCCGTCCACGTCCGACTACGTCCCGCCCTCCCCGCCGGTCGAACTGGACTGACGCGGGACGGCCGCCTGACGGAGTCGTACGGCCGGGCCCGTCCACACCCCGGCCGTGCGGCTCACCCGCCCGCTCACAGCTCCGGCGGCTCCGCCGTGCTCCCCCGCACCACCAGGCTCGTCGCCAGCTCCACCCGGCGCATGCCGGGCTGCACACCGCGCCCGAGGTCGAGCACCAGGCGCGCCGCGGCCTCCGCCATGTCCACCAGCGGCTGGCGGACGGTCGTCAGCGGCGGGCCCATCCACGCCGACACCGGCAGATCGTCGAAGCCGACGACACTCACGTCCTCCGGGATGCGCAGGCCGAGTTCGCGGGCGGCCTGGTAAATGCCCATCGCCGTCACGTCGTTGCCCGCGAAGAGCGCGGTGGGGCGGTCACCGGCCGGGGCGGACAGCAGCTCGCGGGCGATACGGTGACCGGCCTCGGTCTGGAAGGTGCCGTGCCGGACGAGGCTGTCGTCGCACGCGACACCCCCGGTCTCCAGCGCCGCGCGGTAGCCGTCGATCCGGGCGCGGCCGCACAGCACGCTCTCCGGGCCGCCGATGACGCCGATACGGCGGTGGCCGAGGTCGAGCAGGTGGCGGGTCGCGGTGTAGCCGCCCTGCCAGTTGGTGGTGCCGATGGAGGGGACGTCGTCGGCGGGGTACCCGGCCGGGTCCATGACGACGAAGGGCACGTCCCGGCTGACCAGCAACTCCCGCTGCTCGGCGGTGAGATCGGACATGACGAGGATGACGCCCGCCGGGTCCCGGGTGAGGACGCCGTCCACCCACGACAGGCCCATCTCCTCGCGGCCCGAGGACTCCGACAGCACGACCGTGAGGCCCTCCTGCCGCGCGACGTTCTCCGCGCCGCGGATGATCTCGGTCGCCCACATGCTGATCAGCTCGTGGAAGACGATCTCCAGCAGGCCGGACGGGCGCGGGCGCGCGGCGCCGCGCTTGCGCCGGTAGCCGTGGTCGCGCAGCAGCGCCTCGACCTTGTCGCGGGTCGCCGGGGCGACGTGGGCGCGGCCGTTGAGGACCTTCGAGACGGTCGGCGCGGACACGCCCGCCTGGCGGGCGATCTCCGCGAGCGTCGCGGGCACGGCGGGCCCGGCCGCTCCGGCGGCCCCGGAACCCCCGGCGGCCCCGGAACCCCCGCCGGTTCGCGCCCCACCGGCCGACTTCGGCCCACCGGCCGTCCTCGACCCGCGGACCGTCGACGCACCGGACGTCCTCGCCCTGCCGGCCGATCCGCCGCCCGCCGCCTGGCCACCGGCCGACACGGGCCCACCGGCCGACACGGGTCCAACGGCCGACGCGGGCGCCTCGGCCGACGCGGGTCCGCCGGTCGCGGCCGATCCACCGGTCGCGGCCGATCCACCGGTCGCGGCCGGTCCGCCGGTCGGCGACGGCCCGTCGCCCGGCCTCGGCTCGCTGGCTGCGCCCGCTTTCCGCCGGGTGCGCGGGGTCTGACCTGTCACCTACCCATGCTACGGAACGTCCCTGTGCTCTTCCGCCAGCAGGGCCGCGCCCGCGAGCGCCAGGGCCCGGGTCCCGGCGGGGCCGCGGTCGCCGTCCGCGACGGCCACGGCATAGGACCTGACCAGCGTCTCCCCGTCCTCGACGGTGACCTCGCGGTCGAAGAAGGGCGCCGGGCAGACCGCCGCGAAGGGCGTGGAGCGCACGAACCACCGCACGTCCGCGCCGCCCGGTTCGTTGTCCGGGGCGTCCACGAAGGCGAGCGTGGAGGAGCGGCCGTGGCCGTCGTGCGTACCGGTGAAGCCGAGCCAGGGGGCGCGTACGCCCATCAGCTCGTCGCCGCCGCTGCGGCCGGGGGTGTGCACGGTGCCGCCGGTGAAGTCGCGCGGCCCGCGCCAGAACAGGCCGCCGTAACCGGCGTCGGGACGGCCCTCGGTGGTGGGGCTGCCGATGACGGTACGGGTGCCGCGCACATTGGTGAGCGCGGTACGGAAGAGCAGCGCCCAGGCGTCCTCGCCGGGCAGCAGGGCCGCGACGAGCCGCCGCTCCTCGGTGAAGCGGCGCTCACCGCTCGCGGCGTGCCAGTGCAGCGTCTCGGTGACGCGCAGCCGCCCGTCGCCGCCGAGGTCCAGCTCAGGGAAGCCGACGTGGTCCATGGAGCCGTTGTTGTCGTACTGCCGGTAGCCGGTGCCGCGGCGGTACGTCACCCCGCCCCAGAAGTTGTCGTCGTCCACGTTGGGGAGGGAGAGCGCGAGGCCCTTGTGCCAGATGTGGTCGTGCGGCCGGTAGATGCTGACGGCGTCCCCGCCGAGGGTGCGGAGGGGGTGGAAGTACGGCCGCGGCGACTCCAGTCGGGCGTCCCACGGCCGGTAGACGTAGCGGGCCAGCGGGCGGCCCCGGTAGGTGAGCCCGAGGGACGTGCCGACCTCGTGCGTGAGCCCGAGCCCGCCGGGCACGGGTTCGGTGCCTTCCGCCGGTCCGGCGGGCGGTTCTGGCGTACGGACGTCGGTCACCGGGACGGCTCCTCGGGGCTCGCGGACACGGCGGGGACGGCGGAGGCTGCGGCCTCGGGGGGCCAGGGGGCGCCGGGGCCCTGCATACGGCGGTGGTACGGGTCGGCGGGCCCGATCGTGCCGCGGGCGACGGGCCTGCCCTCGAAGGCCGAGGCGTACGTGGCGGCGACGAACTCCAGCGTGCGGCGCGCCTCGGCGAGCGTCACGGGCGGCGCGGCCCCCGCCGCCACCGCGTCCAGCACCGCCGCGAACTGCGCGGAGTGCCCGGACGGCCGCCCGCTCGGGCCCGCCTCCCACGCCGCGGCCACCGCGTCCTCGTGTCCGGGCGCGGGGTGCACCCGCCAGTCCGCGTCGCCGTAGCCGTACAGGTGCTCCAGCTCGACCGTGGCGTGCTCGAAGTCGAAGCGCAGGTAGCTGGTCTCGCGCGGTGAGAGCAGGGAGTTGACGACGGTCGCGACGGCCCCGCCGTCGAAGGTGGCGATCGCGCACGAGACGTCCTCGGCGGCGGTGGGTCGCGCGAGCCGCGCCGCGACGGCCGTGATCTCGCGCCACTCGCCCAGCACCGCGAGCAGCAGGTCGAACTGGTGGATGCCGTGGCCCATCGTCGGGCCGCCGCCCTCGGTCTCCCAGCGCCCGCGCCACGGCACCGCGAAGTACGCGTCCGGGCGGTACCAGAGCGTGTGGCAGACGGCGACGAGCGGACGGCCCAGCGCCCCCGACGCCATCGCGGCCCGCAGCCGGGCGGCGCCGGAGCCGAAACGGTGCTGGAAGACGGTCGCGAAGAAGGCGCCGCCCGCGCGCTCGGCGGCGCCGATCTCGTCGAGGTCGGCGAGGCTCAGCGTCGGCGGCTTCTCGCACAGCACCGGCACCCCGGCGGCCAGGCACGCGAGCGCCTGCTCCTTGTGCAGGCCGGGCGGCGTGCACAGGTGCACCAGATCGGGGCGGGACTCCGCGAGCAGCGCGTCCAGGCCGGTGAAGCGGCCGGGCACCTGCCAGCGGTCGCAGAAGGCGTCCAGCCGCGCGTGATCGACGTCCGCGGCGGCGACGATCTCGGCCCGCCCGCCGAGCGCGGCCAGGCTCTGCGCATGGATCCCGGCGATACCGCCGGTGCCGACGATCGCGACGCGTACGGGTCGGCCGGGGGCGGCCGGGACGGTGCCGGGGCCTTCCGGGGCCGGACCTTCGCCGCCCCCGGCTGCGTCCCGGCTGCCGGGGGCGCGGCCGTCCGCGCGGACGCCCTCGCCGTCGTCCGCGCTGCCGATTCCGCCGGTGCTGCTGACGGGCACACGTCCTCCTGCGGTTCCGCCCCGCCGCTCCGGGGCCGCTCTTTCGGAAAGCTTTCCGAACGATATACGGTCGCGGTGCGCCGCCACCAGACCCGGCCCCGCCCCCTCCGACCGGCCCGAACGCCCGGACCCCACCCCGGAAGGGGAGAATCCGGGGCACCGGCCCCGCAGGGAACCCGCCCGCCCGTCGAAGGGATGCCCGCATGACGCGCGACATACCGCTGCTACCCGGAGGCGTGGGCCTGTCGCGCCTGCGCGTCTACCCCTGGGCCACCGCCGACGACCTGCACGGCGGCTCCCCGCACCTCCATCTGACCTGCACCGAGGCGTACTACGTCGTCGGCGGCAGCGGCGAACTGCACACCCTCACCGCCGCCGAGGGGCTGCGCCGCACCCCGCTCGCGCCCGGCGACACCGTGTGGTTCACGCCCGGCACCATCCACCGGGCCGTCGACACCGGCGGCCTGGACGTCCTGGTCGTCATGCAGAACGACGGTCTGCCCGAGGCGGGGGACGCCGTCATGACCTTCCCGCCCGAGCACCTCGCGAGCCCCGCCGCCTACGCCGCCGCGGCCTCCCTCGGCGACGGCACCCCCGCCGAGCGCACCGCCCGCGCCCGAGCCCGCCGCGACCTGGCCGTCAGCGGCTTCCGGCAGCTCGCGGCGGAGTACGGGGCGGGGCGGCCGGAGGCGCTGGAGGCCTTCCACGCCGCCGCGGCCGCGCTCGTCGCCCCGCGGCTGGACGCGTGGGAGGCCGCCTGGCGGGAGCGGGCCGCGACAGCCGCCGCGCGCACGGGCGAGCAGATCGCCGCCCTGCGCCGGGGCGCCGCCGGGCACCTCGCGGACGCCGCGGTCGTCAGGGCCGCGGCCCCGCCGCAGGACGTCCTCGGCATGTGCGGCCACCTCGCGCCCACCCGCCGGGAGGACGCCCGCTGAGACCGGCCACGTGGGATCGCCCACGGGGAACCGGCCACGGAGACCGGTCGGCCTCGGACATGCCGAGGGGGCGCGCCGCAGCGCGCCCCCGGGTAGCCCCGGAGCCCGGACAAGGCAGGCTCCGGAGCCGGTCACGGCGGCGGCGCGGCAGTCAGGGAGTGCTGCCGCGCCGCCTGTTGTCTTCATCCTGTCCACGGATGGGGCGCTTTACCCCTCCGCGGGCGGGTCAGCTGGTGGTGCAGCTGATGGTGGGGCTGGGGGCTGTGCCGTTGCCGGTGAAGCCGTAGGTGGTGCCGGCCCCGGCGCCCAGGGCGCCGTTGTAGGAGGCGTTGGTGACGGTGACCGCGCCGCTGGTGCCGGTGTTGGTGCCGTTCCAGACCTGGGTGATGCTGCTCCCGGACGGGAGCGTGAAGGTGGTCTTCCACCCGGCGATCGCGGCGGTTCCGGTGTTGGTCACCGTGACCTCGGACTGGAAGCCGCCCTGCCAGGAGTTCACCGTCTTGTACGTGGCCGAGCAGCCCGAGCTGTTACCCCCGGTGGAGCCGGAGGTCGACCCGGCGGTGGTCCCGGTGGACGTACCGGTCGAGGTCCCGGTGGACGTACCCGTGCTCGTACCCGACGAGGTGCCGGACGAGGTGCCGGACGAGGTGCCCGTGGACGTACCGGTCGACGTACCCGTGGACGTGCCGGAGGACGTACCCGACGACGTACCGCCCGTCGTGCCCGTGCCGCCGCCGAGCGCGGCGATCACCGCGTCGTAGGCGGGCTTCTTCTGGTAGTTGCCGTCGAAGAGCAGCGGGGTGTCCTGGCTGTGCCAGCTGTACTTGTCGGTGATGCCCCACACCGTGATGCCGGTGCAGCGGGTCACGCCCATGCACGCCTTGACGATGTTGCTGAAGTTGGTGGCCTGCGCGGTGCCGGAGCCCGCGACGTCCACCTCGGTCAGCTGGACGTCCACGCCGAGGTCGGCGAAGCGCTGGAGGTTGGCCTGCATGTCGGAGGTGACGGGCGACTGCGGGTTGAAGTGGCCCTGGAAGCCGACGCAGTCGATCGGGACACCGCGCGCCTTGAAGTCCTTGACCATGTTGTAGATGGCGGTGCTCTTCGCGTTGATGCCATCGGTGTTGTAGTCGTTGTAGCAGAGCTTGGCGTTCGGGTCGGCGGCCCGCGCGGTGCGGAAGGCCTCCTCGATGAAGCCGTCGCCGAGCTTGTCCTGGAAGGGCGAGCTGCGGTGGGTGCCGGCGCCGCCGTCGTTGAAGGCCTCGTTGACGACGTCCCAGGCGTAGATCTTGCCCTTGTAGTGGTTCATCACCGTGGTGATGTGGTTCTTCATCGCGGCGTCGAGCGCGGTCGCGCTGAGGTTCGAGACCCAGCCGGGCAGCTGGGAGTGCCACACCAGCGTGTGGCCGCGGATCAGCATGTTCTGCGCCTGGGCGTGGGCGACGATCTGGTCGCCGGGCGCGAAGTTGAACGAGTTCTGGGACGCCTCGATGGTGTCCCACTTCATCTCGTTCTCGGGCGTCACCGCGTTGAACTCGGCGTCCAGCGTGGACGCGTACTGCGCCTCGCCGAGGTGGGCCGTCGAGACCGCGGTGCCGAAGTAGCGGCCGCTGGCCGCCGCCGCGTCGCCGAGGTTGCTGGCCGCGTGGGCGGTGCCGGCCGTCGCCATCAGGCCGAACGTGGCGACCGCGCCGGCCGTGGCCGCCGCGACGGCGACGCGCACACCGGTGCCGGTACGTCTGCGGACCTGCCCGCGGTCCCGGAGGGAATGACTGAACACTTCCAACCTCTTCTTTCCTCTTCAGCTGGCAGTCCGGACAGCGCGGTGCGCACCGTCCGAACGGGTGGGGGTCCATTCGCGAGGGTGGTGTCAGCCACGGGAGTTGTGCCGCGGATGCGGCGTGGCCGGGAGGAGGGTGGATCGTCCGCCAGTGTGGACCCTGGGGTTCGAAACGTCAACGACTCCTTTCCGAAACAACCGGAGGGCGGGAAAGGGCAGTTGACGGCCCGTCGCACGGAGCCGCGAGGTCCCTCGTGGTGGGCGGTTTTCCGGTGTGCGGCGCGGGGTACACAGGGGTGCCCGGCGGCGCGGGGGCGGAAGGGCGGACCGTGGCCGGATGTATTGACTCGGTCACTTTTCGGGCCTATGGTGCCCGAAACATTCGCGACAGGGTCGAAAACTTTCGCAATGTGTCACACGGGTCCCACCCGTGCCACCGCCCCCTGCGGAGAGGGAGCCTCCACGAGGGCGGCACATCCGGATTCATCGGAAGGACAGCAGGCCATGCCCCCCACACGCGGGCCGAACGACCCGAAACGCACCACCACCCGGCTGCGGACGCTCCTCGTCGCCCTGGGCGCCGCCGTCGCCGCGATCACGGCCACCGTCACCGTCACGTCGCAGAGCGCGAGCGCCGCCTCGCTCACCGAGGTCACCAACTTCGGCAGCAACCCCGGCAACCTGCGGATGTACGAGTACGTGCCCACCTCCGTGCAGGCCAACCCGCCCGTCCTGGTGGCGGTCCACTACTGCACCGGCACCGGCCCCGGCTTCTACTCCGCGACCGAATTCCACGCCCTGGCCGACCAGTACGGCTTCATCGTCGTCTACCCGGACGCCAACATCAGCGGCCAGTGCTTCGACGTCTCCTCCTCCGGCGCGCTCACCCACAACGGCACCAGCGACCCGGCGAGCATCGCCCAGATGGTGAGCTACGTCGAGCAGCACAACAACGCCGACGCCAGCCGCGTCTACGTCACCGGCGCGTCGTCCGGCGCGATGATGACCGACGTCCTGCTCGGCGACTACCCCGACATCTTCAAGGCCGGCGCCGCCTTCATGGGCGTGCCCTTCGGCTGTTTCGCCACCAACGACCCCTCGGGCTGGAACAACGCCTGCGCCAACGGCCAGATCAGCCACACCCCGCAGGAGTGGGGCGACATGGTCCGCGCCGCCTACCCCGGCTACAGCGGCCCCCGCCCGCGCGTGCAGCTGTGGCACGGCACCGCCGACACGACGCTGAACTACAACAACTTCGGCGAAGAGATCAAGCAGTGGACGAACGTGCTGGGCGTCAGCCAGACCCCGGTCGTCACCGACACCCCGCAGTCCGGCTGGACCCACACCCGCTACGGCGCGAACACCTCCCAGGCCCCGGTCGAGGCCTTCAGCATCGCGGGCGTCGGCCACTCCCTGCCGACGAACGGCATGGCGGCGAAGGCCATCGCCTTCTTCGGCCTGGACGGCTCGGGCAGCACGACGGGCGGTACGTCGTCGGGTACGTCCACGGGTACGTCGACCGGGACCTCGTCGGGTACGTCGTCCGGTACGAGCACGGGTACGTCCACCGGGACCTCGACCGGTACGTCCACCGGGACCACCGCCGGTTCGACCTCCGGTTCCACCGGGGGTAACAGCTCGGGCTGCTCGGCCACGTACAAGACGGTGAACTCCTGGCAGGGCGGCTTCCAGTCCGAGGTCACGGTGACCAACACCGGAACCGCCGCGATCGCCGGGTGGAAGACCACCTTCACCCTGCCCTCCGGGAGCAGCATCACCCAGGTCTGGAACGGCACCAGCACCGGCACCAGCGGCGCGGTCACCGTCACCAACGCCTCCTACAACGGCGCCCTGGGCGCCGGGGCGAGCACCACCTACGGCTTCACCGGCAACGGCACAGCCCCCAGCCCCACCATCAGCTGCACCACCAGCTGACCGGGTAGGGACATACCATCCGAACCAGTGGCACCACCCCGTAGTACCGCACGACAGGAGCACCGCCGTGACCACCACAGCAGAGGAACCGGCCGGCCGTCTGGGCCGGAGCACGTCCGTCGTCGAGGCCACCCGGCAGGTCGGTTCGTACCTGGCCCTGACCTTCGACGACGGGCCGCACCCGGTCCACACCCCGCGTCTGCTGTCCGTGCTGCGTGAGCACGGGGTCACGGCGGTGTTCTGCCTGTGGGGCGCGCACGCGCTCGCCCACCCGGAGATCGTCCGGGCGATCGTCGCCGAGGGCCACACGCTGGGCAACCACGGCATGCACCACGACGACATGACCGACTGGGACGAGGAGCGCGTGCGCGCCGACCTGGAGGAGACCTCGGCGGCGATCCGGGCCGCGGTGCCGGGCGCGGCCGTCCCGTACTTCCGGGCGCCGTTCGGCAACTGGGGGCGTACCCCGGCGGTCGCGCGGCGGCTCGGCATGGTGCCGCTGGGCTGGCGGGTGGCGGCCGAGGACTGGGAGCCGCCGGGCACGCAGGAGCTGGTGCACCGGGTCGAGACGCGGCTGACGCCGGGCGCGGTGGTGCTGCTGCACGACGGCGGGGGCGACCGTTCGCAGACCGTCGAGGCGGTGGCGGCGCTGCTGCCGCGGCTGAGCGCCCGCGGGTGGCATTTCACGGGTCCGGCCCGTAGCTGCCGGGCGGCGTAGAAGCCCAGGTCAGCGGCCTTTCGCTCACCCGACCGGCCCACACCGGCTGCCGCGGGCCCGCCGAGGCCCGAGGCTGGACGGCATGCGGTCGAACAGGACCACGTCGGTGCCGGTGATCATGGCGCTGGCGTTTCTGGGGGCCTGCTCGGTACCGGATCGTCCGGTGCAGGAGCCGAGGCACCCCCATGCCGTGCTCCACCCCGCCGCCCTGCGCCCCGTCGTCATCGGCCGTGCCGCCTGGCACGCCGACCAGGCGGCCGTCCGTCCGGGCCTGATCTACGACCACGACGTCAAGGCCGTCTTCATCCACCACACGGACAACCCCAACGACTACGACTGCGTCAAGGACGTCCCCGGCATGCTGCTCGTCCTCGAACAGCAGCACATCGCGGCGGGCTGGGACGACCTCGGCTACAACTTCGTCGTGGACCGCTGCGGCGGCATCTACGAGGGGCGCACCGGCAGCATCGACCGGGACGTGCGCGGCGCCCACACCGAGGGCTTCAACGCGGACACCATCGGCATAGCCGCCCTCGGCAACTTCGGCCCCGGCAAGCAGGTCCCCCAGGCGATGCTCCGGTCCATCGCCGAGATAGCCGCCTGGAAACTCGACCCCGCCGAGACCCCGCTCGGCCACGTCCGCCTGGTCTCCTCCAACGGCGGCAGCCGCTTCGCGAAGGGCACGTCCGTCTCCGTCAACGTGATCTCCGGCCACCGCGACGTCTACGAAACCGACTGCCCCGGCCAGGCCCTCTACGACGACCTCCCCTGGATCCGCGAAACAGCCGCGGCCCTCCGCGCGAAGGCCACCTACACGGACCCGCCCCGGCAGCGGTGACCTCCCGGCGGCAGGGCCCTCAGCCCGCCTCAGCCGCGTCGGCGGAACCGCTCTGCCGCGATGTGACAACGGCCGTGCGCAGCTCGTCGAACGCGACTCTCACGGCAGAAGGCCCGTACGCGGCGAGGGCCCACAGCGCAGAGACCTTCGCCGCCCCGGTCCACAGGCCCCCAGCCGTTACGGGTGGCTGGAAGGGATGGACGTGGAGCCGGCGATCGGCGAAGGGGCGGTGATCGAGGTAGCGCAGGCCACCGGTGCCGCAGAGGTAGGTGTCGGCGCTGACGGCTGTCGTGAGGTCGGCCAGACGCAGCGAGCGTTCCGGGGAAGCAGCGAGGTCGCTGCTGCGCACGATGGTGCCGCGCCAGCCCATGACGTCCAGGAGGACCCGTGTTGTGGCCTCGGCAACGGCTGCTGTGCGGCCGGTCCCGGCGACGGTGTGGACGACCAGTTCGAGCGCGGCGTCCAACTCCCGCCAGTGGCGGCTGGTGCGATAGCTCTGGGACGGCAAGGAGCCCAGCCGAAGCGCAGCGCGTCGCCGGTCGGCGAGTTGGGCATCGCGAATCAACGTCGCACGGCCGTGCGGGAGATGGGTTTCCAGAGACAGCCACTGCTGTTGCCGCGGGTCGCGGAGGGCGGCGAGGCGGGCCCTGTGCTGGTAGTCGCGGCGGACGAACTGGACATCGTCAAGGACCACCCAGACGTCGGACACGTACAGCTTCGCCATCGTGGAAAGACGCGGCAGAAGGTTGGGCTGATGGATCGCGCAGAAGCGCGTGGGCTGCGTCGTGGGCATGCCGGTGCGGCGTGCTCTCAGGCGGGGAGGAGCCAGGTGTCGTAGCCGCGGGCGCGGAGCCGTTCGAAGGCCTCACGAACGTCTTCCGGGACATGCTGCTCGACGGAGAAGCCGCGCCTCGGGTACTCCATCACCCGCTCCATGTCGCCCATGAGCATGTCGATGAGCTGCTTCTCGTCGTCGTGCGTCGCGGCGTACTCCTCGAACGGCAACGGCTGGGAGACGCACACCGGCTCCACGCCGGGCCACAGCTTGCGGCAGGTCGCGTAGGCGCGGCGCTGCATGTAGGGCATGGAGATCAGCAGCACGGTGGTCACCGGGACGCCCGCGTTCTCCAGCGCCTCCCGGGAGTAGGCGATGTTCTGCCCGGTGTTGGTGGCCTTCGGCTCCAGCAGAATCGCCGCGTCCGGTACCCCGAGCGACAGCGCGTGCTCGCGGTAGTGGACGGCCTCGCCCCGCGGGAACCGCTCCCTGGTCGCGTCACTGGTGTCGCCGGTGAAGACCACGACCGGGAACATGCCTGCGTGGTACAGCTCGGCGGCGGCAGCAGCAACCCCGAGATCGAGGCTGCCGAGCGCGATCGCGGCGGAGCAGGTCCGCGGCTCGTGGCCCATCTGGTGGAAGTCCCAGAGGGTACGGGCGTCAGCCCGGTCCGCGTCGTTGATCGGATTATGGCCCACTACGTGTACTCCTCGCTCTCGCGGATCCTCGTGATGCTGCTCAGTTGGTGTCCGAGGCCGTACCGGACGGCCACATCCGAAGCGCGGTCGAGTACGGCATGTCCCGCGCTGTGCGAGGTCGGGTCGGTGAGCAGGATGTGGCCGTGTGCGGTTTCCATCTGCACACGCTGGAGCGGGGTGTCGAAGCGGCCGTTGCGGCGGGCGGTGTCGATGTAGGCCAGAGCCCGGGTGAGATCGCCGGTGCCCCGGTGGGCCAGCGCGAGCTTCTGCTGGGCGGCCGCCCAGTCCTCCGGTTCGTCGAGTTCCTCGAACCACCGGGCTGCTCGCCCCATGACGTGAATGGCGAACTCGTTGCGGCCGTCCTTGGCCAGGGCGGTGCCGACCCACAGGAGGGCGCGGGCGCGGTCGGCCGAGCCGAGTCTCTCGTCGGTGGTGAGCTGCTGGTAGCGGGTGGCGGCCAGGGTGAGGCGTCCGGCCATTTCGGTGACCACGGTGAGAGAGAGTTCGACCTGTGCGGCTCGGCGGGGGATGCCGAGTTCGGTGAACACGTCATGTGCGTCGTGATAAAGCCTCTTCGCGGTCAGCAAGTCCTGGAAGGTGCCCTGGAGGCGGCGCAGGTCCCCGGACAGGACCAATGAACGCCCATACAGGTACAGACCTTGATCGTCGAGGGCGCGGGGCTGGGCGTGACTGAGCCGGCGCTTCAGCAAGGTGGCGGCGAAAGCGAAGTCCTGACGGTCCAGGCAGATCGCAATCCGCTCCAGATCCTCCGTCCACGTCTCGTGGTCGGCGATGGCGAGGGAGGACGTACCGCTCGATCGGCGCGGCGGTGAGCCCTCCGTGAGAAGTTCTTCGAAGCGGGCCTGGGCGGTGGTATCCGAACGGGCGAGAGCCTCGTCGAGGATGGCCTGGGTGTCAGGCCAGGGACAGGTGGCCGCTCCGAATTTCTCCCACTTGGAGACGGTCCGGACCCCGACGCCGAGGTGTGCCGCATAGACGCGCACGCTCATGCGCAGTGCCTGCCGGAGTAAGCCCGCCTCGCGGCCGGTCCATCGCCTCACGGTTGCCACGGGGCGCCCCCTTCCTGCCGACAGGAAATCACGGACGGCGACCGAGGGACCACGGAAGTGCCACGAAGGTGCAACGCCCGTTCATTCCCGGCTGACTGGGCGTGAGCCACGCTGGCTTCCACCCGCACGCCTGGGCCGCCACTCACCCCGGCGCAACGACACACCTGCACGACGGCCGGCCCAGACCGAGGAGACTGCCCGCCCATCTCCGGACGAGCAGAGCCAACCTGAGGGGAGAAGCACATGAGCAGCGACATCGAGCAGGCCCCGGAGATCACCGCCCTGACGCGGCGGCTGGACCACTCCGTCCCGGACGGCGACTTCGCGCCGACGGTCACCGGCCTCACCCGGGCCCTGGACCACATGGTCCCGGACGGCGACTTCGCGCCCACGGGAGCCGAGAGCTGATCCGGCCCCGCAGTGACGCCGTCTGGTGACGGCATGGCGGGTCGGCTCGGCGTGACCAGCCGAGCCGGCCCGATCCCCTCTCGATCCGCCATCCGCTCGTTCCGCCCGAGGAGAGTCCACCGTGTCGACCACGATCGCTACCCGCGTACCGCCCGGCTCCTTCTTCGACCTCACCCGCAGTGACCCGGAATTGGCTCAGCTCCGCGAGGCGGGGGCCGCGCAGGCCCTCCCGTTCGCACTGATGGGCCGCATCCTGCGCTCGGACACCTCGTACGCGGAGCACGCCCGCGCTCTGCGCAGCGAGCGTCTGACGGCAGCCGGGGCGACCTTCGACTGGTACGACGCCGAGCTGCCCCGCGAGATCGCCGACGAAGTGAACCTGGCGGACTACCGAATCATGGAGCACACCGACGAGCGGCGAGCAGAGCTGACGGCCGCTCTGGTCCGCCTGTCGGTGGTTCACCCCAAGGGCTTCGGCCGCATGCGTGAATTTGTTCGCGGCATGCTGTGGGTGGGCCTCAGGCCCGGTGTTCACGCCTCGTCGCTGACCAGCTCCAGCGACCCGGCGCTCCCGTACGTCATCATGTTCTCCGACAAGGCCCGGCACCACATCCCTCCGAACACGGTCAGCACGGATCCGTCTCCCCGATTCCTCGCGGAGAACCTGCTGCACGAGGGAACGCACCAGTCGGTCGCGCTGCACATCCACCAGCACCAAGTCTTCGCCGACGGGTACTCGTCCGAAGCTTCCCCGAAGATCCAGATCGCTTGGCGGGCCGGTCAGGGGATTGCCCGCAACCAGTTCTGGGAGATCGATCGTGCCTTCCACGCGACCTGCGTCTACGGCCAGTTGCTGCAATTCCGCCGGTCCGAACTGGACCGCGACGATCTGACCGCCAACGAGCGTGCGAGCTTTCAGAGCGCCTACGACGAGGGGCTGTCGGCTGCCCGCTACCTGACGCGTGAACTCGATACCCTGGGCGAGCACTTCACCCGGCACGGAGTGGAACTGCTGACCGGCCTGCGCCGGCAGATCGACGAGCTGTAGCACCACGCTGAGCCGAACCGAGTGAGGGAAGGTCCCGTGCTCCAGCACCTCATCACACAAGACGCCGACCTGCGCATGGTCCCCACCGACCGGGCCGAGTTGACCGCTGCGGTGGACCAGCTCCGCGAGGAGCTGTCCACCGGGCCCGACCCCGACCGCATCCGTGTCCTGACCCGGTGGATCGGCATCGCGCAAATGAGCCTGGGGGATTACCGCGAGGCCCGCGCGTTCCTCCGCCAGTCGCTCGGACTGGCCACCACCAGCGGGAACATCCGGGCCGTCGTCGCCACCCAGCTCAACCTCGGCGATGCCCACCGCTACGCCAACGACGCCGGGGCCGCAGAGACGTTCTACCGCAGCGCCCTGCACACCGCGCGGAGCAGGTGCCCGGAACTCGTCGACTTCGCGCTCCAGCACTTCGGCAAGCACCTCATGGAGCACGGCGACCTCACCGGTGCCCACGTGCACCTGGAAGAGGCGCTCCGGCTCCGGATCGCCAAGGGGAACGCCGAACTGATCGAATCCACGCAAGCCGCGCTCGAACGGGTCGATGCGATGATCGGCAACGCCGCCGTATCGGCGTCGGCCGTCACGGCAACGCGTGGGTGGAGCCGCCGATGGACAACGTGGCTCCAGACCCACACCGCCGTTGGCGACCCGGCGCGGTGGCACGAGGGGGCCTCGTCCGTCCAGGAGGCAGTGCGGAGCCTTGTCGTGCACCAGCGGGTGCAGCCCCAGCACCTGCGGGACCAGCCGTTTGCCGCCGAGTTGGTCGCCGCCATGGCGGCGGAAGCCGAGAAGGCCCTTTCCGCTGACGGGTACCGGCACAACGGCAAGCGGAACGCGGCCGTCGGCGAGGCCGCGAACAACTTCACCGCCCAGATCGACCTGGCGGCGATGGTGGCACGGTCCACCGGCCTGGATGTCGAGCAACCGCACACCGGCGTCTACATCGGCTACACGGAAGGGCAGTTCCTCGACTTCCACGTGGATGAGGCCGGGTTCGGCGACGCCAACCTGATCGTCTGCCTCAGGCACACTCGCCGTCCCGGGGCAGCCCCTGCCAGTACCACGGTCTTCATCAACGCCGACGGCTACCTCGCGTACGACCTCGGTGTGGGCTGCGGAGTCGTCTTCGACGGCGCACGCACACCGCACGGTCGGACCCCGCTCGGTGCCGGGGAGAGCATCACCCTCATCAGCCTCGGCTTCCGCGCGCGGGAGCGCGTCCTCGCGGACCTTCCCCCGGCTCCGGCATAACGAGTCCTGTTACGTCTCGGGGCCAACCCCGCGGCGGCGCGTGGACGCCCCGCAGTCGCCTCCGTACGCTGGGTGCACGGCTCGGCGGTGGTGCGGCTGTTCGTGGACGGCGCGGCGGCCTACTGGACCTCTCGGCACTTCGTTCCTACGTGCCCCGAACCCCGCCGTGAGGGGAGCGCGCCATGACCGTTACCGAGTTCGAAGCGAAGGTCCTCGACGTCGAGCCGGAGGAGTTCCGCGCGTTGCTGACCGCCGCCGGGGCCGAGCACCTGTGCGAACGCCTCCAGCGGCGCTACGTCTACGACATCCCCGGCCAGTCCGGTACGTGGGTCCGGCTGCGCGACACCGGCAGCGAGATCACGCTGTGCGTCAAGGAGATCCACTCCGACGCGATCGACGGCGTCGCCGAGACGGAGACGACCGTCGGCGACTTCGACGTCATGAACGCCCTTCTCGGCAAGCTCGGTTACCGGCCGAAGGCGTACCAGGAGAACCGCCGCTCCTCCTGGTCCCTGAACGGCGCGGCCGTCGAGATCGACGAATGGCCGCTGATCCCCCCGTACCTGGAGATCGAGGGGAACAGCGCCGACCACGTCCACGCGACAGCGCGCGCACTCGGCTTTCCGCTGACCGAGCTGACGAGCGAGAACACGACCAAGGTCTACCGCCGGTACGGGATCGACATCGAGGCGATTGCCCGGCTCACGTTCGAGTGAGGTTGAGGGCACCTTGTCCGTACGCGGATGTCCGGACACCCGCTGCCGGCACGTCCGGCGAACAGGCGCTCTGCCGCGTCCTCGGCAGCCGCGCCGTCCACGTCAAGCGGCGGCTGCTGGCGCCGTCATCGCGTGAGGTGTCCGGTCCTGAGATCGGCCAGGAATATCGCGAAGTTGGCGGCCGTGAAGCAGAGCTTCGGGCCGTCGGGGTCCTTGGAATCCCTGACGCCGACCCACTGGTCCAGGGTTGCGATCTCGACGCACTCGTTGTTCGCGCCGCTGTAGCTGGACTTGCGGTAGGGCGCGGCTGCGAGCTCTGCGAGCGACGGGCGCTGGGGTGAACTCATCGTCGGTACTCCTTGCGTGCCGCTTCCAACATCGTCGTTGTGGTCTTGGCGTCGGCCGCCTGGCCGCGTACGTGCTCCCAGGCGAGGGTATATCGGGCCACGTCGGCGGCCTGGTCCAGGTAGGTGCCGCCGCCGGGCATCTCGACGTAGATCACGGAGGTGCCGTCGAATCCCAGCATGAGGAAGGCACCGTTCACCGCACTGTAGGCACCGGCGGTGAAGGGCAGGATCCGCACGTCGACGGTGGGGCGGGCCGCCAGGTCGAGGAGGTGGTCCATCTGCCCGGCCATCACCTCACGGTTGCCGACGACTCGGCGCAGGACGGCTTCGTCGAGTACGGCACTCAGGTGGAAAGGCGGGGTGCGGTCGAGGATCGACTGCCGCGTGATGCGTGCGTCGACTGCCGGTTCGACGGCATCCGGGTTCTCGCGCACCTGCTCGGCGAGGTGCTGTGCCATGGCGTAGGCGCGGGTCTGGAGCAGGCCGGGTACGGCTGAGGTAGCGAACACGGACTCTCCGGCAGCCTCGCTCTCCAGGCTGAAGAGCGGGTTCAGCCACGCCGGCACGGCTTCGTTGCCTACCCACCAGCCTTCGGCCGTGGCGTCCGCGAGTCGGGCGAGGGTGTCCACCTCGGACTGGGTGCCGTCGCAGGCCATGGCCAGCGCTCGCACTGTCACGGCCTTCAGCTTGGCGGTGGTGCGCCAGTCCAGGTACCGGCTCACCGTCCCTGTGGAGAGGCCTGCGCGGTCCGCCACCTGGCTTTGAGTCAGGTTTGCGCGCTTCCGCAACGTTTCCAGGCCTCTGGCGATCTGCATCCGCCTCGGCGCTGACGCGTCCATCCGGTCCTCCCTTGTGTCCGGCCAGTTTCAGGGACCGTCTCAGCGCGGAGCAAATGCGGCCGTCGACGGGGCGCGGCCGACCGGCGCTCTATTGAAGTTCAATGGTTGGGTTTACATGACGGAAGTCACAGTGTCATACTCGAAATGTGGCTACTCACAGCAGTGGCTCATCAGCGCGTGGCGATGATGCGTGTTCGTGAGTCCAGCCGCACTTGCTATGCACCGCGACGCCGGAAGCGCACCGCGCGAGCGTGCCCGTCCGCCCTGGGACGGGTGTGCCCGCGACCAGGGCGGCATGCCACCGGCGGGACCGAACACCTCACCCTCACCATGGAGTTCACCATGCCCGACATCCCCCTCGTGTCCTCCCTGTGGCGCTTCCCCGCGCACCCCGCCTCCGTCGTACGCGCCCGCCGGGTCGTCGCCGAAACCCTCCCGCACGCCCTGCGGCCCCGCCTCGGGGACGACCTCGGCCTGCTCACCAGCGAGCTGCTCACCAACGCGATCCGGCACGGCGCCCGCCCCGAGGAGGACGAGCTGGTCGAACTCGTCCTGTGGCCCGCCGACGGCCACTACTGGCTCGCCGTCTCCGACCCCGGCAACGGCACGCCCCGCCTCGCCCACCCCACCCCCGACGCCGAAACCGGCCGCGGCCTCCTCCTCGACCACCTCGCCACCACCTGGACCGTCCGCCCCCGCCCCACCCGCGGCACCTCCGTCATCGCCGGACTGCGGCTCCCGGGCTGACGGCCCGAGACGTACGCCTCGGGTGACGGGCGCGGACGGCAGCCCGGCCGCATCTCGGGCGCGGGCCACTACCCCCAGGTAGACGATGTGCGAGGTGGCGAGGTGACCTACGGGGTGGCGCTAGCATCGGCACCTTGCCGTCCCCTGGAGTTCGCTGCTATGTCGTT
Organism: Streptomyces sp. NPDC004031; assembly: GCF_053604375.1. Classification (NCBI taxonomy): domain Bacteria; kingdom Bacillati; phylum Actinomycetota; class Actinomycetes; order Kitasatosporales; family Streptomycetaceae; genus Streptomyces; species Streptomyces sp. NPDC004031. The sequence goes on along the minus strand of NZ_JBSGHL010000003.1, from coordinate 208,867 downwards.
GCCGCGTATCGGAGTTGTCGTCGTGACCATGGGCACTCGTCCGCGGGAGCTGGATGCTCTGCTCGCTTCGGTGGAGAAGCAGGATGTGCCGGCCGCGCGGGTGATGCTGGTCGGGAACTCGACGCCTCTCGCTGACGTGGACGTGGCGGAGTACGTGACCAAGGTTCCGCTTGAGGACAACCTTGGTTGCCCAGGAGGGCGCAACGTCGGGCTGGAGATGCTGCGTGACTCCGGCAAGGTGGACGTGGTCGTCGAGTTGGACGACGACGGTCTACTCGTCGACGCGGGGGTGTTCCGAAGGATCCAGGAACTGTTCGCGTCGGACCCGCGGCTCGGCATCGTCGGGTTCCGGGTGGCCGACGAACACGGGCACACCGAGCGCAGGTGGGTGCCCCGGTTGCGAGCCGACGATCCGATGCGTGGTGGCCTGGTGACCGCGTTCCTCGGCGGTGGCCACGCCTTCTCCATGCCGATGCTCAGGGAAACCGGCCTGTGGGCGGGGGAATTCTTCTTCGGGCACGAGGAGTCCGATCTGGCGTGGCGCGCGCTCGATGAGGGCTGGAAGATCCTGTACGAACCCGGGCTTGTCCTTCAGCACCCGGCGACGTCCCCGGCGCGGCACGCGGTCTACTACCGCTTCACGGCGCGGAACCGGGTGTGGCTGGCACGTCGGCGGCTTCCTTGGCCGTTGATCCCGGTCTACCTCGGGGTGTGGATCCTGCTCACCATGGCGCGGATCCGGTCTGTGGCCGGGCTGAAGGCGTGGTGGGGCGGTTTCGTCGAAGGCGTACGGACGTCGTGCCCTCCGCGCAAGGCGATGAAGTGGCGCACCGTCTGGCGTATGACACGGCTGGGGCGCCCCCCGATCCTGTGAAGGGCCGCCGAGCCGTCGACGCTCTCACTGCGCGGGGCGAGAACAGGGCTGGTGGGCAGCAGGAGGCATCCGCAGTAGGCGCGCCCTGTCGACGAACTGGCTCAGCCCGTCGCTGACGCGTACGCCGACCAGATCGACGTCGGGAAGGTGCTGCCCGTGTGTTCGTGCGGGCGGGTGCCCGTCGTGGCGGTGAGGGGTTCGGTCTGCTGGGTCTTGGGGTTGATGCGGAAGAGGGCGACGGCCGTGGAGGCGCCGGGGGTCCAGCCGGCGTACCAGGCGGAGGTGTTGTCGGGGGCGGTGCCCGCGAGGCCCGTGCGGCCGGGGCCGCGGTCGAGGGCGGTGGCGACGTCGGCGGCGACCTGGGGGGTGAAGGGGTGGGTCACGGCGGGGGTGTGCAGGGGGGCGGGGTCGCCGTCGCGGGTGACGCGCAGGACGGAGTAGGGGTCGGTGTGGGTGCCGTGAGCGGCGAAGGTGGCGTACGCGCCCGCGACGCGGATCGGGCTCGGGGTGGCGGTGCCGAGCGAGAACTGCGGGATCTGCTCGGCGAATCCGCTCTCGGGCAGCAGGCCCGCGTCGACGGAGGCGCGGCGGACGCGGTCGATGCCGACGTCCATGCCGAGCTGCACGACGGGGGTGTTGACGCCCTCGGCGACCGCCTTGCCCAGCGGGATCGTGCCCCATGAGCGGTCGCCGTCGTTCGCGACCCGGACGATCTTGCCGTCCCGGCTCCAGTACGGGCCCTCCGGGGTGCGGACGGCCACCTTGTCGTCGCCGTCGTAGAGGGTGCCGGGCGTGACGGGGGTGCGGGGGGCGTCGCGGGTGAGCTGGACGCCGTCGCGCAGCCCGGCCGCGTAGACGAAGGGGGCGTAGACCGTGCCGACGGGGACGATCGCGATGTTGGCGTCGTCGAAGCCCTGGGTCACGTAGTCGGGCCCGCCGTAGAGCGCGAGGATCCGGCCGTCGGCGGCGACGGACGCGGCGCCGACCCGTACGTCCCGGTCGGCGGGGCGGGACGCCGGGCGCAGGGTCGCGAGCCGGTCCTTGACCGCGGTCGCGAGGGCGGTGACGCGGGGCTTCTCGAAGGTCGTCCAGATCTGGTAGCCGCCGCGGTCGAAGTCGGCGTCCGAGATGCCGCTGTGCGCGGAGACGTACGCGCGGGCTGTGTCGACCAGGTAGCCGGTCTGCCCGCCGAGCCCGGCGGGGCGGGGCGGGGCCTGCGGCTCGGGGAAGACGGTGATGGCCTTGCGCGCCGCGGGCGACAGGTGGCCGGTCTGCACCATCCGGTCCAGCACCCACGACCAGCGGTCCACCGCCCGCTTGTGGTTCGCGGGGCTCAGCGCCGGGTCGAACATGCCCGCGCCCTTGAGCACCGCGGCCAGCAGCGCGCTCTCGCTCACCGTCAGCTGCGAGACGTCCTTGCCGTAGTACGCCTTCGCCGCCCGCTGCACCCCGTACGCGCCGCGCCCGAACCAGCTGGTGTTGAGGTAGCCGTCGAGGATCTCGTCCTTGCTGAGCTTGCGGTCCAGCTTCACCGCCAGGAAGATCTCGGTGATCTTGCGGGAGAGCGTGCGGGACTGGCTGAGGTAGACGTTCTTGACGTACTGCTGGGTGATCGTCGAGCCGCCCTGCGCCTCGCCGCCGGTCGCCATGTCCTTCACCGCGCGGGTGATGCCGCGCAGCGAGATGCCGGAGTCGGTGTAGAAGGACGCGTTCTCGGCGGCGAGGACGGCCGACTGGAGGGACTTCGGGATCCGGCTGAGCGGCATCGACTGCCGGTCCACCGGGCCGACGCGGGCCATCTCGGTGCCGTCCGCCCAGTAGTAGACGTTGTCCTGCTGGGTCGCGAAGGCGTTGAGGTCGGTGGGGATCTTCGTGTGCGCGTAGCCGTAGCCGATCAGTCCGGCGAGCAGGGCCAGCGCCCAGCAGAAGGCCAGCACGGTCTGCCGCGGCGAGGGCAGCCAGCGCCGCACCCCGCGGCGTCCGGGACGGGGGTAGCGGGGGCGCAGCACACGCAGCGCCGCCCGCAGGGCGCGTGCCGGCTTCCGTACGCCGTTCCACCGCACGCGGGGGACGCGCAGCCGCCGCAGGACGTCGGTCGCTTTCCGCACGCTGCCCGCCTCCCGTCCGAGGACGCCGCGGAACGCCCGCGGCGGGCGTCACCGTAGGAAGCGCAACGGGACCGGACCGGGACCGGTTCGCGACAGGTGTGTAACAGCCGTACGGGGAGGGCGCGTTCACCGCGCCCCGGTCCGTCGGTCGCCGGGCCCCGGTCCGTCCCGTCGCCACGCCCCGGTCCGTCCCGTCGGCGCGGGGCCCGTTGCCGTCCTGTGACGAATCGGGCCAGGGGCCGTCATGTGGCCGCCGGACGGTGGCCGCATGACTACCGCGAGGAAGCGCTTCCCGGCCCTGCGCAGGCTCGCCCGGCGGGCCGGGGTGCGGGGGCGGCGCCGTACCGCCGCCGTGTGCGGCCTGGTGTGCACGGGGCTGCTCGGCACCGCGGGGGCCGTCACCGTGGCCTTCACGCACGACGGTTCGGACGGCGCCGGAACGGGCAAGGGCGCCGGCGCCGCGCACAAGGCGCGGGCCGCCGCCGTACCGTCCGGGAGCACCCCCGCGACGACGGCGCCGAGCAGCAGCCCGTCGCCGTGGGACGGCAAGACCCGGGTGATCGGCGACGGTTCGACCTCCGACACCGGCCCGCAGCCGCACCAGCTCGTCCCGCACAAGCTCAAACCCGGGGAGAAGCCACCGCAGTTCGTGGTCTTCTCGTGGGACGGCGCGCTGGAGAACGACGACCACCTCTTCTCCCGCTTCCGCGAGGTCGCCGAACAGAACGACGCGCACATGACGTTCTTCCTCAGCGGCATCTACACCGTCCCGAAGGACAAGCGCAGCCTCTACCAGCCGCCCCGGCACGGCCGCGGCGACTCCGCGATCGACTTCCCCACCGACCAGCACATCCGCTGGACGCTGCAGCAACTGCGGCTCGCCTGGCAGGACGGCGACGAGATCGGCACCCACTTCAACGGCCACTTCTGCGCCCCCGACCCGGGCGGCGGCGGCACATGGAGCACCGCCGACTGGGAGAGCGAGATCGCGCAGGCCTACTCCTTCGTGGAGCACTGGAAGACGAACACCGGCTTCACCGACATCCCGCCGCTGCCCTTCGACTACTCCAAGGAGCTGGCGGGCGGCCGCGCCCCCTGTCTGGAGGGGCAGACCAACCTGCTGCCCGCCGCGAAGGCCAACGGCTGGCGCTACGACGCGAGTTCGCCCGGCGACTTCCAGATGTGGCCGACGAAGAAGGACGGGATCTGGGACTTCCCGCTCCAGCTCATGCCCTACCCGGGCAAGGACCGGCAGATCCTCGCGATGGACTTCAACTTCCTCTACAACCAGTCCGGCGGCGACGTCACGCAGGGCGACCCGGCCCAGTTCCCCACGTGGGAGAAGGAGTCGCGGCAGGCGTACCTCAACGGTTTCGAGCGCGTCTACAACGGCAGCCGGGCCCCGCTCTTCATCGGCAACCACTTCGAGACGTGGAACGGCGGCATCTACATGCAGGCCGTCGAGGACGTCGTCAAGGACGTGTGCCATCGCAAGGACGTGCAGTGCGTGTCCTTCAAGGAGCTGAGCGACTGGCTCGACGCCCAGGACCCGGCGGTGCTGGCGAAGCTGCGCACGCTGGACCCGGCGGAGTCGCCGGACTGGTCGACGTTCCTGAAGTGAGGCCGTGCGCGGTCGCGGGGGGGGGCACGTCCGGGCGGCACGCCGTGTGACCCGGATTATGTGATCGTCCCGTAACAAAAACGGATGCCGGGGCCAGAGGTCCGGATACTGAGGGGCATGGCACGGCTGCTGCTGATCGAGGACGACCGCGCGGTGCGCGAAGGGCTTCTGCTCGCGCTGCGGCGCCAGGGGCACGAGGTCGCCGCCGTCCCCACCGGCGAGGAAGGGCTCACGCACCTGCGGGCGCAGCGCCCCGACGTGGTCGTTCTCGACCTCATGCTGCCCGGGATGCCCGGCCTCGACGTCTGCCGGCGGATCCGCGCCGCCGACGACCAGGTGCCGATCATCATGGCCACCGCGCGCGGCGACGACGTCGACATCGTCGTCGGGCTGGAGGCGGGCGCCGACGACTACGTGGTCAAGCCGGTGCAGGCGCGGGTGCTGGACGCCCGGATCCGCGCCGTGCTGCGCCGCGTCACCGGCGCGGGCACGGGCCCCGGCGGCACCGGCCCGGTGCCGCGCCCCGAACGGCACGGCGACCTCACCATCGACCGCGCCGCCCTCACCGTCACCCGGCACGGCGTGCCCGTCCCGCTCGCGCCCTCCGAACTGCGGCTGCTGCTCCTGCTGTCCGCCTCCCCCGGCCAGGTCTTCAGCCGTCAGCAACTGCTCGAAGCGGTCTGGGAGCACAGCTACCACGGTGACGCCCGGCTCGTGGACGCCTGCGTGAAGCGGCTGCGCACCAAGCTGGACGAGCCCGCCGAGGAGCGCTGCATCCAGACCGTGCGCGGCTTCGGCTACCAGTTCCGCCGCGTCCCCGCGGCCGCCCGGCAGACACCGCGGTGACGGCGGGCACGCCGGTGGGTGCGGGCAGCGCGGGCAGCACGGTGGGTACGGGCAGCACGGTGGGCGCTGAGGGCGCGGGCAGCACGGTGACGGCGGCCGGCCGCACGGGGCCGAGGCGCGGCGGGCTGCCGCGCGGGGGCCTGCGGATGCGGCTGCTGGTCGCCTTCGCGCTCGTCGCCGTCGTCGCCACGCTCACCACCGGCGGGCTCGCCTTCCGCGCCGCCCGCATCGGCCTGCTCCAGCAGGGCCAGGACACCGTCATCACGCAGTTCCGCGACGACGTCGACAGCCTCGCCGTGACCCTCTCCTACCCGCCCGACAAGGACGCGCTGGCCGCCTTCGCCGAGAACCTCGCGCACGCCCAGCGCACCGTGAACTGGCGGGTCCTGGCCACCTACGACGGCATCGACGCGACCTCCGAACCCGGCGACACCTTCCCCGAACTCACCCCGGAGATCCGCGAGTCCGTCCGGACCAAGGCCGCGACCGTCTTCCAGCGGGTCGCCACCGACCACGGACCCGCGCTCGTCGTCGGCCTCCCCGTCGACTTCGCCTCCCCCGGCCCGCCCGGCACCGCCCGGCAGCCATCCGGCGTCGCCGTCTTCCTCACCGTCTCGCAGGTCGACGAACAGGGCTACGTGGAGGCGCTGGTCTCCGCCGTCGAACGCGCCACCGTGCCCGCGCTGCTCGTCGCCGTCCTGCTCGCGCTGCTCGCCGCCCGCGGGGTGCTGCGGCCGGTCCGCGAACTGCGCCGCGCCACCCGGCGGATCGCCGAAGGACACCTGGAGACCCGGCTCGCCGTCCACGGCTCCGACGAACTCGCCGACCTCTCCCACACCTTCAACGACACCGCCGCCGCGCTGGAGGGCTCCGTCGCGGAACTGCGCCGCATGGAGGGCCGCGCCCGCCGCTTCGCCGCCGACGTCTCGCACGAACTGCGCACCCCGCTCGCCGCGATGGCCGCCGTCACCGACGTCCTCGACGAGGACGCCGCCCGCCTCGACGGCGACACCGCGACCGCCGTCCGGCTCATCAGCGAGGAGACCGTCAAACTCGTACGGCTCGTGGACGACCTCATGGAGATCTCCCGCTTCGACGCCGGCGCCGCCGACCTGCACCTCGACGAGGTCGACCTCGCCGAGTCGGTACGCCGCACCCTCGCCACCCGCGGCTGGCAGGACGCCGTCACGACCGACCTCCCGCCGCCCGACACCGCCCGCGGACGCGTGGACCCGCGGCGGCTCGACGTCATCGTCGCCAACCTCGCGGGCAACGCGCTGCGGCACGGCGCACCGCCCGTCACCCTCACGATGACCGTGCGCGCACGGCCCGGCGGCGACCACGAGGCCGTCATCGAGGTCGGCGACCACGGACCCGGCATCCCGGCGGACGTGCTGCCGCACGTCTTCGACCGCTTCTACAAGTCCGACACCTCACGGACCCGGACGGAGGGCAGCGGCTTGGGCCTGTCCATCACCGCGGAGAACGTCCACCTGCACGGCGGCACCATCACCGCCGCGGACCGGCCGGGCGCGGGCGCCACCTTCACGGTGACGCTGCCGCTGCGCCGCGACTCATGAGCGGGCTCTTCGGCGGGGTGCGCCGCCCGGTGCGCCGGGGTGGGCGGGGGCTCGCGGTGGCGGCCGCGCTCGCCGCGCTCGTCGGGCTCGCCGGGTGCGGGATCCCCACCACGGGGGTGGTGGAGGCGGGGGAGCCAGGGAGCGGGGTCCGCCCCGTGGTCACCTTGTACTTCGTCCGTGCGACGGACGGCACGCTGACCACCGTCCAGCGCCGGGAGAGCGTGCCGATGGGGGCGGAGGGGGCGCTGGAGCTGCTCTTCAAAGGCCCCGATCCGATGGAGGGCAAGCTGCTGGACCTGATCACGCTGGTGTTCCCGCCGCCCGGCTCCGTCCGCCTGGACCGCACGGAGGACGGCGTCGCCGTCGACCTCGGCCCGGACGTGGGACGGCTTCCCCCGGCCGCCGTCGACCAGATCGTCTGCACGGCGGCCACGGCGGAGTCCGTCCTCTCCCCGGACGCCACCCCCCTCCCCGTCACGGTCACCGCCTCGGGCCGCCCCCAGCACGGCACCCTCCAGGACCTCGCCGCCTGCGCGACGGCCACGACCGGGACCCCGGTGGAGTCATGGCGTGCGACGCAGCATCCGTGATCGTCAGCGGAGCTGATCGTCAGGGCGGCGCGGGGGCGCGGGCCCGCGCAGGCCGCCTGACCGTCAGGGCGGCTGATCATCAGCCCGCCGGTCGCGGGGCGGGGGCGGCCGCGCGCAGGCCACCTGACCGTCAGCGCCGCTGATCGTCACCGCGGACGCGCGCGAACCCCTGACCGTCAGCGCCACTGATCGTCAGCCCCACGGGCGCGGGCGCGGCGCGCCCGGCCCCCCCGCTCAGGCCGCCTGATCGTCAGCCGCGCTGATCGTCCTTGCCCGTGAAGAGCGGGATCATCCGGTCGCGCTCCGCCGCCGTGAAGGGCGGGTCCTCCAGCGGGGCCGGGTGGACGGGGCTGAGCACCGTAGCCAGGACGTCCGGGCGCAGGGCGGCGGCCTGCGGGGCGGACAGGCTCATGACGTCGAGGAAGGCCCGGCTCACACCGCGGCGGCGGGTCGCGGTGTGCATCAGCCGGTCGGAATAGCGGGTCATCACCGCGCCGAGCGGCCCCGGGGCACGGCCCTCCGCCTCCGGGTAGCGCAGGTCCTGCCCCGCAGCCAGCGCCCACGCCGCGTCCGCCGCGCGCGCGGCCCCGCGCTGCACCCGGCGGGCCAGGCCCGGCCCCGGGCGGCGGGCGACCTCGTCGCGCAGCACCACCGCGTGCCGCGCGGCGACCGACATCCCGTGCCCGTAGAGGGGGTTGTACGTCGCGAGCGCGTCGCCCAGCACGACCAGGCCCTCCGGCCACACCCGCATGCGCTCGTAGCGGCGCCGCTGGTTGACGGTGCTGTGCGAGACGGTCACGTCGCTCAGCGGGGTGATCCGGGAGACGAGGTCGGCGATCACCGGGTGCCGCAGGGTGCGGGCGAACGCCTCGAACGCGTCGGGGTCGGCGGTCGGCTGCGCGCCGCGCGTACCGGACAGCGTCACGAGCCAGCGCCCGTCCTCGACCGGCAGGATCGTGCCGTTGACGCCGGGCACCCGCTGCCGCGGGTCGGCCTGGAGGTTCACCGCCGGGAAGGACTCCGTGCCGCGCGGTGCCCGGAAGAAGCGGCTGGCGTAGCCGAGGCCCGAGTCGACGACGTCGGTGCGCACCGTGGGCAGGCCCAGCCGGTCGAGCCAACGCGGCATGGAGGAGCCGCGCCCGCTCGCGTCCACGACGAGGTCGGCCTCCAGCGTCTCGTCGCGCCGCCCGTCCCGTACGAGCACGCCGGTGACGGCGGTCGCGGTGCCGCGCAGGCCCAGGACGGAGCGGCCCGCCAGCGTCCGCACGCCGGGCAGCCGGGTGACCCGTTCCCGTACCGCCCAGTCCAGCAGGTCGCGGGTCGCCGAGAGGAAGAACTGCTGCTCGGGGAAGCGGGTGAGCCAGCCGCCGGAGGTCAGCACGACGAGGTCGGAGGGGACGGCGATACGGCGGCCGCCCGCCGCGAGCAGCGCGTCCGAGGCGCCGGGCACCAGCGTGTCGAGGGCGCGGGCGCCGCCGGACCACAGCAGGTGGGCGTGCCGTGCCTGCGGGACCCCCTGGCGGGGGAGGGGGCCGTGCGGGAGTTCGTACCGCTCGACGATCGTGACGTTCATCGTCTCGGACAGGGCCGCCGCCGCGAGCATGCCCATGAGGCTGCCGCCGATCACCACTGCCCGGCCCGTCCGCCGGCCGACCCCCGCCATGAGCTCTCCTTCGCTACCGCTCCCCGCAACCTGCCCTGCCCCGGGGTTGGCTCAACCCTCCGGGCTGCCCCATTCTGCCGCGCCGGGATCTTCCCCCGGTGGGTGGTCGCGCGCGCGGTGCCCCGCCGCGGGCCGCAGGCCTCCGCAAGGGGGGACTCTCAGTCCCAGGAAGCGGAGGGCTCTGGGTGCGGCGCCCCCGGCGAGGGAGGGTGAGAACGGTAAGCCCCCACCGCAGTGAAAGGCGGCACGCAGAAATGACGAGCATCCCCGGAGGGACGTTCACGCCCGCGCCCGGACTGGTCCTCAGCCGGATGGGATACGGCGCGATGCAGCTCGCGGGGCCCGGCGTGTTCGGGCCGCCGAAGGACCGGCCGGAGGCGGTCCGCGTGCTGCGGACGGCGGTCGAGCTGGGCGTCACCCACATCGACACCAGCGACTTCTACGGCCCGCACGTCACCAACGAGATCATCCGCGAGGCCCTGCACCCGTACCCCGAGGACCTGGTCCTGGTCACGAAGGTCGGTGCGCGGCGCGACGACAAGGGCGCGTGGCTGCCGGCGCTGTCGCCGGAGAGCCTGCGCGCGCAGGTCGAGGACAACCTGCGCAACCTCGGCGTCGAGGCGCTGGACGTGGTGAACCTGCGGGTCGGCGACGTCGAGGGTCCCGCGGAGGGGTCGATCGCCGAGGGCTTCGGTGTTCTCGCCGAGCTGCGCGAGCAGGGCAAGATCCGGCACCTGGGCCTGAGCAACATCAACGACGCGCAGCTCACCGAGGCGCAGGCCATCGCGCCGGTCGTCACGGTGCAGAACCTGTACAACATCGCCCACCGCGTGGACGACGCCCTGGTGGACCGGGCCGCGCGGGAGAACATCGCTTTCGCCGCGTTCTTCCCGCTCGGCGGCTTCTCCCCGCTCCAGTCGGCGACGCTGGAGGCCGTGGCGGCGCGGGTGGGCGCGACCCCGCAGCAGACCGCGCTGGCCTGGCTGCTCCAGCGCTCCCCGGCGATGGTGCTGATCCCGGGCACGTCCTCGGTGGCGCACCTGCGGGAGAACATCGCGGCGGCGGACCTGGTGCTGCCCGCGGACGCGGTGGCGGAGCTGAACGCGGCCTGACGTACGGTCGTACCGGCGGCGTACGGGCGTCGTACGGGCGGCCCACCGTCCGCGAACGTTCCGCGCACCGTACGCGTACCGTCCGCGAACGGGGCCGGGGCCCAGGCGCCCCGGCCCCCGCGCGGGGCCAGCTATACGCGATGTGTATAGTTCCACGCGGTCCGCCCGCGGTGGGCGAATCCACCGTCAACGGGGAGGACTTCCGCATGCGCCTCGCGCATCTCATACGCACCACCGGCCGCACCCGCAAGCGCGCTCTCGCCGCCCTGCTCGGCACCGCCGCCCTCGGCACCGCCCTGACCGGCTGCAACGGCTACGACGCGACCTACCCCTCCAGCGCCCGCAGCAACACCGGCGCGCACCCCGCGGCCTTCGCCGCCACCTCCGACGGCGGCACCGTCGACTGCCGCAAGGCCAAGTGCGTGGCCCTCACCTTCGACGCAGGCCCCAGCGTGCGGACCCCGCAGATCCTGGCCATCCTCGCGAAGTACCACGTCCACGCCACCTTCTTCACGCTCGGCAAGAACCACGTGATGAAGCACCCGGAGATGGTCAAGGAGATGGCGGCGCAGGGCCACGAGGTCGAGACGCTGACCTGGTCGCACCAGATCCTGACGAAGATCAGCAAGGACGAGGTCCGCAAGGAGATCACCGAGGGGCGGGACGCCGTCGAGAAGGTCATCGGCGTGCGGCCGACGCTGCTGCGCCCGCCGCAGGGCCGTACCAGCTCCACGGTCACCGCGATCGCCAAGGACCTCGGCATGTCGGAGGTGGTGTGGAGCGCGGACGGCGCGGACTACAAGACCACCGACTCCAAGCTCATACAGCAGCGGATCCTGAAGAAGACCAAGCGGGACGGCATCATCCTGCTGCACGATCTGGTCGATCCGACGAACAAGGGCTACAACGGCACGGTCGCGGCCGTCCCCGGCATCATCGCCACGCTCCAGCAGCAGGGCTACACCTTCGTCACCGTCAAGCAGCTGCTCGCGCCGGGGAATCCGCAGCCGGGCAAGGTCTACAAGTGACGTCCCCGCGGCGGGCCGGAAGTTAAAGGTCCAGCTAAGGACCGCCTGCGACGGTTCCCCCGGGGTTCGGTTGGCGTGCACACTACAGCCCGGTGCCGCCATGAGCGGTTACCGAACGGCCAAGTCCGCTCACCGAACCTCACGTTGGAGTCGTCATCACCGACATATCCACCCCCCGTGCAGTGCGGGCCGCCGTGATCGCGGCGGCCTCGCTCGCCCTGGCGTCCGGCTCGCTGCTGATCGCCGCCCCGTCGCAGGCCGCCTCCGGCGCCGCCGCGCCGACCGCGAAGACCATCGCCGACAGCCACCCGGCGTGGGCGACCGCGGCCGGTGACACCGGCGCCGTGTCCTCCTCGACCGAGATCACCGGCACCGTCTACCTCGCCGGCCAGGACCCGGCGGGCCTGGCCGCGTACGCCACCGCGGTGTCCGACCCGGCGAACGCCGCCTACGGGCAGTTCCTGACCCCGGCGCAGTACCAGGCGCGGTTCGGCGCCACGGCCGCGCAGGTCAAGGCCGTCACCACGTGGGCGAAGGGCGCCGGTCTCACCGTGCTCGGCAGCACCACGCACGCCGTGACCGTACGCGGCACCAACTCCGCGATCACCAAGGCGTTCGGCACCGCCATCCACACCTACCGGGTGAGCGGCACGCTGCGGCACGCCCCGGCCCGGAACGTCACCGTGCCCGCGTCCGTCGCCTCCGCCGTCCTCGGTGTGACGGGCCTCAGCTCGGCCGGCGACAACGTCGTCCGCCCGGACTACGTGCGCACGAACGACGGCGGCCCGACGACCGCCACCGCCGGGCACAACGAGCCCGCCGACCAGCTGCCGACCACCGCGACATGCTCGGACTACTGGGGCCAGAAGACGACGACCGCCGGTCCGGCCGGATACGCCAAGGGCGCCGTGCCGTTCGACCAGTGCTCCTTCTACCCCTCCCAGCTGCGCAACGCCTACGGCATCACCGCCTCGGGCCTGACCGGCAAGGGCGCGACGGTCGCCATCGTGGACGCCTACGCCTCCTCGACGATGCTCGCCGACGCCGATCAGTACGCCACCGCGCACGGCGACAAGGCCTTCCGGCCGGGGCAGTACCGCGAGGTCGTCGACCCGTCGCAGTGGGAGGACCAGGACCTGTGCGGCGGGCCCGAGGGCTGGGCGCCCGAGGAGGCCCTGGACGTCGAGATGGCGCACGGCCTCGCGCCGGACGCGAACGTGGTCTACGTGGGCGCCAACTCCTGCAACGACACCGATCTGCTCGGCGCGATCACCACGATCGTGGACGGCCACCTCGCGGACGTGATCTCCAACTCGTGGGGCGAGATCATGCACACCACGGACAACGCCGACGTGTCGGCGTCCGAGATCGCGGCCTACGAGCAGGTCTTCCAGCAGGCGGCGGCCGAGGGCATCGGCGTCGGCTTCTCCGCCGGTGACTGCGGCGACTCCGGCCCGACCGCGGCCGCGACCGGCGCCAACTGCCAGAAGGACACCCCGCGCGCGCAGGCCAACTGGCCCGACTCCGACCCGTGGGTGACCTCGGTCGGCGGCACCGCGCTCGGCATCTCCTCGAAGTCCGGCACGTACGGCTTCGAGACGGACATGGGCACGCTGCGCTCCAACCTGTCGGCGGACGGCACCAGCTGGGTGCCCTCGGTGCCCGCGCCCTTCTACTTCGGCGGTGGCGGCGGCACCAGCGAGGACTTCGCCCAGCCCGCCTACCAGCGCGGCGCCGTCCCGTCCGCGCTCGCGCACACCCTGATGACCGGCGAGCACAGCCGCACCGCGCAGCGCGTCACCCCCGACGTGTCGATGAACGGCGACCTCTACACCTCGGTCCTGGTCGGCATCTCCGACGGCGCCGACTACAGCGAGGGCGGCTACGGCGGTACGAGCGTCAGCTCGCCCGAGTTCGCCGCGCTCCAGGCCGACGCGATCCAGGCCCGCCACCACGCGATCGGCTTCGCCAACCCGGTGCTCTACGCGCACCCGAACCTGCTGCGCGACGTCGTCGACGAGAACGCGGCGCACCACGCCAAGACCCCGCTGAGCAGCATCGTCGACTTCGGTGAGGTCAACGGCGCGCTGACCGTCCGGCTCGTCGCCTTCGGCCAGGACACCTCGCTCAACGCCGTCCGCGGCTACGACGACGCGACCGGCCTCGGCACCCCGACGCTGGCCTACCTGCGGTCCTTCGGCCGCCACTGACCGTTCTTCGACGCAGGAGCCGGGTCCCTCGGGGCCCGGCTCCTGCGTTTTCACCCGGCTCAGTCGCGGTAGTGCAGCACGAAACGCAGCGCGTCGCCGCGGATCCGGCGGCGGACGAAGTACAGCGGCCTACCGTCCGGGGCGCAGCTCACCCCTTCGCGGACCAGCAGCGGGTGGCCGGTGGGCACGCCGAGCAGCGGTGCGTCGGTGAGGTCGGCGGCGGTCGCGGAGAAGGCCCGCCAGTCGTACTCCACGGGGTGGCCGAGCACCTGGTGCAGGGCCGCGGCCAGGTTGGCGGTCGCCTCCAGCGCGGGCAGCACCTCGGGGACGAGCTCCGCGCCGAGCCAGTAGCTGCACACCGCGAGCGGCCGGTCGTCCGGGGCGACCAGGGTGTCGATCCGGCCCAGCTCGGCCGCGGGCCGTTCCAGCGCGCGGACGGCCTCGCCGCCCTCGTCGGCGGGGGCGGTGCCGAGGACCCGCTCGACGCGGGCGGCCTGCGGGTCGGGCGGCGGCGCCCCGTCCGGGCCGGGCGGCGCGTCCACGGCCTGGGTGCGCGGGTTGACGTGCACCGAGACCTGCGGGACGCGGGTGCGGACGAAGGTGCCGATGCCGCGCCGGATCTCGATCGTCCCGGCCCGGTCCAGCTCGCCCATCGCCTGCCGCACCGTCAGCCGGTTGACGGCGTAGTGCGCGGCCAGTTCCGGCTCACTGGGCAGGGCCGCGCCCGCACGGAACTCCCCCGCGTCGATCCGGCGCTGGAGCCGCTGCGCGAGCTGGAGGTAGAGGGGGACGGTGCCGTGGCGCTGCAACACCGTACGGAGTCTAGAGCGCAAGGCCCGCCCGTACGGTCGCGCACCTGGAGTTCACCTGGGCGTCGGCGGGGCGTACGGCGGGCGGGTCCGGGGCGTCATCCGCGAAATCTAGACGTATAGATGTCACCTCTGACCTCAGGAGATATCGCATGTCCGACCTCAGCCGCCGTCGCGTCCTGGCCACCGGCGTGACCGCCGCCCTCACCCTGGGCGCCCTCGCGGGCGGCACCGCGGCCGCCTCCGCCCACCCGGGGCGTGCGTCGAAGCCCGCGCACAGCGCGAAGCCCGCCGCGCACCACGCGATCCCCTTCACCGCCGCGACCGTCACGCGGCAGGCGAACGGCTCGTTCACCCTCAGCTGGACCTCCGCCCCGGGTGTCGGCCGCGTCTCCGTCTACGCCGGGCGCGACCAGCAGCACATCGCGCGCGTCCACGCCGTCGCGACCGGCCGCGGCACCGCGACCGTCACCGTGCCCTCGCCCGGCACCGCCGACCGCTGGTGGTTCGAGCTGGTCCCGGACCACGGGCAGCCGCTGACGCTCGCCGACCGCTCGCTGCACCTCGCCTCCGCCCCCAACTTCCGCGACGCGGGCGGCTACCGCACCACCGACGGCCAGTGGGTGCGGATGGGCGTCCTCTACCGCTCCGGCGACCTGAGCACCCTCACCGACGCCGACCTCGCGACCCTGCACCGGCTCGGCATCCGCACCGACATCGACCTGCGCACCTCCACCGAGCGCTCCACCGCCCCCGACCGCCTCCCGGCCGGTACCCGGTACGTCGTCGCCGACGTGCTGGGCGACGCGCTGTCCGGCGCGCTGCCGACCACCGAGGACGCGGCCGTGCAGATGATGACCGAGGGCGAGCGCACCATGGTCTCCGGCGACAACGCCAAGAAGGCCTACACCACGCTCGTCGACGCCGCGGTGAACCCGCGCGAGGCCGCCGTGGTCTACCACTGCACCGCGGGCAAGGACCGCACCGGCTGGGCCAGCGCCACGCTGCTGACCGCGCTCGGCGTGCCGCGCGCGACCGTCATGCAGGACTACCTGGCCAGCAACACCTACCGGGCCGCCGAGAACGCCGCCGCCCTCGCCCAGCTCCCCGAGGCGATGCGCCCGGCGTACAAGGCGCTGCTCGACGTCCGCCCGGAGTACCTGAACGCCGGCTTCGACGAGGTCGCTCAGAAGTACGGCTCCTTCGACCGCTACCTCGGCAAGGCGCTCGGCTTCGACAGCCGCGACGTGCGCGACCTGCGGCGGCAGCTGCTGGTCGGCTGAATCCGCCCGGTCACGGGGGTGTTCAGGGTCGGGCGGCGCGGGGGATGCGCTGCTCGACCCAGATGATCTTCCCGTCCTTGGTGTAGCGGGTGCCCCACCGCTCGGCCAGCTGCGCCACCAGGAACAGCCCGCGCCCGCCCTCGTCGGTGGTCGCGGCGTACCGCAGGTGCGGGCTGGTGCTGCTGGCGTCGGCGACCTCGCAGATGAGGGTGCGGTCCAGCAGCAGCCGTACGTCGATGGGCCCGCCGGCGTAGCGGATCGCGTTGGTGATCAGCTCGCTGAGCACCAGCTCGGTGGTGAACGCCAGGTCCTCCAGGCCCCACGCGGCCAGCCGGTCGGTCGCCGCGTTGCGCACGGCGGCCACCGCGGACGGGTCGGAGGGCACGTCCCAGCGGGCGATACGGCTCGCGGGCAGCGCGCGCGTCCCGGCGACGAGCAGCGCGATGTCGTCGGTGGGCGCGGCGGGCAGCAGCGCGCGCACGACCGCGTCGCACGTCTCGTCGGCCGTACGCTCCGGGTGCCCGGCGAGCGCGGCGCGCAGCGCGTCCAGGCCGACGTCGATGTCGCGGCTGCGGTCCTCGACCAGCCCGTCGGTGTAGAGGACCAGCCGGCTGCCCTCGTCCAGGCGGAACTCGGCGGCCTCGAAGGGCAGTCCGCCCAGGCCCAGCGGCGGACCCGCGGGCACGTCCAGCAGCTCGACCGTGCCGTCCGGGCCGACCAGCGCGGGCGGCAGATGACCGGCCCTGGCCATCTCGCACATACGCGTCACCGGGTCGTACACCGCGTACAGGCAGGTCGCGCCGGTGATGGGGGCCGCGCCGCCGGGCTGCCCCGGCCCGTCGTCGGTCTCGTCCTTGTCGATCCGGCCGACCAGGTCGTCCAGGTGGGCCAGCAGATCGTCCGGGGGCAGGTCGAGCATCGAGAAGTTGAAGACCGCCGTCCGCAGCCGGCCCATCGTGGCCGCCGCGTGCATGCCGTGCCCGACGATGTCGCCGACGACCAGCGCGACGCGCGCGCCGGGCAGCGGGATGACGTCGAACCAGTCGCCGCCCACGCTCGCCTGGGCGGGCAGGTAGCGGTAGGCGACGTCCAGCGCGTTCTGGTCGGGCAGGCCGTGCGGCAGCAGGCTCTGCTGGAGGTCGGCGGCCATCGTGGTGTTGCCGGTGATGGCCGAGTCGATCTGCTCCTGGGTGCTGTACCTGGTGTCGAACAGGCCCGTGTTGCGGCCGACCCGCAGCACCGCCACCCGGTCGGCGACCGCCCGCACCTCATCCAGTTCCGGGCTCACCAGCAGCACCCCGAGGTGCTGCTCGCGCAGCCGCTGCACCAGCTCCAGCACCCGGGCGGCCTGCCGGGAGCCGAGCGCGGCCGTCGGCTCGTCGAGGACGATCAGCCGCGGCTCGCCGATGAGCGCCCGCGCGATGGCGACCGCCTGCCGCTGCGCACCGGACAGCGACGCGACAGGCGTGCGCAGGCTCTCGATCCGCACCGACAGGCTGTCCAGCAGGGCGCGGGCACGCTTCTCCATCCGGATCTCGCTGAGCATCCCGAAGGTGCGCAACTCCCGGCCAAGGAAGAGGTTCTGGACGGTGTCGAGGTTGTCGCACAGCGCCAGGTCCTGGTGGATCGTGGCTATGCCCAGGTCCAGCGCGTCCTGCGGGCGGCGCAGCTCGACGGGCCTGCCACGCCACTCCACCACGCCCTCGTCCGGCGGCGTCACCCCGGAAAGAACCTTCACCAGCGCGGACTTGCCCGCACCGTTGCTGCCGACCAGGCCGACGACCTCGCCCTCCCGGACCGTCAGGCCGACCTCGCGGAGCGCCTGCACCGCGCCGAACCGCTTGGAGACTCCGCGCACGGCCAGCAGCGGGCTGTCGCTCACGCACACCACCTCCTGCCCCGGGGCACCCGGCCTCCCGGTCTCCCGCCCCCGGCGCACCGCCGGGTCGGGCCCCCGCGTACCGAAGTCTGCCCCCAGGAACGGGGAAGCGCACCAAGGCCGTACAACGACCGCGCAACGGCCCGGCAACAACCGGCACGCGGTCCTCGTACGGCCCGGTGGGAACGCCCCGGTGCGGACCCGCGCGCACGGCAGCGGCCGCGGGCGCCCGGGAGGGCGGGCCCGCGGCCGCTGACGTGGTCAGGCAGTCCTGAGGCGGATGCTCAGGCGGTAGGGCGCTGGTGGTCGTGCACCGGGGACTGGCCCATGGCCGGCTGCGGCTGCACGCCGCCCGCCTGGAGCTGCTCGGCCTGCTCCTTGGAGATCTCCTGGGCGACACCGCAGAAGGTGCACTGCGTCATGTATTTGGTGTTCAGCGGAAAAAGCGGCACGAAGAAGAGCGTGAACTTCGTGACGCGCTTCTTGAGCGAGTGCGCCGCCGGATTTCCGCAGCGCCCGCAGACCAGCGTGAGCATGGCCAGCGCATAGAGATAGGTCCGCGTACCGAATATGATCATGAGTCCCCCCACACAACGGGATTGCCTGTCTCAGCAGAGTGTGCCGTACGAAGCCGACACCACGATATGCGGGGGCGCCATCCCCTTTCCGTCCTTTTTCCGGCCGACCCTCCGGGCCGCCCGGCTCATTCCGTCCTGAGGCTCGTCGCGGTCGAGGTGCGGGCGGCCCAGCCCGCGGGCAGCAGCGCGCCCACGGCGGCGATCACCAGTCCCGCGAGGGCGAGCAGCGTGACGACGCCCGGGTGGAAGACGGCGATGTCGGCGTGCGGGATCCGGGTGCCGGCCGCCGAGCCCATCGACGGGACGATCACCCCGTGCAGCGCGATCCCGGCCGGGACACCGACCACCCCGGCGAGCAGCCCGAGACCGGCGACCGACGTCACGACCATCGCGATCGTCTGCCGCGGCGACATGCCCAGGGCCTTCATCACCCCGATGTCGTGGACGCGTTCGCGGGTGTCCAGCACCACGGTGTTGAGCACGCCGAGCCCCGCGACCAGGACCAGCATCAGGGTGAGGGTGGCGATGAGGGTGTCCATCGCGACGATGGTGGCGCTGGTGCCGCTGCTCGACGGGATCGCCTCGACGCCGAGCGGGGAGAGTGCCGTGTCGAGGGCCGACACATAGGCGCCGATATCGGTCCCTTGGGCGAGTTTCACGTGAAACATCTCCGGCCGCGCCTCGACGCCGATCGCCGTGAGCGTCCGGTAGTCGGTGGAGAACCGCAGGGCGTCGTCCACGATCAGCGCCTCGCCGACGATCGTCACCCGCGTGCTGCGCCCGTCGCCTTCGAGCGTGACCGTCCCGCCGACCTGCGTACCGGTGGCCTCCAGGAAGCGGTGCCCCACCACGATCTGACCGGGGCCGGTGAACCAGTGGCCGGAGACCATCTGCAAGCCCGCCCAGGACGCGTCGCCCTGGTAGGCCGCCGCCCGCGCCGCTCCCGGCACACCGGCGACACCCACCTGCGCCTCGCTGGTGCCGACGTACCCCGCGGTGCCCTGCTGCGCGGTGATCGCGCTCACGAGCCTGCCGCGGTCCACCGCCTCGGGGCGGGCCACCGGCGCGGGCGGCGCACCGCCGGCGGCGACCGGCGGCTGCGCGTCCGTCGGCGGCGGGTACACGGGAACGGTGACCTGGCCGGGGGTGTCGCGGTTGAGGCCGTCCTGGATCGCCGACAGCGACGACCCCAGGCCGAACGCGAACGTCACACCGACCGCGCCGAACGCGACCGCCACCCAGATCGTCGCCGAGCGCCCCGGCCGCGCGAACGGCCCGGCCAGCCCCATCGTCACCGCCCGCGGCAGCGGCAGCCGGGAGGCGACCCGCGCGGCCAGCCGCCCCCGCCCGACCCGCGGCGTACGGCCGATCGCGAGCGCCTCGACCGTACGCAGCCGGGCCGCCCGCAGCGCCGGCGCCAGCGCGCTCGCCACCACCAGCGCGAGCACCCCGGCGGGCACCACGAGGTCCAGCCACCACGCCACCGCCAGCGACCCCGCGCCGTACGCGTCCGAGGCCTGCTTGAGCAGCGGCAGCGACGCGAGGTTGCCGAGCAGCACGCCCAGCGCGGTGCCGACCGAGGCCGGGATCAGCGCCTGCCCGATGTACGCGCGCCCCACCTGGCCGGGCGTCAGCCCGAGCGACTTGAGCACCCCGATCCGCCGGGTGCCCGCGCTCACCGCGCCGCTCACCACGATGCCGATGATCAGCACCGACATCACCAGCCCCAGCACACCGAAGGCGACGATGAAGGGCACGAACGTCGCGCTGTGCTCGTCAGCGACATGCTTGGTCGTCAGATACGACAGCCCCGCCGTGAGCGCCCCCTTCGGCGCCGCCGCGGCCACCGCCGCCTTCCCCGCCGCGACCTGCCCGCTCGTCCCGGCGTGCGCGAAGCGGTAGAGCATCTCGTACGACGGGGTGCTGCCCGGCCCGGCGAACGCGGCGAGCTGCGCGGGCGCCACCCAGGCGTCCGCGGTCTTGCTGACCGAACGCGCGAGGCCGACGACCGTCAGCTTCGGCGCCCCGGGCAGGCTCGTGAACTGCGCGGTCGCACCCGGCTGGAAGAGACTCGGGCCGTCGTCCTGCGCCGCGAGCACGATCTGGCCGGGGCCGGTCAGCCAGTGGCCCTTGAGCATCGTGAGCGCGTCCACCGGGCCGCCCCGGTCGGCCCGGCCCGCGATCGTCAGCGGCGCCGACTGCGAGGTGACCGTCCCGCCGCCGCTCCCGGTGACCCGCGGGGACGCGGTGACCACGGCGAACGGCCCGGCCGCGGCCGTGACCCCGGTGGCGTGCGCGGTCGCGGCGACCTGCGCCCCGGTCGCCCTGGCGCCGTCGAAGCGCGCCGTCAGATGGGCGCCGCGCTGCTGCGCGAAGGCATGGTCGAAGGGCGCCCGCGAGGCGACCACGAGCCCCGCGGCCATGATCGACGCCGTGACGGCCAGCATCGTGGTCAGCGTCATCACGACCGTCTGGACGCGGCGCCGCCCGACCCCGGCCCGCACCACCTTGCCGAGCACGCTCATCGCGCCACCGCCGCGGTGCCGTTCGCCGGGCCGCGGCCGCTGACGTCCCGCACGATCCGGCCGTCGACCAGCTCGATCGTGCGGGTCGCGCACGCCTCGGCGAGCGCGAGGTCATGGGTGACCAGCAGGATCGTCTGGCCGTCCGCGTTCAGCTCGGTGAGCAGCGCGCGCACCTCCGCGCCGGACGCGGTGTCCAGCGCGCCGGTCGGCTCGTCGGCGAGCAGCAGCGCCGGACGGTTCATCAGCGCCCGCGCCACCGCGACCCGCTGCCGCTCGCCGCCGGACAGCCGCCCGGGGTAGGCGCGCGAGTGCCGTGCGATGCCGAGGTAGTCCAGCAGCTCCCCCGCCCGGACCCGGGCCTGCGCCCGGCCCGCGCCGACGAGCTGCGAGGGCAGCAGCACGTTGTCCAGCACCGTCAGGTCGTCGAGCAGGTTGAAGAACTGGAAGACCATGCCGATGCGTTCGCGCCGGTAGCGCGCGGACCCGGTCTCGCTCAGCGTGTCGACGCGGACGCCGTCGACCGTGACGCTGCCCTCGGTCGGCCGGTCCAGGCCCGCGACCATGTTCAGCAGCGTCGACTTGCCGCTTCCCGAAGGCCCCAGGACCGCGAGCGCCTCACCGGCGCGGACGGTCAGATCGAGCCGGTCCAGGGCCGCGGGGCCGTCGTCGTAACTCTTGCGCACCTCGCGGATGTCGATGAGGGGTGCACTGTTCATCCGGGTCCTCCCCCGAGCTGTTCGGTCAGTGCCCAAGACGCTAGGAGCGGGGCCCGCGGCAGCGCGTCGGCCGCCGTGTGGAAGGCGGCTACCGCGGTGGTCGGACCCCGTTCGGCGTCATCCCGGGGGTGTACGCGGCCGGTCGTACAACGGGGGTGCGGGACGCGACGGAGGGGGGATGTGGGGGGCGGTGGGAGCCCGGCACACTGAACGCGTGAGCACGTCGGAGCCGGTGAGGCCGGTCAGCAGGACGCCGCAGGGCGTCGCCGCCGGGGCAGCCCGCGTCAGGGCCGCCCTGGCCGAGCTGCTGGGCCCGGGGCCGACCGCCCGCCGGTCGCCGCCGCAGCCGCTGTCGCGCTGGGCCTGGACGGCGGACGTGATCGCCGCCGTCGTGCTGGCCGCCGCCACCGCGTACGCCACGGCCAACGGCGCGACGGGCGACGGCCCCATCCGCTCCGGCGCACAGTTCTCCCCCGCACCCCCGGGCGTGCCCCCCGTGCCCGTCCCGCCGCCGCACCCCGGCAAGCGCCTGCTGCTGGTGGATCCGCACACGCTCGTCCACAGCGCGCCGGAGCCCGCGCTGTGGCTGATCGTCCTGGGGGCGCTCACCGCACTGCCGCTCGCGGTACGCCGCCGGTGGCCGCTGAGCGCCTTCACCGCGGTGCTCTGCTCCTCGCTGCTCTTCCACGCGCTGACCGCGCACTCCTGGGCGGTCAACGGGGTGGAGGATCCGGCGACCTTCTTCACCTTCGTCTCGACGGTGCTCGCCGCCTACGCCGCCGCCCTGCACAGCCCCTACCGGCGGCGCGCGATCGGCGCGCTGCTCACCGGCGGCGTCGTGCTGCTGATAGCCCGCCAGCAGGCCCTGCCGTCCGTCTCACCGAGCTTCCTGCCCTTCATGCTGCTGCTGCCGCTCGGCCTCGCCGCCAACACCGTGCACATCTGGCGCCAGCGGATGCGCACCATGCAGACCGAGCAGGCCGCCGCCACACAGCTCGCCGTCGAGCACGAACGGGCCAGGATCGCCCGCGAGCTGCACGACGTCGTGACGCACAACGTCAGCATGATGACCGTGCAGGCCGGAGCCGCCCGCACGGTACTGGACAAGGAGCCCGAGATGGCCCGCGAGGCGCTGCTCGCTGTCGAGGCCGCCGGTCGCGCCGCGATGGCCGAACTGCGGCACGTCATGGGCCTGCTGTCGATGACGACCACCGCGCCGGACACCCCCGGCGCAGCCGGATCCGGCACCGTGCCCGAGGCGGAGCTGGCCCCGCAGCCAGGACTCGGGCAGGTCGGGGCGCTCGCCGACCGGGTGCGCGGCACGGGCGTGGCCGTCGCCTTCACCGTGACCGGCACCCCCGTCCCGCTGCCCGCGGGCGTGGACCTGGCGGCCTACCGGGTGGCGCAGGAGGCGCTCACCAACACCGTCAAGCACGCGTCGGGCGCGAGCGTCACCGTGAGCATCGCCTACCGCCCCGGCGAGGTGCAGGTCGAGGTGGCCGACACCGGCGGCGCCCCCTCCCCGGCCGCCTCCACCGGCAACGGCCGGGGACTGCTGGGCCTGCGCGAACGCCTCGCCGTCTACGGTGGGACCCTCGACGCCGGACGCCGCATATCCGGCGGCTACCGGGTCCGGGCCGTCATCCCGGTGGGGGACGCGTGAACGCAGCAGCGGAAGGGCCCCTGCGGGTCGTCATCGCCGACGACCAGGGCCTGGTGCGCACCGGCTTCCGGATGATCCTCACCGCCGCCGGCATCGAGGTCGTCGCCGAGGCCGCCGACGGCGAGGAGGCGGTGGCGGCGGTGCGCCGCACCCGCCCGGACATCGTCCTCATGGACATCCGCATGCCCGGACTCGACGGCCTGGAGGCCACCCGCCGCATCCTCGGCGGCGCCCCCGACGACCCGCAGGTCCTGATCCTCACGACCTTCGACCTGGACCGCTACGTCTACGCCGCCCTCGCCGCCGGGGCCAGCGGCTTCCTGCTCAAGGACGTCACCCCCGAGTACCTGGTCGCCGCCGTGCGCCTCGTCCGCTCCGGCGACGCCCTCCTCGCCCCCGCCATCACCCGCCGCCTCGTCGAACGCTTCGCCGCGAACCCCGGCGGGGCCTCCCCCGTCCACCGCGACCTCGCGGCGCTGACCCCGCGCGAATCCGAGGTCCTCCGCCATCTCGCGGGCGGCCTCAGCAACGCGGAACTGGCCGCGGGCCTGGGCGTGAGCGAGGCGACGGTCAAGACCCACGTGACCCGCATCCTCTCCAAACTCGGCCTGCGCGACCGCGCCCAGGCGGTGGTGGCCGCCTACGAGTCCGGCCTCGTCACGCCGGGCTCGGCCCGGCCCCGGTGAGGTGGCCCGCGCTCAGGAGGCAGCCGCCTCCAGGGCCTGGAACTGCTCGTCGGTGAGCTGGATGCCCGCCGCCGCGGTGTTCTCCTCCAGGTGCGCGACCGACGAGGTGCCCGGGATCGGGAGCATGGCGGGGGAGCGGCGCAGCAGCCAGGCGAGGGCCAGCTGCGAGGGGGCCGCGTCGTGCTCGATCGCGATGCGGGTCAGCGGGCTGTCGGTGCCCGCGAGGGCGCCCGTCGCCAGCGGGAACCACGGGATGAAGCCCAGACCGCGGGCCTCGCAGTGGTCCAGGACGTCCTCGGAGGCGCGGTCGGCCAGGTTGAAACGGTTCTGCACGGACACGATCGTCGCCGTGCGGCTCGCCTCCTCGATCTCCGCGACCGTCACCTCGCTCAGCCCGATGTGCCGGATCTTGCCCTCCGACTGGAGCGCCGCCAGCTCCCCGACCTGCTCGGCGACCGGCAGCTTCGGGTCGATGCGGTGCAGCTGGAGCAGGTCGATGCGCTCGACCCCGAGGTGCCGCAGGCTCAGCTCGACCTGCTGCCGCAGGTACTCCGGCCGCCCCACCGGCACCCACACCCCCGGCGCGGGCCGGGTGAAGCCCGCCTTCGTCGCGATGACCAGGTCGTCCGCGTAAGGGTGCAGCGCCTTGCGCAGCAGCAGGTCCGCGGTGAAGGGCCCGTACGCGTCCGCGGTGTCGATGAAGTTGACGCCCAGCTCCGCGGTACGCCGCAGGACCCGCACCGCCTCGTCCGGATCCGCGGGGTCCCCCCACACCCCCGGCCCGGTCAGCTGCATCGTCCCGTACCCCAGACGGGTGACGGGCAGATCCCCGCCCAGCAGAAAACTCCCGGACGCCAGGGCCACTGGCGTGGTGGGCTCAGACATTGACGTTCTCCCTTCGCTGACCTGACCTTATGCCTCCCCCCTGCGGGGCACCCCTTTTGCCTGGGGCGCCCCCGCCCCACCGGGCAACCCCGGGGGCGCGGGGCGCCGCCCTCCGCAGAGGAGACGTCACCTCCGGGTCGCCCCGCGGACGCCCCCGCGTCGTACGCGGGCACGAGAGTGACGGCCGTGGGAAAGGGTTGGCGGGCCGCCGCCGCACTCGTACCGGGGGCCGCCCTCGGCGGCTGGGCCCTCGCGCACCGCGCGCTGCTCGCCACCGGGTGGCGGGACCTCGTCGCGGCGGACCGGGCCTGGCTGTGCGCGGCACTCGCGGCGACCGCGCTCGGCTGGGTCGCCGTCGCACTCGCGCGACAGGGCACCGTGCTGGAGCCGCTGCCCGCCGGGCGCCTGCTCGCGACGCAGTTCGCCGCGCAGGCCGCGAACCAGCTCACCCCCGCGGGCATCGGCGCCGGAGCGGTGAACCTGCGCTTCCTGCGCGGCTGCGGCCTGCCCCTGGGCCGTACCTCCGCCGCGCTCGCGCTGTACTCGCTCGCGGAGTCCGTCGCCCGGGTGACGCTGCTCGCGACGCTGCTGCTGGCCTTCCCGCACGCGCTGCGGGTGCACGGGCTGGTCCCGACGGGCGGCACGGTCCTGGTGGTCGTCGCGGCGACCGCGGCCGCCGCCGTGCTCGCCGTGGTCACCGCCGTGGCCGTACGCCCGCTGCGGCGGCTGCTGCGCGGCTTCCTGGCCACCGCGCTGGCGGACGCGCGCTCGCTGCATCTGCGGCCCGCGCGGGCGCTCGCGCTGTGGGGCGGGTCGCTGGCCTTCCCGGCGCTCCAGGCGGCCGCGCTGGTCGCGGTGGCGCACGCCCTCGCGCTGCCCGTACCGGCCGCGCACGTGGCCATCGCGTACCTGGCCGCGACATGCCTGGCGGCGGGTGTGCCGACGCCCGGCGGCATGGGCTCGGTGGACGCGGCGCTCGGCGTCGCGCTGGTCGCCGCGGGGGCGCCAGCCGCAACGGCGACCTCGGCGGTGCTGGGCTACCGGATCATCACCGCGTGGCTCCCCGCGCTGCCCGCAGCGGTGATGCTGGGCGCGCTGGTGCGGCGCAAGGTCGTATAAAAGCGTACGGCGCCCGCGTGCGCGTCCCCCATAAGCGTGCCCGGCTGTTGACAGCACAGGTTTATCGGCAATACTGCCCGCCGTGGAGCAGCGCACAGGTTCGATCACACCGGCGATACACCCCGCAGGGACCGATCCGGCATTCGTGCCAGGTCTCCTGCCCCCGCGTTCCGACGCGGCCGAGGAGTCGGCCCCGGAAGCGGCCGACACGGATGCGCCGGAGGGCACCACGGCGCCGGCGGCGGAGGACGCCTCCGCGGGCGCCGCGTCCGCCGTGCCCGAGGAGCAGCCCGAGGCGGAGGCGGCCGAGGAACCGGCCGCGGCCGAGGACGCCGACGACGTGGAGACGGACGAGGAACAGGACCGCGGCGAGCCGCTGTTCGAGGTCTCGGACCGCCGCGCCACGATCCTCGCCGACAAGGTGGGCATCGTCTTCCGCCTCGACGAGGAGGAAGCGGACTTCACCTGGGACGAGATCGGCGCCGTCGAGATCGACACGCCGCGTTTCGGCAAGCGGTTCAAGGTGACCGTCTACACCGGCCCGCGCCGGTGGTTCGAGGCGCACGTCGAGGCCAAGTCCCGCGGCCTGCTCAAGACCTGGACGGCCGAGCTGGACGCCGTCCTCGACGAGCACTTCGAGGACCCGGACGCCAAGGCCGAGGTCGAAGCCGAGGCTGAGACCGAGGTCGAGACGGCCGAGGAGCCCGAGGCGACGGAGACCGAGACCACGGACACGGACACGGACACCACGGCGGAGACGGAGACGGCGGAAGCCGACACCGACCCCGAAGCCGACACCGAGGCGACCGCAGACGCCGAGCCCGAGACCGCGACCGCGGACGAGACCCCCGCCTCCGGCCTCACGGCCGACAAGCCCCTCAAGCCCGCCAAGCCCGCCAAGTCGGCCAAGCCCCGCGGCAAGCGCACCGCATGAACCACCGCCGTCCGGCAAGCCCGTACGGCGTCAAGATCCCTCCCGCACGCGTTAAGAACGCGTATGGAAACCCCGCGCGGCTCCCCACGAGCCGCGCGGGCACCGCACTCTGACCGAGGCTTCCGTACGCGCCGCGGCCCCACCGGCCCGCGGCGCGCGCGGTGGCGCGCACGGTCGACGGCGACCAGACTGCGTAAATGACCAGGTCATCCCACCGATGACCCGCCTCACCACGCCCTGTCGCCCCACGACGGCGCTGCACCTCTAGGAGCCCGGTCACCATGTCCACCACCGTCGGGGCGAAGGATCAGGACGCGCACCCGCATCGGACACGTCTGCGCGCCTGGATGCTCGAAGGCCTGTCCGACATGGCCAAGGACGAGCCCGCGGGCCGGAAGGCCGCCCCCGCCCCGGAGGAGAAGCCGCAGGCGCACGGCCAGCCCTGGTGGCGGGTCATGTGCCTGACCGGCGTGGACTACTTCTCCACTCTCGGCTACCAGCCGGGTATCGCCGCGCTCGCGGCCGGTCTGCTCTCCCCCGTCGCGACCGTCGTCCTGGTGATCGTGACGCTCGCGGGCGCGCTGCCCGTCTACCGCCGGGTGGCGGAGGAGAGCCCGCACGGCGCGGGCTCGATCGCGATGCTGGAGCGGCTGCTGTCGTTCTGGAAGGGCAAGCTCTTCGTGCTCGCCCTGCTGGGCTTCGCGGCGACGGACTTCCTCATCACGATCACGCTCTCGGCGGCCGACGCCTCCACCCACCTGGTGGAGAATCCGCACTTCTCGTCGGCGCTGCACAGCCACCAGATGCTCATCACGCTGGTGCTGGTGGCGCTGCTGGGCGCGGTCTTCCTCAAGGGCTTCCTGGAGGCGGTGAGCGTCGCGGTCGTGCTCGTCGGGGTCTATCTGGCGCTGAACGTCGTCGTGGTGGTGAACGGCCTGTGGCACGTGGTGACGGCCGGGCACCTGGTCACGGACTGGACGAGCGGGCTGACGGCCGAGCGCGGCAACGTCTTCGTCATGATCGGCGTCTCGCTGCTGATCTTCCCCAAGCTGGCGCTGGGCCTGTCCGGTTTCGAGACGGGCGTGGCGGTCATGCCGCATGTGAAGGGCGACCCGGACGACACCGAGGACCGGCCCGCCGGGCGGATCCGGGACACCAAGAAGCTGCTGACGACGGCGGCGCTGATCATGAGCGCGTTCCTGATCGCGACGAGCTTCATCACCACCGTCCTGATCCCGAAGGACGACTTCAAGACGGGCGGTCCGGCGAACGGCCGCGCGCTGGCGTATCTCGCGCACGAGAACCTGGGCTCCGGCTTCGGCACGGTCTACGACTTCTCGACGATCGCGATCCTGTGGTTCGCCGGCGCCTCCGCGATGGCGGGCCTGCTCAACCTGATGCCGCGCTTCCTGCCCCGCTACGGGATGGCGCCGCACTGGGCGCGCGCGGTGCGGCCGATGGTGCTGGTCTTCACCCTGGTCGCCTTCCTGGTCACGTGGATCTTCGACGCGAACGTCGACAAACAGGGCGGCGCGTACGCGACCGGTGTGCTGGTGCTCATCAGCTCCGCGGCGATCGCCGTGACGATCGCGGCCCGGCGGGCGGGGCAGCGGCGCTGGACGGTGATCTTCGGGGTCATCGCGCTGGTCTTCCTCTACACGACGGTCGTCAACGTCACCGAGCGGCCCGACGGTGTGAAGATCGGTGCGTGCTTCATCGCCGGGATCATCCTGGTGTCGATCCTGTCCCGGCTCGCGCGGGCCTTCGAGCTGCGCGTCACGAGCGTGGAGCTGGATCCGCTCGCCGAGCGCTTCGTGCGCGACATCGCGACCCGCAAGGTGCGCTTCGTCGCGAACGAGCCGGGGCTGCGGGACGCCACCGAATACCGCGAGAAGCTCCAGCAGATCCGGCTGGACAACGACATCCCCGCCGAGGACGACCTGGTGCTGGTGGAGGTGACGGTGCCGGACGCCTCGGAGTTCGAGTCGGCGCTGAGCGTGCACGGGCAGGTGCTGCACGGGCGCTACCGGGTGCTGTCGATGGAGAGCGCGTCGGTGGCGAACGCGCTGGCCGCGCTGCTGCTGCACGTACGGGACGCCACCGGCTGCAAGCCGCACATCTACTTCGAGTGGACCGAGGGCAGCCCCTTCGCGAACTTCCTGCGCTTCTTCCTCTTCGGCCACGGCGAGGTCGCGCCGGTCACCCGTGAGGTGCTGCGCGAGGCCGAGCCGGACCGCTCCAGGCGGCCCCGCGTCCACGTCGGGTAGGCCCGCGCCACGTCCCGCGCGTCCGCGGCCGCCACCAGGTCCCGTACGGCGCCCGCGTCGGCGGCGGGCAGCAGGCCCGCGGTGTGCGAGCGGCGCACCCCCGTGTCGAGCGCGTGGCGCAGCAGCGGGCATTCGGCCAGCAGGAAGGTGTCCAGCTCGGCGCGCCGCCCGGCGGTGTCCCGCAGCAGCACCCGTTGTGCGGTGTGCCCTTCGACGCGGGCGGCGGCCAGCCGGTCCAGCCGCACCCGGTGCGACCGCAGCAGGGTGCGGACGGTCAGCTCGCCGCCGTCCGCGGTGATCCGCGGCGGGGCCAGCACGGCGAACAGGACGGCCGCGGCCGCCGCCCACAGCAGCGCCGCGGGCCAGGTGAGCCCGCCGGTGACGGCGCCGAGGACGAGGGCGGCGGCGAGCATGCCGCCGGAGAGGGCGGCCGCGAGCCGCAGCCGGGCGGGCCGGTCGCGGTCGAGGCCGCGCACCGGTCCCGCGCCGCGCCCGGGGGAGGAGGGGCGGCGGACCGTCGGGGGAAGGTATCCGCGCTGCACACCTCCGACGCTAGGCACCGCGTGGCACGCCCGGACCCCCGTTGACACCCCCCTGACGGCGCCCGCGCCCGTCCTGACGCTTCCCTTACGGCCCCCCGGAACCGCTCAGCTCCAGCCGTACAGCTCCTTGAGCCGGTTCACCACGAGGTTGAAGCGGCCGCGGTCCAGGGCGCAGGCCTCGCGGCGCATGCCCTGTTCGTGCAGGCGCAGGACGCGGTCGACGTCGATCCAGGAGTCGCGGCCCTCGCGGTCCCAGGGGCCGGCGCCTATCGCGATCCACTCGCGGTCGTGGTCGTGGCGCTTGCTGGAGAGCCGCACGGCGAGCAGCGTGCCGGCCGCCTCGCGGGCGACGACGAGGACGGGCCGGTCCTTGCCGCGGCCGTCGTTCTCCTCGTAGGGCACCCAGGTCCAGACGATCTCGCCCGGGTCGGGGTCGCCGTCGTGGACCGGGGCGTATTCGGTACGCACCCGGCCCACGTCCTTCGGATCCGCCTGCGTGGTGCGGTAGGGGCCACTGGCCCCGGGGAATTCGGCGTGGCTGTCGCTGTCGGTGAAGGTCGTCACCCGGATGACCGTATCGGCCGCCCCCGGGCCGCGTCACGGCCCTGCCGTCAGGCGCTCACCAGCGGTCGTGCACCTGGGCGCGGATGCGCCGGTCGTACAGGTCGCGCACGCCGTCCAGCACCGGCTGCGGCAGCGCGGGCAGTCCGGCCGCGGCGGCGTTCGCGCGGGCCTGCTCGACGTTGCGGGCGCCGGGGATGACGGAGGTGACGCCGGGCTGCTGGACGATCCAGCGCAGCGCGGTCTGCGCCGGGGTCGCGCCCTCGGGGGCGAGCGCGGCGAACTCGACGGCGGCCTCCAGGCCGGTCTCGTAGTCGACGCCGGAGAAGGTCTCGCCCTGGTCGAAGGCCTCGCCGTGCCGGTTGTAGGCGCGGTGGTCGTTCTCGGCGAAGACCGTCTCGCGGGTGTACTTGCCGCTGAGCAGGCCGGAGGCGAGCGGGACGCGCGCGATGATGCCGACGCCCGCGGCCTGAGCGGCGGGCAGCACCTTCTCCAGCGGCTTGAGCCGGAAGGGGTTGAAGATGATCTGCACGCTGGCCACGCCCGGCCGGGCGATCGCGGCGAGCGCCTCGTCGCACGTCTCGACGCTGACCGCGTACGCGGCGACGCGCTGCTCCTCGACGAGCGTGTCGAGCGCGTCGTAGAGGGCGTCGGAGGTGTAGACGGCGGTGGGCGGGCAGTGCAGCTGCACCAGGTCGAGGGTGTCGACGCCGAGGTTGGCGCGTGAGCGGTCGTTCCAGGCGCGGAAGTTGGCGAGGCTGTAGTTCTCCGGGAGCTGCTCGGCGCGGCGGCCCATCTTCGTGGCGACGAAGATCCCGGCGTCGGGGCGCTCCTTGAGGTAGCGGCCGATGAGCTGCTCGCTGCGGCCGTCGCCGTAGACGTCGGCGGTGTCGAAGAAGGTCACGCCGGACTCGACGGCGGCGTCCAGCACCGCGAGGGCGTCGGCCTCCTTGACGTCGCCCCAGTCGGAGCCGAGCTGCCACGTCCCGAGGCCGACGACGGAGACGGGTCGGCCGGTCCTGCCCAGTACACGCTGTTCCATGCCAGCGATGCTACGTCGCCGCCCGTGCCGGAGCCCCCGGCCCCGCCCGTTCGGCGAGCGGGCGGGACCGGGGGCGTGCTCCTCAGTGTCCGAGCGTCTCCAGCGCCCTGTTCAGGTCCAGGACGTTGACGCGCGGCTCGCCGAGGAAGCCCAGGTCGCGGCCGTGCACATGGGCGGCGACCAGGTCGTGGACCGCCGCCGGGGCGAGGCCGCGGGCCTTGGCGACCCGGTCGGCCTGCTCGTAGGCGTAGGCGGGCGAGATGTCCGGGTCGAGACCGGAGCCGGAGGCGGTCAGGGCGTCGGCGGGGACGTCCTTGGGATCGACCCCGTCGAAGGCGGCGACGTCCTTGCGGCGCTGCTCGATCGCCTTGACCAGGTCGGGGTCGTTGGGCCCGAGGTTGGACGCGCCGGAGGCCAGCGGGTCGTAGGAGCCCGCCGAGGGGCGCGGCTGGAAGAACTTCGGGTCGGGGCGGGCGGCCTCGTCGGGGTCGTCGGGGTTCTTCTTCGGCAGGTCGAAGCTCTGGCCCAGCAGGCTGGAGCCGACCGTCCTGCCGTCCTGTTTCACGACCGAGCCGTTGGCCTGGTGGTGGAAGGCGGCCTGCGCGACACCGGTGACGGCGAGCGGGTAGATCACGCCGGTGATCACGGTGAGCACCAGCAGCATGCGCAGCGCCGCGAGGTGTCGGCGGACGGGGGTGGGGAGGTGGTTGGCCATGGTGTGTGTCTCCTTTCGGTGCGGTCCGCCGGTCAGCGCAGGCCGGGGATGAACTGGACGACCAGGTCGATGACCTTGATGCCGATGAAGGGCAGGACGAGCCCGCCGAGGCCGTAGATCCGGATGTTGCGGCCGAGCAGCGCCCCCGCCGACGACGGGCGGTAGCGCACACCGCGCAGCGCGAGCGGGATCAGCGCGATGATGATCAGCGCGTTGAAGATGATCGCGGAGGCGATGGCCGACGTCGGGCTGTGCAGCCGCATGATGTTGAGCGTGTCCAGGCCCGGGTAGGCGATCGCGAACATCGCGGGGATGATCGCGAAGTACTTGGCCACGTCGTTGGCGATCGAGAAGGTCGTGAGCGCGCCGCGGGTGATGAGCAGCTGCTTGCCGATCTCCACGATCTCGATGAGCTTGGTGGGGTTGGAGTCCAGGTCCACCATGTTCCCGGCCTCCTTGGCGGCCGAGGTGCCGGTGTTCATGGCCACGCCCACGTCGGCCTGCGCGAGCGCGGGCGCGTCGTTGGTGCCGTCGCCGGTCATCGCGACGAGCTTGCCGCCCGCCTGCTCGCGCTTGATGAGCGCCATCTTGTCCTCGGGCGTGGCCTCGGCGAGGAAGTCGTCGACGCCCGCCTCGGCCGCGATGGCCTTGGCCGTCAGCGGGTTGTCGCCGGTGATCATCACCGTGCGGATGCCCATCCGGCGCAGCTCGTCGAAGCGCTCGCGCATGCCCGCCTTGACGACGTCCTTGAGGTGGACGACGCCGAGCACCACCGCGGTCGTGCCGCCGTCGGCGTGGTGCACGACCTCGCCGACGACCAGCGGGGTGCCGCCGCTCGCGGAGATCGCGTCGGTCATCGGACCGACCTCCTCGACCGGGTGGCCGCCGTTCTCCCGGATCCAGTGCATGACCGCGCTGGCCGCGCCCTTGCGCAGTTCGCGCCGGTCGCCGTCCTCGGTGAGGTTGACGCCGCTCATCCGGCTCTGCGCCGTGAAGGGCACGAATTCGGCCTGGCTGCCCAGCTCACGGCCGCGCAGCCCGTACTTCTCCTTGGCCAGCACGACGACGGAGCGGCCCTCGGGCGTCTCGTCCGACAGCGACGACAGCTGGGCGGCGTCCGCCAGCTCGTCGAGGGAGATCCCGCCGACCGGCAGGAACTCCGCCGCCTCGCGGTTGCCGAGGGTGATGGTGCCGGTCTTGTCGAGCAGCAGCGTGTTGACGTCACCGGCCGCCTCGACCGCGCGCCCGGACATCGCGAGCACGTTGCGCTGCACCAGCCGGTCCATGCCGGCGATGCCGATCGCGGACAGCAGCGCGCCGATCGTCGTCGGGATGAGCGCCACGACGAGCGCGACCAGCACGACGAGGGACTGCTCGGCGCCCGCGTAGATCGCCATCGGCTGGAGGGTGACGACGGCCAGCAGGAAGACCACGGTGAGCGAGGCGAGCAGGATGTTGAGCGCGATCTCGTTGGGGGTCTTCTGCCGGGCGGCGCCCTCGACCAGGGCGATCATCCGGTCGATGAAGGTCTCGCCGGGCTTGGAGGTGATCTTGACGACGATCCGGTCGGAGAGCACCTTCGTGCCGCCGGTCACCGCGCTGCGGTCGCCGCCGGACTCGCGGATGACGGGCGCGGACTCGCCGGTGATCGCCGACTCGTCGACCGAGGCGATGCCCTCGACGACATCGCCGTCACCGGGCACGACCTGCCCGGCCTCGACCACCACGTGGTCGCCGAGCCGCAGGTTCGCCGCCGGGACGCTCTCCTCCGTCAGCGTGCTGTCGCCGTGCCGCCAGTCGGTCAGCCGGCGGGCGACGGTCTCGGTCCTGGTCTTGCGCAGCGTCTCGGCCTGCGCCTTTCCGCGGCCCTCGGCGACGGCCTCCGCGAGGTTGGCGAAGACCACCGTCAGCCACAGCCACACGGTGATCACCCAGGCGAAGACGCCCGGGTCCTTGATCGCGGAGAAGGTCGTCAGCACCGCGCCGACCTCGACGACGAACATGACGGGGTTCTTCGCCATGACCCGCGGGTGCAGCTTGCGCGCCGCGTCGGGCAGCGACACCAGCAGCTGCTTGGGATCCAGCAGCCCGCCCGATATCCGGCGCTGCTCCTGCTTTCCGGGGGCGGCGCCTGCTCCGTGGCCGCCGGACGGGGCCGGCTGCTGCCGGCCGGTGGACAGGGACATCAGTGCAGACCTTCCGCGAGCGGACCCAGCGCGAGCGCGGGGAAGTAGGTGAGGCCCACGACGATCACGATGACGCCGGTGAGCAGGCCGACGAACTGCGGCCGGTGGGTGGGCAGGGTGC
Source organism: Streptomyces sp. NPDC004031 (assembly GCF_053604375.1). Classification (NCBI taxonomy): domain Bacteria; kingdom Bacillati; phylum Actinomycetota; class Actinomycetes; order Kitasatosporales; family Streptomycetaceae; genus Streptomyces; species Streptomyces sp. NPDC004031. The sequence continues at coordinate 174,724 of NZ_JBSGHL010000003.1, read as the reverse complement.
CCGCGGTGACGGGGACCGGCTGCTGTCTGGCCAGCGATCCGGCCAGCGCCAGGACGAAGATCATCGGCAGGAAGCGGCCGAAGAGCATCGCCAGGCCCAGCGCGGTGTTGTACCAGTGGGTGTTGACGCCCAGGCCCGCGAAGGCCGATCCGTTGTTGTTGGCCGCGGACGTGAACGCGTACAGCACCTCGGAGAAGCCGTGCGGGCCGCTGTTGAGCATCGCGGCGCGCTCGCCCTTGAGCGACATCGCCGCGCCGGTGCCGATGAGCACCACGGCGGGGGTCGCCAGGATGTAGAGGGAGGCGAACTTCATCTCCCGCGCCCCGAGCTTCTTGCCCAGGTACTCCGGGGTCCGGCCGACCATCAGCCCGGCCACGAAGACCGCGATGATCGCCAGGATGAGAATGCCGTACAGGCCCGATCCCGTACCGCCGGGCGCGATCTCGCCCAGCATCATGTTGAAGATCGTCATCCCGCCGCCGCCGGGCGAGAAGGAGTCGTGGAAGGAGTTCACCGCGCCGGTCGAGGTCAGCGTGGTGGAGGCGGCGAAGAGCGCGGAGGCCCAGATGCCGAACCGCTGCTCCTTGCCCTCCAGCATCCCGCCCGCGGTGTGGCCCGCGGTGCTGCTGACGCTGTGCAGCTCGTTGACGGTGATGAGGGCGACCGAGACGGCCCAGATCAGGCCCATGACGGCGAGGACGGCGTAGCCCTGCCGGTTGTCGCCGACCATCCGGCCGAAGGTGCGCGGCAGCGAGAAGGAGATGACCAGCAGCAGGTAGATCTCGATGAGGTTGCTGGTGCCGTCCGGGTTCTCGAAGGGGTGGGCGGAGTTGGCGTTGTAGAAGCCGCCGCCGTTGGTGCCCAGCTCCTTGATGGCCTCCTGCGAGGCCACCGGTCCGCCGGTGAGCGACTGCTTGTCGCCGATCAGCGTGCCGATCTCGTGGATGCCGTGGAAGTTCTGCACCGCGCCCAGCGCAACCAGCACGACCGCGAAGACGAACGCCATCGGCACCAGCAGCCGTACGACGATCCGGGTGAGGTCCACCCAGAAGTTGCCGATCCGGTCGGTGCGCTTGCGGGTGAAGCCGCGGATCAGCGCGGCCACCACGGCGATGCCGACGGCCGCGGACACGAAGTTCTGCACGGCGAGCCCGGCCATCTGGACCAGATGGCCCATCGTGACCTCGCCGCTGTACGACTGCCAGTTGGTGTTGGTGACGAAGGAGGCCGCGGTGTTGAACGCCTGGTCCGCCTTGACCGGCGGGAAGCCCAGCGACAGCAGCAGGTGGTTCTGGAGCCGCTGCATCCCGTAGAGCAGGAGCAGCGAGACCGCCGAGAAGGCCAGCACACTGCGCAGGTACGTGCCCCACTGCTGGTCGGCGTCCGGGTCCACGCCGCCGAGGCGGTAGAGGCCCTTCTCGACCGCGAGGTGCTTGCCCGGGTTAAGAATGCGGGCCATGTAGTCGCCCAGCGGGCGGTAGGTGAGGGCCAGGGCCGCGACCAGGACGGTGATCTGGAGCCAGCCCGCGAGAGTGTCGTTCATCTAGAACTTCTCCGGAAAGACCAGGGCCAGCACGAGGTACCCGAGCAGGGCTGCGGCGACGACGAGCCCGATGATGTTGTCTGCGCTCACAGCCGCCCGACCCCCTTGGCGACAAGCGCGAGCACGGCGAAGACCGCGATCGTCACGGCGATGAATACGAGATCGGACATTTTCCGCGGCACCCCAGGTGGTGACAGTCGTGATGACGGCCGAGGACGGCACAGGGGCCCCGGTCGGGGCCCCGCCCATACGGTCACCCCCACGGAGGTGTGCGGACGCCTGCGTTGACGCTTCCCTTGCGCGGGCGACGGCGCCATTGACGTGCTCTTGACGCGGCCGCGTCTCGCTCGGCCCCTCGGCAGGGGGCTCTCGCGTTCGGAGGCCCGGCGCGCCCTCACGCGCGTGATCAAAATATCGCAAAACAGTCATATGAGAATGATTGGGGCCAGGGTGCGTAGGCTGCTCGGGGTCCCGTGGACGGCGCTCGGACGCCCGCCCCGGGGCCCGGGGCGGGCGCGGGTTGGCGAAAACTCGGCCCGCACCCGACCTCGTCTGGTGGAATGGTCGCCCGCACGGCGGGCTTTCGGGGGGAAAGCCACGGGCTCTCGGGGGAAGTGGGGGAGGCAGTGGCACACGACGGGCGGCCCCCTGCGGGGCCGCAGGGGGGAAAGGACTCCGCACCCCAGGACACGGGCGACGCGGCCGTGCCGGGCATGCCGCTGTTCCCCGCCCTCGGCAGCTACCCGCAGTGGGCCGCGGAGCTGCGCGGCATCGGCGCACGGCACACCGCCGAGGCGCTCGCCCCGGCCGGTGACGAGGGCACCTTCCGGGTCCTCGACGGGATCTGGTTCCGCGGCCGCGGCACCCGCTGGCAACGCCTCGACCGCCCGTACGTCGCCGAGTGGCGGCGCGGCAGGGGCCGTGCCGCCGCCGACTTCGCCGACCGGGTCGACGCCGCACTCGCCGCCGACCCCATGGCGGTACGCCGTGTCACCCTGTACGAGCTGGCCGTGCTGCTCCAGCAGCACGCACCCGGTGAGCGGGCCACCGCCGCCGAAGCACTCGGAGTCGACCCCTCCGAAGCCACCGCGCTCGCTGCCTCCGTCACCGCGGCCCTGCCGGCCGGCGGACTCGACCGCGAGGCCGCCGAGGGCATCCAGGGTGCCTGGGAGCGCGGGCGGCTACGGCTGGCCACCGACCTCGCCGGGCGGCTCCCCGCCACAGGCGGCGACCCGTTGCTGCGCCGCCTCCTCGGCCTGGTCGCCGCCGCCCGCACCGACGCCGAAGCGCTCCGCGCCGAGGGCGACCGGCTGCTCGCCACGGGGCGCCCCGCGCCCGCCGCGCACCACTACCTGCGGGCCGCGGCCCTCGTCTCCGACGACCCCCGTCCCATCACCGGCCTGCTGCGGGCCGCCCCGCCCGGCGGCGCCCTGCACATCACACCGGACGGCGACGGCGTCCGGCTCACCTGGGCCGACGCCGAGGACGGCAGCGGTGACACCTTCCCCTGGGACGGCATAGGCCGGGGCGAGACCGCCCCGGCCCCCGCGTGGCGCCCGGCCGCCGGAGCCCACCGCTTCCACGTCGTGCGGTACGCCGAGGGGCACCCCGAAGGGCGTGTGCGGATAGGCGTGGCCGCCGACGGCCGCGGCCTGCTCGACCCCGACCCGCCGCCGGGCACCCGGGTCCGCTACGCCGCCCTGCCGGTCCGTGGCAGCCATGTCGCGGGCCCGCCGCTGACCGGCGGCCCCCTGCTCATCGCGCCCGAGCCCGCCGGGGTCGCCCTCACGGTGGACCGCACCACGGTCTCCGGCCTCTGGCGCACCCCGCGGGACGCGGTGTCCGTCCGGGTGACCCGCGCGCGGACCGATCTCCGCGGCGGAGCGCAGGAAGGCGCAGGCCCCGCCTCCGACACCCCCGGCAGCGTCGGCGCCACGTGCGAGGTGGAGTGCGGCAGCGGGCACTTCACCGACGACGCGCCCGGCCCCGGCACGTACACCTACCGCGTCAGCTGCGGCTACCGCGCACCGGACGGAACGGTCGTGGCGTCACCCGGGGTGTGCCGGACGGTCACCGTCGAGGAGTGGCCGGTGGCCGTGCGGCGGCTGGACGTGCGGGCCGACGGGGAGAAGGCGGAGTTCAGCTGGGACACACCCGTCCGCGGCGGCGTGCGCCTGCTGGTCGAGCCCGCCGCGGCAGCGGCGGCGCGCGAGCCCGGCAGCGCGCTCGACGCCGACCTGCCCGACGCACCGCCCGGCACCGGCGAGCTGCCCGCCGTGGTGCGGCTCGCCGTACCGCCGGGGCCGGCGGTACGCGTCACGGCGGTCACCGTGCTGGGTCGGCGGGCGGTCGCCGGGCCGTCCCTGGTCGTTCACGCGCCGCCGGCCGTCACCAGGCTGACGGCGGAGCGGCTGCCGGACGGCGGGGCCGACGTCGTCTTCGACTGGCCGGACGGCGTCCACGCCGTCGAGGTGCGCGCGGACCAGGGCGGGACGCGCACCGAACGGCGGCTGACCCGCAGCGGCTACCTGCGGGACCGGCTGCGCCTGCCGCTGTCCGGCGCGGCCTGCACCGTGACCGTCCGGCCGATGGCCGACACCACCGCCGACCTGGTGCTGGGAGAAGGCGCCCGGGTCGTGCTGCCGCCACAGGTCCTCGTCCGCTACCGGCTGCTCCGCCCCGGCCTGCGGCCCGGCGACCGCCGGACGCTGGAGGTGCAGGCCGTGCCCGCGTCGGGGGACGGGGCCGACGGGCAGCCGGACTGTCCCGACTTCCTGCTGGTCGGCCGGAAATCCCTGGTCCCGCTGCTCCCGGACCAGGGCCTGGCGGAGGTCAGGCTGTCGGGCGCGCGGCTCGCCACGGGCGAGCTCGTCCGCGTTCAGCTCCACCTCGGGGACCGCCCCCGCCCGTATCTGCTGCGCGGTTTCCTGCTCGGCCCGCACCCCGTGGCCGCGCAGCTCGACCACCCCGCGCCCGACACCCTGGTGGTGCGCTGACATGCCGTCGGTCGTCTGCCCCTTCTGCTTCGCCTCCGCGCCCGCCCGGACGTTTCCCTACCGCTGCCAGATGTCCACCACGGGGGTGCGCGGAACGGCGCCCTGCCCGGCGAGCCCGGACGAGACGTGGGCGCGCTTCACCGGTCTGGCGCCGACCGCCCGCGCCGCGCTGCGCGGCCCGTGCTTCGACCCGCCGCGCCGCGCGGGGCACGGCACCCGTGTGCCCTGCCCCGACTGCGGTGTGGCGACGTCCGTACGGGTGTGCCGCAACTGCCACACCGATCTGCCCGGCGAATACTGCGCGCAGGGCAGCCGCATCATCGCCCTCATCGGCCCGAAGACCGCCGGCAAGAGCACGTACGTGACCGTCCTCGCCCACGAGATGCAGCAGCGCGCGGGCACCGACCGCAGCTCGTTCACCCCCGTCGGCGCCCACACCCAGGACCGCTTCACCGCGATGGAGAGCGCCCTGTACGACCAGTTGCTGCTGCCCGGACCGACCCAGCCCGCCGCGCTTCGGCTCAACGACCCGCTGCTCTTCCGGCTGAGCACCCCGCGGCGCGGCATACCAGGGCGGCGCGGCGGCAGCCGGCACACCATGCTGGTCTTCTTCGACGCGGCCGGCGAGGACCTGGCCAACGCCGAGGCGATGAACCGCTACACCGCCTACCTCGCGGCGGCCGACGGCGTCCTCCTGCTCGTCGACCCGCTCCAGCTGCGCCCCGTCCGGGACCGGCTGGCCGACACCGGCGCGCTGCTCCCGGCCCGCGAGACCGCGCCCGAGCAGATCGCCGCGGATCTCGCCGTCCAGTTGCGCAGCCACCGGCGCGGCGAGGACCGCGGCCAGGTGACGACACCGGTCGCGGTCGCCCTGACCAAGTCCGACATGCTGCGGGTGCTGCTCGACCCGGACTCGCCGCTTCTGCGGCCCGCCCCCGACCGCGGGCCCGGCGGCAGCGAGGAGGACCGGCAGGCGGTGCACCAGGAGGTGCGGGCCGTGCTGGAGGACTGGGGAGGCGGGGTGCTGCTGCGCCAGCTGGAACGGGACTTCGCAAACTTCGCGCTCTTCGCGCTCACCGCCTTGGGCGACTCCCCGGACCCGGGCAGCCCCGGCGACGCGCCCAGCAGCGGCCTGCGCCCCCGGCGCGTCGAGGACCCGTTGCTGTGGCTGCTCGACCGGCGCGGAGGCCCGCCGCTGCGCGCCCTGGGGAAAGGGAGATGAGTCCGGTGGACCCGACCGCGGACACGGCAGGCGCGCTGCCGCAGCTGCACTACACCTCCGCCGCCGCCGAGGGCGCGGCCGGCGGCTCCGGATTCCGCTTCACCGCGGTCAGCCCCGGCGTGGACCCCGGCACACTGCGGCAGGCCGAACCACTGCTCGGCTACGAACCGCCGCCCACCGCCCCCGCGCGGCCCACCGGGGCCGAACTGGCCGCCTTCCCGGTGGCGTTCGGCCTGCGCCGGCTCCCGGACGGCACCGGGCTGCTCGGCCGCACCGTCTACACCGGGGCCGACTACAGCGGCCGCTACGGCAACTTCCACGCCCACGCCGTCCTGCTCCCGCCGGACGACACGCTGCCCGGCGGTCTGCTGCCGATCGAGACGTGGCAATCCCCCGACTGGCGCTCCGGCACCCCCGCGGAGGCCGAGCACGCCTCGCTGCCCGCGCTGCGCGGCGGCAACCGCTTCGGGCGGACCGTACTCACCGCCTTCGCACGCTCCCGGGCCGAACGGCTCGCCCCCTTCCTCGCGGACGTCCGCGCGCTGTTCGCCGACGAGCCCGGGGCGCCGGTACTGCTTGTCGAGGAGGACGCCGAGAACGTGGCCCGCTGGGTCGCCCTCGCCTGCGCCGCGCTGCCGCGCCCGCTCGCCCGCGGTCTGACCTTCACCACGTACACGCGCCGCCCGTACCTCGCCGACCAGCAGATCGTCGGACTGCTGCCGGACGCCGACTTCGCCTTCACCCAGGCGGAGCTGACCCACCAGTACCGCGTCCACCACTGCGCCGGCGGCCCGTCCAGCCCGCTCGCCGCAACCGGTCCCTGGGCCCAGGCAGCCGCCCGCGTCTGGCTCGCGGGCCGCCCCGACCTCTTCCTGACCGCCGACCCCGCGGAGCCCCCCTTCGCGGCCGCCCCCCTGGCAGCCCGCGCCGTCACCGCCGGGATCCCCCTCCCCCTCACCGCCCGCAGCGCCGCCGCCCGCTGGGCCCTCTCCCACGTCCACGAGGGCAGCCCGGAGTCCTGGTACACCTTCCTCAGCACTCTGACGGCACCGCCCCCGCACGAGGCCGGCCGCGCGGCCCCGGAGGAGGCGTCCACCGCCGCGTACGACCGCGCCGGGGACGGGGACCACCCGGTGGACGCGGACGAGGCGGCCGCTCTCGCCGAACTGCTGGACGCCCTCGCCGCGCGCTGGGCGCCCGAGGCCTACGAGCCGCTCGCACGGGAACTGACGGTACGGGCCGTGCGGGGCGGCACGGCGGCCGCGCCCTCAGGGCCGGAGCGGGCACCGCTCACCGCGTCGGCACGGCGGGAACTGGGCGCGCTGCTCGGGCCCGAGCTGACAGCGGCGCTCGGCGATCCAGCCGTACCGCCCGCCCGGCTGGTGGCACTGCTGCGGATCGCCGGAACGCTCGGCGTCGACAGCGGCACCGCCCTGCCGGTGCTGTCCGCGCGGCTCGCCGATCATGTGCTCGCGCCCGGCCAGGTGCCCGCGGCCACCGGCGGTCCCGCCGCCGGCCCCACCGCCGACGACGTGGCCGTCGCGCTCGCCGCCCCGGAGCACGCCGGACTGCGGACGGCGCTGCTCGACCGGCTCGCGGACATCGCGGGCGGTGACGATCCGCTCCGGGCCGGCGCCGCGGCGCGCCGACTGGTGCGTTCATGGGACGGCACCGACCTCGCCGACTTCCCGCAGCTGGCGATGGCCGCCGAGGCCGACCGTGCCGGTCACCGGGACGCGGGCGGCATCACGCTGTGGCACCGGCTCGTCCGGGAGTGCGTACCGACAGGCCAGCCGGAGCTGCTGCGGACCGCCTTCCTGCTCGCCTGGCCGGACCGCGGACCGGCCACTGCCGACGCATGCCTGGTCGTCACCGAGACGGCGCCGGACCTGCTGGCGGCGGGCGGGCTCGTCGCCCCTCTACTGCAGGTGGCGCTCGGCGCCCCCGCGGACGACGCCGAGGCCCCCGCGCTCGCACGGGCCCTGCTGGACTGGCTTCCGCCCGGCGCCGCCGGGCCCCGGGAGACAGCGGCACTGGGCCTGCTGGAGCTCTCGGAGGTGATCCGCGAGGGCGCCGCCGCGCCCGGCTTCGCCGCCCGGGTGGTCGCACGGCTGCCGGACGCGGAGCCACTGGAGGAGCCGGTCCTCGACCGGCTCGCCTCCGCCCTCGCCGGATGCGTGCTGGCCGGTACGGGCGCGGCGGGCGGCACCGGGCGGGTGACGGTGTCCCGGCTCGTCCTGACCGACGAGCAGTCCGCGCTGGTGCGCGCCGGGGACGGGGTCCTGCTGCGCCGCTACCTCCGGGAGTGCGCGGAGCCGATCCGCTCGGGGCGCTCCGCTGGCGACCCGCGTCAGCTCGCGGCCCGCTTCATCGCCTGGAGCCTGCACCCCGCCGAGGGGCGCGGCTGGGACGAGGCCCGGCACAGAATGCTGGAGGAGGTGCTGCGGCCCGCCGTGCGACGGCTGCCGGAGGACACGTTGCGCCAGGTGGAGGGGCAGCTGGCGCAGATCGGCGCCGCCTGGTCCGACGCGTGGCACGCATGGCAGCGGCCCGGCCTCTCACGACGCTGGAACCGCCGCAGGGACACCGCCGCCGACACCCGGCGCGGCCCCTGGTCCGTCCTGTCCCCGCGCCGCCCCGCGCCGCCCGATCCCCCCGACGACCCGCCGGGACCCGGCCGCGGCGCGGACGGACACACCCGATGACACCCGGGTCCGGAAAGGGAGGATTCGGGTGCTGAACGCCCTCACGGGACTGCCGCTGGTCGCGGTGCTGCTGGAGGCCCCGGTCGTCGCATGGTCGCTGACGGCGGTCGCCGGCACGGGCTACTGGGCCTTCGCCCGGGGCGCCGTCCGTGGGTTCGGCCCGATGCGCTTCGGCGCGGCCGACCCGCACCTGCGGCCGCCCGGCGGCGGCGAACGGGCTTACGTCTCGTACTGGTACCGCCAGGTGTGGACGGACGGGGCACGGGGCACGGCCGGCGGTGCGGGCGCGGCCTGGCGGCTGCTGTACGCACGCTGGCTGACGGGTCGGCTGCCGGGGCTGCTGAAGGATTTCCACCGGCCCGACGGCCGCCCCCGCACCCTGCCCAGGCTGATCGCCGCCCGTTTCTTCGGGGTGGGCGCCGCCCTGGGCGTCCTCGCGGGAGCGCTGCTGGCGGCCGCGGCCGCGGCGGCCGCGCTGCTGACGTTCGTGCTGCTGCTCGCCGTCGTCGTGGCCGCGCTCGGCGGGGTCACACTCGGCGTCCGCGCCCTCGACGCGGCACGGCTGCGGGTGCGGCGGATCGCGATGCGCTGCCCTTACCCCGGCTGCTACCAGCGCATCGACCTGCCCGTCTACCACTGCCCCGGCTGCCAGATCGCGCACCACCGGCTGCGGCCGGGCCGCTACGGGGCGCTGCGCCGGGTGTGCGAGTGCGGCACCCCGCTGCCGACGAGCTTCCTGGGCGGCCGGCAGCGGCTCGCCGCGGAGTGCGGCGGTTGTCACCGCCCGCTGCCGGACGGCCTCGGGTCTGCCCGGCTGGTGCACGTACCGCTGCTGGGCGGCACCTCGTCGGGCAAGACCATGCTGCTGCTCGCGATGGTGTCCGGGCTGCGCGCCCTGGCCGACGCCGGGCGGCTGCGCGCGTCCTTCGCCCTGCCCGGCGACCGTGACGACTTCGACCGGCTCGCCGCGCAGGTGGCCGCGGGCGGCTGGGCGCACATGACGCAGGCGCGGCTGCCGCGCGCGGTGATGCTGCACGTCGGAACGAGGTGGCAGCGCCGACTGCTCTACCTCTACGATCCGATGGGCGAGACGCTCGCCTCCGAGGAGCGGGTCCGCGAGCAGCACTACCTCGCGCATGCCGACGCCCTGGTGCTGGTGGTGGACGTGCTGGCCGCGCCGCAGCTCAGACGGGAACTCGGCCTGTCCGCCGCCGACCTGGCGCCCGCAGCGGACGCCGCCCCGTCCAGCGAGAGCCCGATGGACACCTACGCACGGGTGAGCGCGGAGTTCGGCACGATGTCCCGGCCCCGGTCGCGCACTCCGGTGGCTGTGGTGACCACCAAGCGGGACGCGCTGTCGAAGGTGCCGCAACTGCCCGACGTCGGTGACGACGCGGCGCAGTGGCTGGCGGCGGTCGGCCTGCGCAACCTGGTGCAGGCCGTGCGGAACGAGTACGGCCGCAACCGCTTCTGGGTGCTGAGCGCACGTGAGGCGACGGGCCCGGGTGCGCTGCCGCGGCAGCGCGCGGCCGCCGCCGAACCGGCACTGTGGCTGCTGCGCGGCACGGGACTACGGTTCGCACCGCCGAAAGACCCTGCCGACACCGCCGGGCGCCAGTAGAGTCGGTGGGGTTCGACAGGCTGTCGCTGCCGCAACCGGGGGAGGGTCCGTGGCACGGGTTCCGATCCATGTGGTCAGGCAACGGCGCGTCGTGGTCGGCCTGTTCTCGCTCGCCGCCATCACCGCGGTACCGCTGCTCGCCGCGGCCGCACTGTTCTTCAGGTGAGCTCGGCCTGTCTCCCGCCGGTGCCCGTCCGCGGCCGCCCGGCCGGATCGCACCCGTACCGCCCCCGCACCACTGCCCGCCCCACCCGATCCCACCTGGCCCGACAGCAAGAGGTATGCGCATGAGCGACATCCCCGGCGGCCCGATGCAGAGCCGTCCGGTCCACTTCTTCTGGATCCTGGACTGCTCCTACTCGATGGCCGTGAACGGCAAGATGGCGGCGCTGAACTTCGCCATCCGCGAGGCGATACCGGAGATGCGGGCGGTCGCCCTCGACAACCCCGCCGCGTCGCTGCTGGTGCGCACCCTCGCCTTCTCCAGCACCGCCCGCTGGATGCAGGGCGACCCGGTGCCGGTGGAGCGGTTCGTCTGGCAGGACGTACGCCCCGAGGGCGGCACCAGCCTGGGCGCCGCCCTCCAGGTGGTCGCGCGTGAGCTGGAGATGCCGCCGATGCCGCAGCGCGCGCTCAAGCCCGTCCTCGCGCTGGTCTCGGACGGCCAGCCCACCGACGACTGGCGGGCCGGGCTCAAGGCGATCGACGACACGCCGTGGGGCAAGCGCGCGGTGAGGGTGGCCATCGCCATCGGCGACGACGCCGACCGCCCGATGCTCAAGGCGTTCCTGGCCAACCCGGAGCTGGAACCGCTCGACGCCAAGAGCCCCAAGGCCCTTGCCGGGGCGATCCGCTGGGCCTCCACGGTCGCCGTCAAGGCCGCGTCCATCCCGACCGCGGACGCGTCCACCAAAGTCCTCGGCCAGGGAGCGCACGTGCCCCCGATGTCCGACGACGACGATGACGACGACGTGTGGTGACGCACCACCCTCCGACGGAACCGCCCCCCGGGCCGGCCCCGGACACCGGGACGGCCCCGGACACCGGGACGGGCACGGACACGGACCCGGGCGTTCCCGCCCTCACGGGACCCGGCGCGCGCTGGCTGCTGCTCAACAGGTTCGCGGTGGGCCCGCACAAGAAGCTCTACCAGGACTTCTCGGCCACCCGTCACGACCCCTCCGCCCTGGTCCTGGCGGCCGCGGACGGGCACGGCTCCGCCGAGCACTTCCGCAGCCACACCGGGGCCCGCTACGCCGTCGAGACCTTTCTGCGGCTCGGCCGGGACTTCGCCCTCCGGGCCACCGGCGGCATCCCGCTGGCCCGCCTCAAGGCCGACGCCGAGGAGCGGGTGCCACGCGAAATCGTCCGCGCCTGGCGCGACGAGGTGCTGCGGCACTCCGACCGGGTACGCCGGCGGGACGACGGCCCGCCCGCCGGTCCGGAACCGGCAGCCCGCGGCGACCTGGTCCCGTACGGCAGCACGCTCATGGGCGTCGTCATCACCGAGTCGCTGGTCGTCGGATGGCAGCTCGGCGACGGGGAGCTGGCGATCGTCGACGCGGACGGCACCGTACGTCTGCCGCTGCGGCCCGCCGGACCCGAACTCGGCGACGAGACCGACTCGTTGTGCAGCCGCGAGGCCTGGGACCTGGTGCGGGTGCACTGGGCCCCGGTGGCCGCGCCCGGCTCGGCACCGTCGCTGGTCGTGCTGTCCACGGACGGGCTCTCGAAGAGCTTCCTGGACCATCAGGGCTACGTCGACTTCGTCCACGGAACACACGAGCGGCTGCTCGACCGCGGCGCCGCGGCGGTCGACGCGGACCTCCCGGGCTGGCTGGCGCAGGCCGCGAAGTTCTCCGGTGACGACACGACGCTGGTCGCGGCCTGGGCGCCGCCCGACGACACACCGCCCGACGACGTACCGCACAACCGCACAGCGCCCGGCGACGTACCGCCTGACGACCCACCGGCCGACCGCGCACCGGCCGGCCGCGTACCGCACCACGACAGACCCGCGGAGGAAGAATGAGCAACGGCATGCTGGCGTCCGGGGCCGCGCTGCGGGCCGAGTCGGGGCTCGCGGTGTCGGTGCGGGAGATGCTGGGCTCCGGGGGCCAGGGAGAGGTCTACCGGGTGTCCACACCGTCCGGCGACCGGGCATTGAAGTGGTACTACCCGGGGCTGGCCACCGGCGCGCAGCGGGCGATCGTGGAGGATCTCGTGGCCCGCGACGTGCGGGACGACCGCTTCCTGTGGCCGCAGGAACTCGTCCAGGGCGCGGGCAGCGCCTTCGGTTACCTCATGCCGCTGCGCCCCGAACGCTTCCGCGGTCTGCCCGACCTCTTCCGCCGCCAGATCCGCACCACCCCGCGGGCACTCGTGACAGCCGCGGTGCACACGGTCGAGGCGTACGCCGCCCTGCACTCGCGCGGTATCGCCTACCGCGACATCTCCTGGGGCAACATCTTCTTCGACCCCGCCGCCGGCGACATCCTGGTGTGCGACAACGACAACGCGGTCGCCGAGGGCAGCGTCGCCGGCATCACCGGCACGATGGAGTTCATGGCTCCCGAGCTGGTGCGCGGCGACGCCGAGGCGATGCCCAGCACCCAGACCGACCTGCACTCGCTCGCCGTGCTGCTGTTCATGCTGCTGATGAACCACCACCCGCTCAAGGGGGTCCAGGAGCTGCAGATCCGCTGCCTGGACGAGGCAGCCGAACGGCGGCTGTTCGGCACCCAGCCCGTCTTCGTCTTCGACGCCGCCGACACCTCCAACCGGCCGGATCCGGTGGAGCAGTCCACCGTCATCGCCACCTGGGGCGTCGCCCCGGACTCGCTGCGGCAGCTGTTCCTGCAGAGCTTCACGCAGGGACTGGGCGACCCCGTCCGGCGGGTGCGCGAATCGCAGTGGCGCGACGCGCTGAGCAGGGTCCGGGACACCATCGTCGCCTGCGCGGGCTGCGGGCGGCAGAACATGACCGAACCCGACGCCACGGCCGCGGGCACCTGCTGGAGCTGCGGGAAACGGATCGTGCTGCCGCCCCGTCTGCTGGTCACCACCGCTCAGCCGCGGACGGTACGGACGGTGCGGCTCGGCAAGGACGCCCGGCTGTACGCCCACCACCTGGAGGCGGAGACGTGGAGCCACGACTACTCGGAGTCCGCGGTGATCGCCGCCCTCACCGAGAACCCCAAGCGGCCCGGCGTCTTCGGCCTGACCAATCGCACAGGTGAGGCGTGGCGGGCCCGGCGCCCGGACGGCAGCAGCCAGGACGTGGAGCCCGGCCGCACGATCGCCCTGCGGGAGGGACTGTCGATCGACCTCGGCGGCGCCGAGGCGGTGGTCCAGCCGGCCTGAACCGCGGCGGTCCGTCGGCCCCGGGGGCAGGGGCCCAGGCAGTCAGCCGACGACCTGCCGCAGCTGCTCGACGAGGGCCAGGGCGCCGCTGCCCGTACCGACGGCTGCCGCGAGGGTCGCCAGCCACGCCCGGACACGCTGGTGATCCGGTTCGCCGCCGGATTCCGCCGCCCTGGCCAGCTCCGCCCGGACCGCGACCGCCTCAGCGGGCGGGGTCCGGCCGAGCTGGCCGACCAGCGCGTCGGCGAGGGCGAGCGCCGCCGCCGCGGAGGCGGCCTGCCCCGCCACGTTGTACTGCGTGTTGTTCTCGCCGAACTGGCTGGGCCCGATGATCGGCCCGTTGATGTTCATGTCGCCCATGTGCCGCCCGCCTCTCAGTTTCCGCTTCCGGCGCCGCTGCCGGCCGGCTGCTGCCCGCCGCCCGGCATGCCTGCCCCGCCCTGCGGCGTACCCGGCACGCCCGGTCCCCCGGGCGGGAAGTTGTTCTGGGTGTTGCCCCAGCCGAACTGGCTCGGACCGAGAATCGGCCCGTTGATCGTGACATTGCTGATCTGCGCCTGTGTCAGCCGGAAGTCCGACGTGTCGACGTGGTGCGCCTCCAGGAACTTCTCCGTCGCCAGCAGCACCCCCTGCTGCAACCGCTGGAAGAACTTCCGCGCGTCACGCACCTCGTTGTAGCCCATGCGGTCCCAGTCGGCGACGTATTCGCGCAGGGAGGAGTGCGCCCCGTAGTCGTAGGTGATCCGGCCCTTGGCGATGTCGCGGCGGAACCTCTCCAGCTCCCGCTTCCGCGCGCCGCGGTCCCACGCCCGGGACAGGACGCGGCCCGGACCGCCGTAGAAGGTGCGGCGGAAGCCCCGCTTCGCCAGCCGTACCGTGTCCCACCACAGCCCCAGCGGGCGGTAGGGCAGGTGGTCCACCGCGTCGTAGCGCGCTCCGAGCGGCGGCAGCACGTACGCGCCGAGCTCCCAGTCGAGCCGCGGGCCGTTCAGATGGGCCTGGAGGTGCATGCTGAGCACCACGAAGCCGCCTTCCCCGGAGTTGCGCAGGCACAGGTACGTCTCCATACGCGCCTGGGGATGCGCGGCCGCGGTCTTGACCAGCGCCACGGGGACCACCGGCAGCGGGCGGCCCGCGGGGTCGGGCAGCACCTCCGGGCCCATGGAGGCCACGTGCAGCCCCGGGCCGTAGAGCCGGTTGCGTGCCTTGAGCGTGTCCAGGCCGGTGATGCGCGGCATGTGCACGGCGAGGTAGTGGTGCAGGTCGGAGGCGTCGAAGGGGACGATCGTCCGCGGCTTGCCGTGCTCGTCCTCGGCGGGCTTCCCGACATCGATCGGCGGCCACACCGACTTCTGCACCAGCCAGCCGCTGCCGACGAAGGGCCGGTGCCGGTTCTCCGTGGAGTGGTACGGCACGAAGTTGGCCCGCCGCAGGAGGGTCAGCGACTGCTCCAGCGCCGGATCGGCGGGCGGCGCGAGATCCATCGCGGACGTCTCGCCGCGCCCCAGCCGCAGTGCGGCGGCCCGGCCGCGGCGGGCTGCCGTGAAGACGACCGTCCATCCGGCGGGCAGCGCCCCCACCGCCAGCGCGCCGCCGAGCGTCGCCGTCCCGGCCCGCCCCGCGCTCAGCCCCTGGACGACGAGCAGCAGCCCTGCCAGCTGGAGCGCGACCAGCGCCGCGAGCAGGACGTCGCGCCGCTCCCGGCGACGGGAGGCCACCCGGGCGTGCCGCACGAGCGCGACGACGTTCACCCCGAAGGGCAGCCCGACCGCCTCCAGACCGTCCTCGGCGAGAGTGAGCAGCACGTAGCGGGCGAACGCGTGATCCAGGTGGACGGTGGCGCACAGCCGCCGGGTGACGAGGTCGGTGCGGTACTTCGGCATTACCGTCGGTTGCGTGACGGGCACGGTCGCGGCCCTCCCCCCGAGTCGCCGTGAGACCCGGGAACCACGGTAGGGCTTGCGGGCACGGCCCGGGAGCGGTTCCGCGGGGGCCCTGGCAGCAGTTTGCGGCAGGTTGGGCCGGGCGTAGGCTCGTACTGGTGCGAAGGCCCCCAAACGGACGGAGGTGCAGGTGATGGTGCCGTTCGGAAGCAGGCGCGGGCCGGTGCGGGATCCGCTGGACGAGCAGTACCGCGGCGCGGACGCCGAAGCCGCGGCGGGCGAGGGGGTCGCGGCCGGCGACGGGATCGCGCTCAACCCGGACGCCGCGCACCGGCAGGCCCTGGTGCTCAGCGAGGTGGCCGCCGAGGGGGCGGTGGGGCTCTTCCGCGTACTGCGCCGCGCCGCCTCCGGGGACGAGGACGCCGCGACGGTGCCCGTCTCGGCGCTGCTGCGGGCGATCCCCGGGATGACGCTGCTGGACTCGCACGACTTCCTGCTGCGCGCCCACATCCCGCCGACCGCGGTCGCGGGCACGCTCACCCCGGGGCAGCGGGTGGCCCTGGTCTATGTGGTGGACGGGACGCAGGTGTCGCGGCAGACGATCGCGTGAGACCCGTCCGTACCGGTCAGGCCCAGGTCATGTCGATCTGGCGTTCGAAATTGACGTATCCGGCGCGGGCGAAGGCCTGCGCCATGGGGACGTTCCCGACGTCGGTGGACGCGCGGATCCGCGGGACGTCCTGCTCGCCCTGCGCGACCAGGACACGGGTGCCCTCGGCGAGGACGTCGTCGATGTAGCCGTTGCCGCGGTGCGCGGGGAGCACCCCGATGTACGCGATGATCGGGTTGTACGCGTTGCGGGCCGGGATCACGAAGCCGACCGGCTCACCGCTCCCCGGCAGCGTCGCGACCCGCCACCACGCGCGCGGCGACGCGTACCGCTCCAGCTCCTCCTCGTACTGCTGCTCCGCGGCCCGCTCCGCCGTCATCCGGGTCAGGTCGTCGCGGCTGTGCGCGTCCAGCGTCCCGTCGAGCACCTGCGTCATGAGGCCGACGAGTTCGGCCCGGTCCCGCACCTCGCGGAAGGCGAGGCGGCCGGACGGCTCCGGGACGGACGTCCCGCGCCGCCACTCCAGCCGCAGCCGTTCGACGAACAGCCGCCCGCCGGTCCGCTCGACCACCCGCATCCGCTGCTCGACGCCCTCCCGGACGGCCGCGTCCTCCCGCCAGTCCGGCGGCACGAAGCGCGTGTACCCCGGGCGCCGCGTCCCCTCCGGCAGCACGGCCGCCCCGGCCGTCTCCAGCAGCCGCACCGCGGTCCCGGCGTCCTCCCCCTCGGCGAGGTCAAGGATGTCCAGGAACATCGGCGCGTCCCCCGCCGCCCGCGCCCACCACGCCACCCGCGCGACGACCTCGCCGTCCCGCAGGGCGACCCACATCCACTCCGGCCGCCGCCGCCCGGCCGCGAGGTCGGCGGCCAGCTCGGCGTTCAGGGCGTAGGGCAGCCGGGTGAAGAGGCCGAGTTCGTCGGCGCCGCTGATGGTGCGCAGGGTGAGATCGTTCACCCCCGGTTGACGCTCAGCGCACCCCGCAGAGTTCCCGGTCCACCAGGTCGCTCATGGCCGCCTGGGTGTCCGGTCCGCCGTCGCTGGTCGCGTACACCACCGCGCTGCGCGTCCCGTCCGCGGTGACACCGCCCCAGGTGTGGTAGCCGAGCAGCTCCCCGGGATGCGCGTAGTAACTGCCGCCGCAGGACAGCGGGATGCGGCCGAGGCCCAGCCCGTAGTCCACCTGGAGGTCGGGCGCGGGCACGGTGGACGTCATCTCCGCGAGCTGCGCGGGCGCGAGCAGCCGGCCGCCGAGCAGGGCGGTGTAGAAGCGCGCGAGGTCGTGCGTGCTGCTGATCAGCGCGCCCGACCCGACGGCCATGCTCGGGTCCAGCACGGTGACGTCGGTGGGGGCGCTGGTGCCGTTGAAGGTGGCGTAGGCGTCCGCGTGCGGCCCGGTGACGTACGGGGAGGCGCCCGGCGCGCTGGTGTCCCGCAGCCCCAGCGGCCGGATGATCCGGTCGGTGACCTCCTGCGCCCAACTGCGCCCGGTGACCTTGCCGATGACCATCGCGGCGAGCGTGTAGTTGGTGTTGGAGTACGTCCACCCGTCGCCGGGCACCCGCGGCTGCGTCATCGCGAGCGCCACCAACTGCTCGGGCGTGTAGGCCCGGTAGCGCTCGGCGGCATAGCCCTCGGCGGTGTTCAGCGCCGGTATCAGCGGTGCGACGTCCGGCACATGGCTGGTGTGCTGGAGCAACTGCCGTACGGTGATGGCCCGTCCGTCGTTGCCGTTGCCCCGGACGACGCCGGGGAGCCACTTCTCGACGGTGTCGTCGAGGGAGAGCCTCCCCTCGCCGACGAGCTGGAGCACGACGGCGGCGGTGAACGTCTTGGTGGCGCTGCCGATCCTGAACCGGCCGTCCGCGGGCATCGCCCGGCCCGTCCCCGCCGTCGCCGTCCCCGCCCGCGCGCTGACATCCCCCTGCGGGGTGAGGACTTCGGCGCCGACCCCCACGACTCCGGTGGCCCGCACCGCGTCCACCTCCTGCTGCAACGCGCTCCGCGCTCCCGGCGCCGCCTCCCCCGGCGCGGCGGCCAGCAGCACCATGACGGCGCCGCCCAGCGCGGCCGCCCCCCGTACCCATCTCCGCGTCCCGAACACCGGCATGCCCTTCCCCCGTTCCGTCGCGCTCCTTCCCCTCCATCCCAGCAGCGGACCGGCCCGCGTCCCACCCGGCTGCCCCCCTGCTGCGGGCGGGGGTCAGCCCCCCTGACGCGGGGCGGTCCGCCGGGACATGGTCGCGGCCCGGACGCTGGATGGTGGGAGCGTCCGGGCCGCGGGTCACGCGGATCCTCAGGGGAGGGTGAGGATCTGGTAGGAGTCGCCGTAGGTCTTCCAGTGCAGCGGCGGGTCCAGGTTGAGGTTGCCGGCCTGGAGGAAGGGGCGCTGCTCGGTGTCGACGCGGCTGGTGTCGTCGTGCGCGTCCTCCGTCTTCATCGCCGCCTTGCGGGCGTCGAGGAAGGCGTTGAGATAGGCGGTCTCGTCGCCGCCCTGCGCGGGGGTCTTGGCCTTCTTCATCGCGGTCTTGCGGATGCCGCCGAAGCTGACCGGGTCGTCGCCGGGGCCGTGCATCACGATCGCGTCGTAGTAGATGAACTGGCCGAGCGTGCCGATGCCGTCCGCCTTGCCCTGGTTCACGGCGGGGTTGAAGTAGACGTCGTCGCGCTCGTCGTTCTGGGCCTGCTGGAAGACGGTGTCCTTGGCGGCGGTCTTCCACGCGCTCACGAAGGCCGAGCCGAGGCCCGCGTGGGAGTCCGAGCCGTTGACGTCCTCCAGCGCGGGCAGGTACTTGGCCAGGACGTTGTTCGGCTCCATGTCCGTGTAGTGCTGGACGAGTTCGAGCATGTCGCCGGTGCCGGAGCAGAAGCCGATGATGCCGGCGGTGTAGCCGCGGCCGTCGCCGATGTCCTCGATGTACTTGTACTGGGACTTCCAGTCCAGGGTGGAGTTCTCGGCGGAGGAGACCAGCTCCATCGCCATCTCCTTCTTGTGCGCGTCGGCGAGCCCGGCACCGGTCGCGTGCGGGGCGGCGGTGACGGCGGGCGTGGCCGCGGCGCCGGGGCCGGCCAGCGCGAGGGAGGTGCCGCCCGCCGCGAGCAGGGCAGTCGCGGCGAGCAGGGCGACCCGGCGGCGGGTGGCGTGGGTCGGGTGGGTCGGGTGGGTCGGGTGGGGGGAGGTGTGCACGTGCGTCTCCGTTTCCGGCCGCCGTGGCACCGCGAGGATGCGGTGGGGGCGGCCTCGGGCGGGGGTGGGGCGTGCGTGACTGCGTGGACGTGCGGGGGTGTGGCGCTGGTGGTTAGGAAAGCTTCCTAACCACTGCATGGCATTGAAGCACCGGGGCGCCTGTGCGCCAAGGGGCCGGAGCGAAACCGTTCGCGGGACGGGGGACGCTCACCCGTCCGTGCGCCCGCCCGCCGGACACGCGCTCGCCGCTCGTACGTCCGTCCGCACCCCGCCGCGCGGGGCCGGGCCCGTTGTCGTACCCCCGCGGCACACTGGAGACATGTGCCGAAGCATCAAGACCCTGCGTCCCCCGATGACGCCCGAGGTCCACGACGAGGACATCCGGGCCGCCGCGCTCCAGTACGTCCGCAAGATCTCCGGCTTCCGCGCGCCCGCGAAGCACAACCGCGAGGCGTTCGACGCGGCCGTGGAGGCGGTCGCGGCGGCCACCGCGACGCTGCTGGACGAGCTGGAGATACGGGGGTCCGCCGCGAAGGCGGCAAGCTGACGGTCCCGGCCCCGGCCCGGCTCCGCGGAATGCCCCGCTCTGGGCTCTCGACGTCCGGCCGCCGACGGGCAGCGGGGCCGCCGGACGGAAATCCGGCGGCCCCGCTCCTCCCGTACCCGCGCGCCTACCAGGCGAAGGCCTCCGGCGACGGGCCCGGCCCGGGGAAGATCACGTCCAGCTCGGCGAGGAAGTCGGCGCCGAGGTCGAGGTCCAGCGCCCGCAGGGCCGAGTCGAGCTGCTCGGCGGTGCGCGGGCCGACGATCGGCCCCGTCACGCCCGGCCGGGTGAGCAGCCACGCGAGGGCGACCTCACCGGGCTCCAGCCCGTCCCGCGCGCACAGCTCCTCGTAGCGCCGGACCTGCTCCCGTACCGCCGGATCGGCCAGGCCCGCCGCGGACCGCCCGCCCGACGTCCGCGATCCGCCGCCCTCCCGCTCCTTGCGCAGCGCGCCGCCCAGCAGCCCCTGGTTGAGCGGCGACCACGGGATGACCCCGAGCCCGTACGCCTGCGCCGCCGGGATGACGTCCATCTCCGCGGTGCGCTGCGCGAGGTTGTAGAAGCACTGCTCGCTGACCAGCCCGTACGACCCGCGCGCCCGCGCGGTCTCGTTGGCCTGCGCGATGTGCCACCCGGCGACGTTGCTGGACCCGACGTAGAGGATCTTCCCCTGCGCCACCAGCACGTCCATGGCCTGCCAGATCTCCTCCCACGGCGTCGCCCGGTCGATGTGGTGGATCTGGTAGACGTCGATGTGGTCCGTCCCGAGCCGCGCGAGACTCGCGTCCACCGCCCGCCGGATGTTCAGCGCCGAGAGCCGGTCGTGGTTGGGCCACGACTGGACGTTCCACGGCGTGCCGTCGTTCGTCATGTTCCCGTACAGCTTGGTCGCGAGCACGACCTTGTCCCGCCGCCCGCCGCCCTGCGCGAACCACCCCCCGAGGATCTCCTCGGTGAGCCCCTTGTGCCCGTCGGCCCCGTAGATGTTCGCGGTGTCGAACAGGTTCACCCCCGCGTCGAGAGCGGTGTCCATGAGCGCGTGCGAGGTCGCCTCGTCCGTCAGCCCCCCGAAGTTCATGGTCCCCAGCACGAGCCGCCCGACCCGTAGCCCCGTCCGCCCCAGCTGCGTGTATCTCATGGACGCCAGCCAACACCTTGGAGTGCGCTTGAGGGCAAGCCCTCTCTTTCACGCCCGACGGCCGGTCACCCGGACGCAGTCGCCCGCGGGCGCGGCGCCGGTGAGCCGGTAGCCCTCGGGGAGGACGGGCCCCTGGCCCGGGGAGGACGCGGCGGTGCCGGGCAGGAAAACGATCACCTGGTCCGGCGGGCAGGAAGTGAGCAGAGCGGACGCCGCAGGGGAACGCCCCGCGACGAGGACGGTTCGCGCGCCCGCGGCGAGGAACCCCTCCACCGGGCCGAAGGGAGTACCGACGTCGGGCACGGTGAACACCTCCCTCCCGTGACTTCCCGGGCGGCCCTCCTCGATCGTCCCGTCCGGGGTCACCACGAGGTCGTACGCGCCCCGGAGGGCGGCCACTTCGGCATCCACGGCGACGCTGTCGACCGCCGCGGCCCCGTGCACCCAGGTGACGAACGGGCGGCCGCCCGTCGTTGCGGACAGCCAGGGGCCGAGCACCACCAGCGCTTCGTCCGCGAGGACGTCCTGTTCGACCTCCACCCCCGCCTCGCGGAGTACGGCCGCGCCGCCTTCGCCCCGGGAGGTCGGGTCCATCACCGCGATCAGCACCCGCGCCACCCGCGCCGCGAGCAGGGCCTCCCGGCAGGGCGGCGTCCGCCCGTAGTGGTTGCACGGCTCCAGCGTGACGACCGCGGTCCCGCCTTCCGCCGCCCTCCCGGCAGCGGCCAGCGCGTTCACCTCGGCGTGGGGCTCGCCCTTCCGCAGGTGGTACCCCTCGCCGACGGTCCGGCCCTGCGCGTCGAGCACGACGCATCCGACGGGGGGATTCGGGCTCGTGGAGCCCAGCCCCTGGGCGGAGATGGCAATGGCGCGGCGCATGGCCAGGACTTCGTGCGCACTCGGCATCTCAGAACTCCGGCTCGTCACTGATGGTGTCGAAGAGCATGGTCACCGCGGGGGAGGTGTGCGCGACACCCAGCATGTTCACGGCTGCCACCGTTTCATGCATGGTGCGCAGCGATCCCGAAGTGCGGGCCACCGCGAGGGCGGTCGCGGCACTCGCCGCAGATTCCTCGTAGCGCCCGACTTCGGCGTATGCCTTTGCCAGCCGGGCCTGCGCGAATCCCTTGTCGCGCTGATAGGCGTCCGGAATGTCGTCCAGCGTCCGCTCGAAGACGGGCACCGCGAGATCCGGTCGGCCCAGTTCGAGCCAGCAGTTCGCGCGCTGGACCTCGATGTACCCCGACGTGCAGAAGTCGCCGTGTCCGGAGCGCGCGTCCCCCTTCGTTGTCCTTGACGCGGCATAGGTGTGTGCCTCGTCCAGCCGACTGTGACAAGCACGCTCGTCCCCGTCCAACGCGTGGCCGCGAGCCTCCTGTTGCAGGGCCGAGGCGCGCATGGAGGGTGTGAGTACCGGTTCGTTCCGCAGGACCGCCTGCGCGAAGCCGACGGTCTGAGTGGCGTTCCCCCGCGTCGTCGCCTGCTGGCTCTTCCGGAAGAGCGTCCAGGCAACCATGGCCTGGTCACCCGACTCGGTCGCCCACTCCATCGCTTGTCCGGTCCACGCCGAGGCGTTCGGCAGATCCGCCGAGTCCTCGTGGAGCCAGGCCGCCGACTCCGCGTACCGGGCTGCAAGACGCAGGAGTTCGGCTCGCTGCTCACCCCTCGCCTGCTTGAGGAGGTGGTCGAGAAGGTGCAGTTGCTGCCGCACTGCGGCCAAGGCGTGCCGAGGACCGAAGAGGTTGTCGGCGCGCACGAGTGAGTGCCACATCTCGCGCAGATGCTCCGTCGCCGCTTCCATGTGCGCGTCGTCCGGCGGTGGGGCCGGACGCGGAGGAGCGACCGGTGAGGGCACGGTCCCCGCGGGGATTCCTCTCACGTCCCCGTTCGGCAGCGCGGCCCCGGCGAGGGCAGCCGTCAGTTCCCGTCTGTTCACCGAGGCCACCTGCCTTCTGCCGTCGATCAGCACGGAGACGAAGAACGATTCCGGCGGGCCGGACAGCGATTCCTCCCGACCGGAATGGGAATCCGGGTTCCGGGCCTCCGGCCCGGAAGCAGCGTACGGCGCCAATTCATGGACGGTTTGCCGCCCCGGGGAACCCTCCCAGGGGCGCGGGGCCACGCCCAGCAATTCACCGGGGATACCGAAACCGTCGGCGACACGCTCGATCACCTCGCGTCCGCGAATACCGCGTACACCCCGGATGATGTCGCTGACGCGGGTGCTGGTCATCTTCCCCACCGCGGCAGCGATCACCGCGTGGCTGGAGCCCGTACGCCTGTTGACCAGGCGGAAGATCTCCTGGAAGTTCCGCGCGGCGCAGGCCCGTCGCATGGCCTCGCTCTGCAACAGCGCCTCGGGGATTGTGAGCGGATAGCCGGTGCGCCGGATTTCGCGTTCGTCCATGGGTCACCTTGCGGGAAGGCCAGTGATCCATTCCAGCGTAGCTCCCGGACGGGGATCGGGGTTCCCCGAAGGAACATCAACGGGGTACCCCGTTGGGGCTTGCGGGGTTGCCCGCCCGCTGTTCCTTCCGGCGTCCGGCCGCTCGAAGCTCGTGGACACGGCATTCGTGCCGTGCAGACCGGACCCCGGCGCCGCTTGCGACGGCCCGGGGCGTGGACCACTCGAACGGAGCGAGCAGTCATGAGCAGTATCCATGAGGAGCCCGGAGGCACCACTCCGGCGGTACCACGTCCTTGCGACCCGCCACGGACCGGACGCGTCCGCCCTGCCGGGGCCGGGCCGGAGGTGATGCGGCTGCTGCCCTGGCCAGGCGACGGCGAACGCCGCTCCTACCTGAGCACCGACCGGGGCGACTCGTTCATGTCGGGTCTGGCGGACGGCCTGGAATGGACACAGCTCGCCATGGCCGAGAGGACGTTGCGCGACGCGGACTCGGCGTGGACGGACAGGACCCCGGGCGCGGACCTGACCGGGATGGTCCCGCATCTGCTGCACGCGCTGCGGGACACGGTGCGGGTGGCCGGTGGCCTGCGCGCGCGTCTTCACGGGTACGGCCCGGCTGTTCCTGGCCCCTCGGCCGAGGCGGGCGGCGCGCTGGCCCGCGAGATCGCCTGGTACGGGACCGGCGGTCCACCGCTCTTGCGGGGCCTCCCCGTGACCGTCTCCGAGAGCCCGACCGAGGTGGTGTACCGGTGGCCCGGTGAGCCCGTGTACGTCGGTACGGCCCGGCGGTTGCTGCGGCGCCATCTGGCACGGCGGGGGATGACCGGGCTGGCCGACACCGCCGAACTGGTCCTCTCCGAGCTGGTCACGAACGCGCTGCGGCACGCCGCCGCCGGCGAGGACAGCCTCGTCGAGACCCGGTTCACGTGCCTGCCGGACGGCTCGCTCCGTATCGAGGTCCACGACGCCGACCCCACCCGGCCGCAACTCCGCGTGCCCGGAGCCGAAGCCGACTCCGGCCGCGGACTGGCCCTCGTGGACACGCTCACCGGTGGGCGGTGGGGCGCCGGGGACCGCGCCGGCATCGGCAAGATCGTCTGGGCCGAATGCGCCCCCGAGACTCCCCCGCGTCTGCCCGGGTGACCGTCGTTCCGCCCGCGCGCTCTCCCGGCGTGCGGGCGGAACGCTAGTCCGTGTCGAGCTGGTGGTCCGCCCAGACGTACGTCTCCGGCAGCAGTTCGGCGATCGGTACCGCCCGCAGCGCCTCGCCGGTCCCGACGATGACGCGCACGCCGGGGAAGTAGTCCAGCATCACCTGGCGGCACCGGCCGCACGGCGGGATGACGCCGCGCTCGCGGTCCCCCACGGCGACGACCGTCTCCAGCTCGTACACCCCCTGCGTGGCCGCCGCCCCGATGAGCACCAGCTCGGCGCAGGGGCCGCCGGTGAAGTGGTAGGCGTTCACGGCGGTGACGATCCGCCCGTCCGCGCCCCGCCCCGCGGCGGCGACGGTGTGGTTGTCCCCCCGGCACCGCTCCCGTGCGACCCGCGTCGCCGCCTCGACCAACTCCCGATCGACGTCCTGGGCCGTCGTGTCGTCCATGTTCTGCTGCACCTCCCGTGCGGAGTGATTGACCGTCACCACGCTAGAGGCAGAGCAGGGGCCCGACCCGCCACGTACACAGCATGCCGTTGTCAGTCCCCCCTGCTGTGATGGCAGGCAGCAGCAGCGGCGAGGGCACCGAGCGGAGGCGGAGACGTGGGGACCTGGGGTGCGGGGAACTTCGACAGTGACACGGCGGCGGATCATCTCGGGGAGTTGGCCGAGCGGCTGGTGGCCGAGGTGGCGCGGGCGATGGACGGCGATCCGGTGGAGCTGGAGCCGGACGAGTACTGGGGGGTCGCCGTGCCCTGCAACCTGGAGCTGCTGCTTCTGCTGAAGCGCCAGGACTGGGTGGGCGTGACGCTTCCACCCGCGGCGACGATACGGGGCTGGCAGGGGGCGTTCCTGGCGGTGTGGGAGGGGTCGATCGACGGGCTGGGCCCGAAGCCCGGGTACAAGGAGGAGCGCCGGGCGGTGCTCACTGGGACGTTCGAGCGGCTGGCGCAGGCGGCGGAGAAGGCGGAGACGGAGGCCGTGGAATA
This sequence comes from Streptomyces sp. NPDC004031, assembly GCF_053604375.1. Lineage (NCBI taxonomy): Bacteria > Bacillati > Actinomycetota > Actinomycetes > Kitasatosporales > Streptomycetaceae > Streptomyces > Streptomyces sp. NPDC004031. The sequence goes on along the minus strand of NZ_JBSGHL010000003.1, from coordinate 149,359 downwards.
GAGGTCGCAGCCCGCATCCCCGGGCCGGGCGCCCCCGTCCCCGCGGCTAGTGCCGCACCAATCTCGGGCGGGTGGCCACCGCGCTCGGCCCACTGGCGTCCGGGGTGGGGCATCAGGTTGAGCGGCCCGAACTCGTCCGCACAGAAGACCACTTCGGGCTTGTCGTCCTCGGGTATCGCCTCGCCGTCGGCGATCGCGTAGAGGTGCTCGACCCGTGCGTCCCGGACCCGGTCGTCGCCGGTGAACGACACCTCGGCGATCTTCGCCACCGGCATGCCCTGCGCGGACAGCGGGACCATTTGGGCCCGCCGCCAGGTCACCACCGGCCCGGTGCCCCGGCGGATGATCCGAAGCAGCCGTCTGCCTTCGTCATCGTCGATCTCACGCACTCGCACCCGCTCCGCCACCTGAGCACCGTGGGTGTCAGCCGCGACTGGTGTCGATGACGCAGAAGCGGTTGCCCTCCGGATCGGCGAGCACGACAAAGTCGGCGTCGTCCGGATAGGAGTCCCAGTCGACGCGTTCGGCGCCCAGGGAGATCAGTCGTGCCACTTCGGCTTCCTGATCGGCGGCGTCGCCGGCATAAAGGTCGAGGTGGACTCTCGGGTGTTCCTGCACGGGCGTCGTACTGAGGTCGAGAGCCAGCGCGGCGCCGGAGCCGTCGGCCGGCACCAGCACCACCCAGTCATCCTTCACCTCACCATCGCGAGGGACGTAGCCCAGTGCCCGGCTCCAGAACTCCGCGGCCCGCCGTACATCGGTGGCCCCCATCACGATCGTTCCGATGTTCAGCATCCGCCGATTCTCGCAGACCCAGGCAGACCCACAGCGTGAATCGCTTCCCCCACTACGAGGCAGACGTTGCCTGACACGGCACTGGATCGAGCGGCCTCGGCGAAGAACGTCAGGTCCTCGCGTTCCGGGTGATGCGGTACAGCACGTTCGGACACAGCGGCTCGCCAGCGGCGCAGGACGAGGCGGTCGGTACGCAGTTCAGCCATGGTGCCCAGCCGACAACTGCTCTGGTTCGGCGGCAATCTCATTTCCCCGGGCGACACCCCGGAAGCACCGTTCGCGCCGAGGGTGAACGCGCCCCCCAACCCTCCAACCCGGCGAACCACAGTGCCCGGCGCCGCGCCCGTCACGACCCGGTGGCCGCCCGGTCCGACGCGCTGCGCAGCACGCAGAACTCGTTGCCCTCCGGGTCCGCCAGGACCGCCCAGCCCGTGCCGTCGGGCTCGCGGCGGTCGGCGACCAGGGTGGCGCCGAGGGTGAGCAGGCGGGTGACCTCTTCCTCGCGGGTGGTCTCGGGGCGCAGGCACAGGTGGAGGCGGTTCTTGGCGGTCTTCGGCTCGGGCACCTGGTTGAAGTAGAGGGCCGGGCCCTCCGCCAGGAGAACGCGGGTCTCCTCGTCGCCGGGGCGGGCGTCGGCGTCCAGCGGGCGGCCCGTCACCTCGCTCCAGAAGCGCGCCAGCGCGTACGCGTCCGCACAGTCGATCGCCACGTTCTGCACCACGGATGCCATGCGCGTCAGCCTTCCGGAAAGCGGGGCCGGGCGCCAGCGCGGCCTCCGGGCCGCTGTCAGAATTCGTCGGGCGCGGGCCGTCCGGGCGGGCCGTCGTCGTCGGGCGCTTCGTCCGCCGGAGGCAGTTCCGGCCTCGTGCCGTCGTCCGGGAGCATCACCAGGCGGACGGCCATCTGGCGGGCGTCCGGCGGGTGTTCGCCGGGCGCGGTGGCGTACTTGTGCAGCAGGGACTGGTACTCCTCGGTGAAGGAGGCCACCTGTTCCTTCGTCATGCGCAGGCCCGCGCGATGGATCTGATTCCAGCCTGCCCCGGTGTCGTATCCGGCGTAGGCCTTCACGACCAGGCTCAGGTCGTGCGTCATCTTGAGGGCGCCGAGTTTCACGGCGGCCTCGCGCTCGTCCTCGGCCAGGTGCAGGCCGGGCGGGGTGTGGATGTTGGTCATCAGCGACCTCCACCAGCGCTCGCGCCCGTTGGCGCGTTCGTCGACCTCGGCGATCAGCTTGAGGTCGGCGAGCTTGCGCAGGTGGTAGCTGGTGGTGCCGGTGGATTCGCCGAGGGCCTTGGCGACGCTGGTGGAGTTCGCCTCGCCGTGCTCGCCGAGGTAGCTCAGGATGTCGCGGCGCACCGGGTTGGACAGCGCCTTGTAGAAGGCTTTGAGGTCCGGGCCGGTGAGCACTCTGCGCTTGGGACGCTCGCCCATGGCCGCCAGCATAGTGCAGAGCTTCTCTGCAATCATCGCAGAAGTTGTTTGCAGAATATCTCTGCAATGCCTACGGTGGTCAGGAGGCGCCACCGGCGCCGCGGGATGCGGGGGACCCATGTCTGACGCGCTGGACGCCCGGCTGCGGGACGAGATCGACGACCAGGTGGCGGAGGCCTTCGACGCCTACCTGTCCGACCGCCTGAGCGAGCCCGGCCCGCTGCGTACCGCCCTGACCGGGGCACACGGCGCCCGGGTCGTGCTGGGCACGGTCGCGCTCGGCTCCCTGGCGACGGCCTTCGCACCGGACGGCGGCGGTGCCGTCTACTGGATCTGGGGCGGCATAGCCGCGATCGACATCACCTGGCTCCGGGCCGGCCACCGCCGCTGACAGCCGCCGGGGCCCGCGAGCAATGCCGCGGGGGCCGGCGCGGGCGCCCCGGAAGGTCAGAGTGGCACGACGTCCAGCGCCTGCTCCAGGCCCTTGAAGTCGTCGGCGTTGCGTGTGAAGAGGGGGAGCCCTCGCACGGAGGCGATGGCGGCGATCATCAGGTCCAGCCTGCGGGGCCGGGGGTCCCGGCCGGACGCGAGGGTGAGCGCGACGAGGGTCCCGTAGCGGGCGGCCGCGTCGCCGTCGAAGGGCAGCGGGTCGAAATCCGCGACGGCCGCACCGAGCTTTTCCATCCGGGCCGCTCGGGTCGCGGGATCCTTCGCCATGGCCACGCCTTGCTGGAGTTCGGCCAGCGTGACGGCCGTCAGTTCCGGCGCGTGGGGAAGGTCCGAGGCATCGAGGAGGCCCAGGTCGATATAGGTGCAGGTGTCCAGGACACCGGACTGGTGGCGCTCAGCCACGAGTACGCTCCCAGGGGTCCTGATCGTTGTCGCCCACGCGGTCGGCAGTGCCGAAGAACCCTTCCGCTTCCTGACGCATCTGCTCGTAGTCGACCTGCGGCAGCCCCCGATGCCGCGCCACCAGGTCCTCCGCGCTCGGCCGTCGCCGCCGGACCAGCGGACGCAGCTCGGCGACCTCGGTCCCGTTACGCGTGATGTGGTACGTCTCGCCCGCCTCGACCGCGTCCATGACTGCTGCGGAGTTGTTGCGGAACTCGCGCTGAGTAATGGTCTTCATTTCACGACCGTAGCACACTGTGTCCCAGTGGGCTACGTGCAAGGGCGGGACTTCCTCGCCTCGCGGCGGCCCAGGGAGAGCCGGGCCTCCCCCGCACAGGGAGGCCCGGCGGGGCCTCAGCAGCAGCCGTCGTGGCGGTGTTCCGGTCGGTGCCACCAGTAGGCCTTCTGGGCCGGGGTCTGGGGGACGTCCTCGGTGCGGAGGGGGGTGGCGGGGGCCGGGCGGGGTGGGGTCGAGGTCAGGGAGTCGACGGAGTGGAGGACTCCCGCCGTCATCACGTGGTGGACGGCGGCCGCGGCCTGGATGTCGGTCAGGGGGTCGCCGGCGACGAGGGAGAGGTCGGCGAGTTTGCCGGGTTCGACCGTGCCGAGGTGGGGGGTCATGCCGAGGGTGCGGGCGGCGGTGACGGTGGCGGCGCGGAGTGCCTGGTAGGGGGTGGCGCCGTAGCGGACCATCGTCTGGAGGTTGAGGTGGTAGTAGATGGCCGCGGGGACGAGGGGGCTGTCGGTGCCGACGCCGACCTGGGCGCCGCGGGCCAGCAGGGCGGCGACGGTGGCGCCGTGGTGGGAGGTGAAGGCGATCTCGTCGACGGGCTCGGTCGCCTGGGCGGCGGCGACGGCCCCGCTGAAGTCGGCGTATTCGAGGGTGTTCATGAGCGAGGTGAGGCGCGGGTCGCCGACGGCCCACTCGGCGTAGCGGAAGAGGCCCGCGCGGGTGGTGGCCAGGCCCGCGCCGGACAGGCCCATGGTCGGGGTGAAGGACATGCCGGAGGCGACGAGCGGTTCGGTGACGTCCTCGTGGGTGTGGCCGAGGAAGGTCTCCTTCTGGCGGCGGCCGTAGCGGCTGGTGCCGCCGAGGTGTTCGGCGCCGTCCGCGCCGAAGGTGAGCGGGCCGAAGAGGTAGTGGGAGGTGGCGGGCAGGCCGAGGCGGTGGACGGAGCGGACGGCGGCGCGGTGCAGCGCGTACGGCAGCCGGACGTACGCCTTGAGCAGGTCGTGGCCGAGGGCCTCGGCCTTGGCGACCTCGCGTTCGACCTCCTCCTGGCTGGTGGTGGGGCGGCCGACGCCGTAGTAGAGGCGGTTGCCCTCCAGGGCGTCGCCCGCGGCGAACAGGCGGGGGCCGACGCGGCGGCCGGAGTCGACGGCCTCCTTGGTCTCGACGGAGACGTAGTGCGCGCCGCCCGGGGAGCGCAGGGTCGTGACGCCGAAGGCCAGCCACAGCTTGAGGGTCTCGGCGCGCTGCCAGGGCGCGTGCTCGTGCAGGGCGACGAGGCCGGGCATCGCGGTCAGTTCGCGCGCGTCGACGGTGCGGTGGCCGGTGACGGCGCCGCGCCGGACGACCTCGGCGACGCGGTTGCCGTCCACGACCACGTCCACGTCGTGCCGCAGCGACGGCGAGGTGCCGTCCCACAGCGCCCCGACCTGGACGACGGTGCGGCCGGACGGGCGGGCCTGGCGCCATGTCAGCTTCGTCGGGACGGTCGTGGCACGGCCGGTGCGCGCGTCGGCGAGCCGGATCGTGCCGTCGCGCAGGTAGACCAGGGAGCGCGAGTCGGCGCTCCAGCCGGGCGCGTCCGCGGTCTCGCCGTTCAGCTCGCGCGCGGGGCCGGTGGGGCGCCCGGCGGCGTCGAGGGCGCTGACGTGCAGGGTGCCGCCGACGACGTACGCGGTACGGGTGCCGTCCGGGGAGTGGACGGGCCCGGCGTCGATCCGGTTGGACAGGCACGCGCCCGGCACCGGGTCGTCGTAGACGACCTCGCCGCTCGCGAGGTCGACGGTCAGGACGCGGTTGGCGCCCTCGCGGTAGCGGGCGGTCGCGGGCACGAGCGAGACGACCGACAGCTTGCGGCCGTCCGCGGTGTACGTGGGCTTGCCGAAGCCGCTGAGCGGGCCGGTGACGTTGCGGACGGCGCCGGTCGCGACGTCCACCGTCATCAGGATGCTCGACCAGTAGAGGAAGGCGACCGTGGCGCCGTCGGGGCTGAAGACGGGCGCGGACAGATACCCCTGGAGGTCGGTGAGCTGCCGGTTCGCGCCGGTGGTGAGGTCGTGCAGCCACAGGTCGGCCGCGTTGCCGCCGCGGTCGCTGACGTGCACCAGCGAGGTGCCGTCCGGGTGCCAGGCCGGATCGGTGTTGACCGCGCCGTCCGAGACGACGGCCCGCGGCGCCGAGCCGATCCGGCCGACCCAGATGTCGCCGAGCGCGGCGAAGGCGATTCGGCCGCCGTCCGGCGCCAGGCACGGGCCGATGACGCCCTTGACCTCGCGCGGCGCGGTGGAGTCGAAGTCGCGCGGCGACGGCCGCTCGGGGACGCGCGGCACGGTGAGGTGGGCGGCGAACGGCACGTCCCGCACGGCGGCCGCCGCGCCGAGCGTACGGCGGCGGATCCGGCCGTCCGCGGTGTAGAGCACCGCGTCCGCACCCGTCCAGCGCGCGGCGAACGGGAAGACCTCCTCGCCCTCGGCGGAGACCGCCGTACCGTCCACGACGAGCCGGGCGGCGGACGACGTGAGGTGGACGTACGCGAGCTTCGTGCCGTCCGGGGAGAAGGACGGGCCCGCGACCTGGCCCTCCGGCACGGTGACCAGCGTGGTGCGCACCCCGTCGGCGTCGACCTGGACGACGGACCGCGGGGCGTCGGCGGTGCCCGCGGTGAAGACCAGGGCCCGGCCGTCCGGGCGCCACGACGGCTGCGCCTCCTGGACGGTGACGTCGGTGCCGGTGGTCCAGCGGCGGGCCTCGCCGGTGTGCAGGTCGAGGACGTGGACGACGTAGTGGCCGTCCGTCTCGGCGGTGTACGCGACGCGGGTGCCGTCCGGGGAGAAGCGCGGCTCGCGGTGGTCGAGGGCGCCCTCGGTGAGGCGGCGGGCACCGGTGCCGTCGATACGGGCGAGCCACAGCTGGAAGTTGGCCTCGGCGTAGGACTGGTAGACCAGGTGGCGGCCGTCCGGGGAGACGTCGGGCTCGCTGGCCTCGGTGTCGATGCCGGTCAGGCGGCGGGCCTCGCCGCCCGCCGCGGGGAGCGTCCACAGCATGTTGAGCAGGTCGAGGACGATCGTGCGGCCGTCCGGCGTGAGCACGGCGGAGGCGTTGGTGGCGGAGGTGACGGTGACCGGGCGCGGGGAGCCCTCGGCTAACGCCGGGGAGCCGTCGGGTTCGGCGGTGGCCGCGGCCGCGTCGGGGGCGAGCCCCGCGAGCGGACCGCCCAGCCAGACCGCGCCTGCGCCGGCCGCGGCGGTGCCGCCCTGCCGGATGAGTGATCTCCGGGAAATCTCCACGGATGTGCCCCCTGTTCGTCGGATGGCGCTCGGCGCACTGGCCGGGCCGCGCGGCTGGAGGGTGGCACACACCTCTTGAGCGGGTCTTGCTGATCGTTTTGCCGCGCGGTTAGGGTCGCCGTGACGACGGGAGAGATCCGATGTCTCCCGTGCACCGGCGCCCCGCACCCCACCAGGAAAGTCCCCGCATGCTGCGCTACCAGCTCACCCACCCGACGATTCTGGCCGCCCTGGCGTCCGCGGGGCACGGCTCCCGGATCCTGATCAGCGACGGCCACTACCCGCACACCACCGGCGCCCACCCCGCCGCCGAACGCGTCTACCTCAACCTCGCGCCCGACCGGCTGCTGGTCACCGAGGTGCTGGCCGCGCTCGCGGACGCGGCCCCGATCGAGGCCGCGACCGTCATGACGCCGCCCGAGGGCACCCCGGAGCCGGAGGTCTTCGCCGAGTTCCGCGCCGCGCTCCCGCAGCTCCCGGCGCTGGACACGCTCGACCGGTTCGCCTTCTACGACGCCGCGCGCGCCCCCGACACGGCCCTCGTCGTCGCCACCGGCGACCGCCGCACATACGCCAACCTGCTGCTCACGCTGGGCGTCCGGCAGGGCTGACGGGCGCGAGCGGCAGCCGGACGCGGAAGGTCGCGCCGCGGCCCGGCGCGGTGTCCAGCTCGACATGGCCCGCGTGCGCGGCGACCAGCGCGGCGACGATGGAAAGGCCCAGGCCCGCGCCGCCGCCGCCCGCCCTCGTCCGGGAGGCGTCGGTGCGGTAGAAACGCTCGAAGACGCGGGCGGCCTGCGCCTGCGCCAGGCCCGGCCCGGTGTCGGCGACCTCCAGCACCCCGTAGCCGTCCTGCGTGCCGACGCCGATCCGGACGGGCGACCCCGGCGGGGTGTGGGCCACCGCGTTGCCGACGAGGTTGGCGACGACCTGCCGCAGCCGGGCCTCGTCCCCGAGCACGGGCGCGGCGGCGGGCGCGCCCTCGCCGCCGGGGCCGGTCAGGGCGACCTTGCGGGCCGGGTCCAGCGCGGTCGTGTCGTGCAGCGCGTCCACCGCGAGGGTGCGCAGGTCCATCGGGGCGAGCTGGACGGGCCGCAGCTCCTCGGTGCGCACGAGCGTGAGCAGGTCCTCGACGAGCCCGCCGAGGCGTACGGCCTCGCTCTCGATACGGGCCATGGTCCGTCTGACGTCCGCCTCGTCGGGCAGCGCCCCCATCCGGTACAGCTCGGCGAAGCCGCGGATGCCCGCGAGCGGGGTGCGCAGCTCGTGGCTGGCGTCGGCGACGAAGCGGCGCATCTGCTCCTCGGACTCCGCGCGCGCCGCGAAGGCCGACTCGATCTGCGCCAGCATGCCGTTGAGGGCGGAGGCCAGGCGGCCCGCCTCGGTGTGCGGGGAGGCCGCGGGCATGCGGTGCGACAGCGGGCGGCCCTCGGCGATCTCCACCGCCGTCGCCTCGATGCGCCGCAGCGGCCGCAGCCCGGCCCTTACGGCGAACCAGCCCGCCACCCCGAGCAGCGCGGCGACCACCGCGCCGATGAGCCAGAAGGCGGTGCTCAGCCGGGAGGTCGTGCTCGACACGTCGTCCAGCGAGGCCGCGACGACGACACCCGCGGGCGGGGTGCGGCCCGCCGCGGACGCGGTCGCCGTGACCGGCATGATGAGCACCCGCCAGCGCCCGCCGCCGTGGTCGCTGGCGACGTCGAAGGGCTTGCCGAGCCGCCCGGCGAGGGTGTCGGCGTCCAGCCGCGGCCACAGCGGGCGCGGGTCGCCCGCGGCGACGGGCAGCCGGAACTGGTCGGAGATATGGCCGTCCGCCGACGCGAAGGCCACCACGAACTGGCTCGGCAGCCACGGCCGGTTGCCGGGCCGGATGGTGCGCGGCTCCGGGACGCCCTCCGTGCCGAGCCGCTGCGCGAGCGGGCCGCCGTACCGCTCCAGCTGCTGGTCGACGCGCTGCACCAGCCGCCCGCGCACCGAGCCGAGCACCACGGTGTCGCTCACCGCGAGGCCCAGCAGCACGAGGACGAGCGACAGCAGCACCAGCCGGGAGCGCAGCGACAGCGCGGAGGGGCGCCATCGCGTCAGCCGGGTGCCCATGTCAGTGCTGCGGCTGCGGCGGGCGGCGCAGCACGTAGCCGACCCCGCGCACGGTGTGGATGAGCTTGACCGCGCCGTCCGTGCCCGCGTCGACCTTGCGCCGCACGTACGAGATGTACGACTCGACGATGCTGAGGTCGCCGCCGAAGTCGTACGCCCACACGTGGTCGAGGATCTGGATCTTGGAGACGACCCGGTCGGCGTTCGCCATCAGGTAGGCCAGCAGCTTGAACTCGGTCGGCGACAGCGACACCGCGCGGCCCGCGCGGGTCACCTGGTGGCCGACCGTGTCCAGCTCCAGGTCACCCGCGACGAGCCGGCCGTCGTCGGTGGGGCCGCCGGTGCGGCGCAGGATGGCGCGGATGCGGGCGATCAGCTCCTCCAGGCTGAAGGGCTTGGTCACGTAGTCGTCGCCGCCCGCCGTCAGACCGCTGATCTTGTCCTCGACGCCGTCCCGCGCGGTGAGGAAGAGCACGGGGATGTGGTCGTCGGCGGCCGCCCTGCCGTGCCGCCCGGCCTCCTCGCGCAGCCGCCCGACGACGGCGAAGCCGTCCATGTCGGGCAGCATCACGTCGAGGACGACGAGGTCGGGCCGCTGCCGCGCGACGGCCGCGAGCGCCTCCGTGCCGGTGGCCGCGGAGTCGACGTGGAAGCCGACGAAGCGCAGCGACGCGGACAGCAGCTCCCGGATGTTCGGTTCGTCGTCGACGACGAGGAGCCTGGCCTCGGGCGTGTCCATGGTGCGGCCTCCTGGACCTTCGGAGTCGGTGTCCTGCCGGTCCGGTCAAACGGAAGAACGGTGGGGCGGTGGGGCGGTCGGGCGGCCGAGGCGGCCGGGACGGCCGTACGGTGGCGCGGCCTGGTGTCGGCCGCGCCACCGTACGTCCCGGAGCTGTGAACGCCTCCGGTCAGTTGCCGCCGCCCGTGCCGCCGGTGGCGCCGCCCGCTCCACCGCCCGCGCCTCCGCCGCCGCCGAAGCCGAAGCCGCCGCCGAAACCGGTCGGCAGGGTCGCGCCCTCGGTGACGGTGGTCGCGGAGAGGTTGCCGGAGGAGTCGGTGGTGCCGCGGACGGTCACCGTCTGCCCGGCCTTGAGGTCGGAGACCTTGCCCTCCTTGGACTCCGTGACCTTCGTCGAGCCGCTGGTGGTGACCTTGACGGTGTTGCCCTGCGCGTCGGTGAGGTAGATCGTGTCGCCGTCGACGAGCTTGACCGTGCCGAAGGTCAGCCCGCCGCCCGCGCCCTGGCCCGTACCCGTCCCCGTACCGGCACTCGTGCCCGTACCGCCGAAGCCGAAGCCGCGGCCGCCGGTGCCGGCCGTGGCGCCCGCGCCGCTGCGCGCGTTGCCCGCGGCGGCGAAGGGGTTGCCGGACGACGAGCCCTTCGCGTGGTGCTTCTCGACGTACACGCCGCCGATGAAGGCGCCCGCCGCGACGATGCACGCCGACAGGGCGAGCGTCAGCCAGGGCAGCGCGCGGCGCGGCGGCGCGGCCAGCTCCGCCGAGATGTCGCGGGCGTCCGGCTGCTCGGCGAGGATGTCCTCGGGCCGCACCGCGGGCAGCCCGCCGCCCTCGATCACCTCGGAGCCGCGCTGGACCACCACGGCGCCGGTGTGCTCCTCCGGGACGAGCGGCAGCAGCTCCGTGTCGGAGTCGTCCGCCTTGACCAGCTCGGAGCGGCGTCGCGCCATGGCGGCCCCTTCCTCTCGTTCCTCGTGTCTGATCGTCGTCATCGTGATGTCACTCGTGCCGCAGGGCCTCGATGGGGCGCAGGCCCGCGGCCCGGTTGGCGGGGTAGCCGCCGAAGAACAGGCCGATGGCCACGGCGATGGCGAAGGCGCCCCACACCGACTCCGGGATGATCACCGGTTTGATCCCGACGATCGTGAAGTGCGAGCCGATGAGCCCGCCGACCACCCCGAGCCCGCCGCCGATGAGCGACAGCAGCGTGGACTCCGCCAGGAACTGCCCGAGGATCACCCCGCGGGGCGCGCCGATCGCCTTGCGGATGCCGATCTCCCGGGTCCGCTCGGTCACCGTCACCAGCATGATGTTGGTGATGCCGATCCCGCCGACCAGCAGTGAGATCGCGGCCACCGCGCCGAGCAGCACCGTGAAGGTCTTGTTGGTGTCGGACTGCGTGTCCAGCAGCGACTGCTGGCTGCTGACCTGGAAGTCCAGCGAACTGGCGTCCTTGAGCCCGTGCTGTGCCATCAGCACGGTGGTGATCTCGCTCTGCGCGTCGGTGGTGGCGCCCGAGGAGGTCGCCTCGACCAGGATCTGGTTGACCGAGCCGAAGCCGGTGAAGGCGTTCTGCACGGTCGGCAGCGGGGCGATCACCGTGTCGTCCGGGTCCTGGAAGCCGGTGCCGCCCTTGGTGGCCAGCACACCGACCACCGTGAAGGGGGTGCCGCCGATGACGACCTTCTTGCCGACGGGGTTCGCCGTGCCGAACAGGTCGGTCGCGGTCGTCGAGCCGATGACGGCGACCTTGCGGGTGTTGAGGACGTCGTCGGCGGAGAAGTAGTCGCCCTTGTCCACCTTGCTGTTGGACGCCTCGAAGTACGCCGGGTAGGTGCCGACGACCTGGCCGACCGTGTGCGACGTGCCGTCGTACACCGCCGTCTGGGACGTCGTGACCTCCGGCGCCACCGACTTCACGTGCGGCGCGGACGTGGTGTCGGCGAGCGCCCGTGCGTCGTCCACGGTCAGCGGCTTGGTGCCGGACGAGGAGGACGCGCCACGGCCGCCGCCGAAGCCCGTACCGGAGGTGATGGTCAGCGAGTTGGTGCCGAGCTTCTCGATGCTGTCCTTGACGGACTGCGAGGAGCCGTTGCCGACCGCCAGCAGGATGATGACGGCGGCCACGCCGATCAGCACGCCCAGCATCGTCAGCGCCGAGCGCACCTTGTTGGCGGCCAGGCCGCCGACCGCGAAGCGCAGCGTCTCCAGGGGGTTCACCGCGCACCCCCCGCCGGTCCGGCGAGCGCCTGCGGAACGGTCCGGGGGGCGCTGCCCGTCTGCGGGGCGCTGCTCGCGAAGAGCGCCGCGTCGCGCAGCGCGGGCGGCGGGCCCTCGACGGGCGCCTGCCGGACGTCGGCGACGATCTGCCCGTCCACCAGCCGCACGACGCGCTTGGCGTGCCGGGCGACCTCGTCCTCGTGGGTGATCAGGACGACGGTGCGCCCCGACGCGTTGAGCCGGTCCACGATCGAGAGCACTTCCTCCGTGCTGTGGCTGTCCAGGTTGCCGGTCGGCTCGTCGGCCAGCAGCATCGCGGGCGCCGTAACCAGCGCGCGGGCCACGGCCACGCGCTGCTGCTGGCCGCCGGACAGCTCGTTGGGCCGGTGGTCCATCCGGTCGGCGAGGCCGACCAGCTCCAGCGCCGCCATCGCCCGGCGGCGCCGCTCGGCGGTCTTCACCCCGGCGTAGGCGAGGGGGAGTTCGACCTGCGCGAGCGCGGGGGTGCGCGGCACCAGGTTGAACGACTGGAAGACGAAGCCGATCTTGCGGTTGCGGACGAGCGAGAGCTGGTGCTCGTCGAGACCGCCGACGTCGATGCCGTCCAGCAGGTACCGTCCGGCGGTCGGCACGTCCAGGCAGCCCAGGATGTTCATGAGCGTGGACTTGCCGGAGCCGGAGCTGCCCATCACCGCGACCATGTCGCCCTGTTCGACGACCAGGTCCACACCGGGCTCCTCGCCGGTCACCGCGTCGGGCGGGCCGCCGAGCGCGCGCACGGTCGCGTCACCGCTGCCGTACGTCTTGCGCAGCGACCGCACCTCGATGACCGGGGGCGGGCCCCACGGGCTCTCCTCCTCCGGCGCCGCCTCGGGCGGCGCCGCGCCCCCTCTGCGGTGGGCGCCGCCGCCCAGGCCGAACCTCATCAGCGGCCACCCGCGCCCTGCCGGAAGCCACCGCCGCCGCCCGCGCCGCCGAAGCGGTTGCCGCCGCCGAGGTTGCCGAGGCCGCCGGGGAAGGCGCCGCTCGGGAAGCCGCTGCTGCCGGTCGAGGCGACCGTCGGGATCTGCACCTGCTGGCCCTCCGTCAGGCCCGCGGTGATCTGGTCCGTCGAATCGCCCTCGACGCCCACGGTCACGGACGTGCGGGTGGTGGAGCCGTCCTTGTTGACGAGCAGCACGGTGCGGTTGGTGCCCGTGCCGGACACCGCCGCGGTCGGCACGGTGAGCGTGTCGGACACGGTCGCCGTCGTGACCTGGATGCTGGCGCTCAGCCCCGTCCGCAGCGCGGACGTGTCACTGGTGATCTGGAGCACCGCCGGATACTGCACGGCGCTGCCGGACGAACCCGCCCCGGATCCCGAACTGCTGCTCGCCGGGAGCGAGCTGATGGACAGCACCTTGGCGTCCAGCACGGTGCCGGACTGCGCGTTGAGGGTCACGGTCGCGGCCTGACCGGCCTTGATCTTGAGCGAGTCGGCCTCCGAGAAGTTCGCGGTGACCTGCATGTTCGCCGGGTTCGTCAGCACGATGAAGCCGCTGAGCGAGCTGGAGGAGCTGCTGCTGCTCCCGGTGCTGGAGCTGCCGGAGCTGCCGCCGCTGCCTCCGTTGCCCGAGCCGCTGCCGGACGTGCCGGAGACGGTGTCGCCCTTCTCGCCGTCGACCGAGGCGACCGTACCGGCGACCGGGGCCTTGAGCGTGGTCCCGTCGACCGCGCGCTGGGCGGCGTCCACGGCGTTCTGCGCCTGCGTGAGCTGGGCCTGCGCCTGCGCGAGCTGCACGGGATCGACCGTCGGCGTCGGCGAGGGGGTGGGCGAGGACTGCCCGCCGCTGCGCCCGGAGTTGCTGTCGGAGTTGCTGCCGGAGGAGGACGAGGCGGGCAGCTCACCGGCCTCGACCTTCGTGAGGTTGGCCTCGGCGGCGTCGAGCGTCGCCTGGTCCTGCTGGAGGGTCGCCTTCGCGTCCGTCGCGTCGACCTTGGCCAGCACCTGGCCCTTCTTGACCTTGTCGCCCGGCTTGACCTTCACCTCGGTGAGCGTGCCGCCCGTGGTGAAGTTCAGGCCCGCGTCACTGGGCGAGACAAGGGAGCCGGAGCCGGACACCGTGGCGGAGACCGATCCCCTGGAGACCGTCGCCACCCGCGCGGTGCCACTGCCGGTGGACTTGGCGCCGTCGTCGTGGACGGCCGCGTAGGCGCCGCCGGCGCCCGCGAGGACGACCACGCCGAGCACCGAGTTGATCAGGGCGGCCCTGCGCCGCCGTGGGAGCACCTTCATGGCCCGCATCCTGGCGGGACACTCCTTTGATGCCCTGGGAGGAGCCTGGGAGTTCCCTGGGAGCCCAAAAGCCTCTTGTAGGTCGATAAGCCGCATGTCGGGTGCAGCCGTGCCCGTCTCGTCCCCTCCGTACGGTTCTGCTCCCCGGGAACTCACAGGCCGCGGTCGGGCGGCGCCTACGTGCGTGCGGTTCAGTCATGGGCTGCCGCCGCGCGCGCGTACGGGGCGGCTCCCCCTGCCCTCCGCTCCCGAGGAGACCGGCCATGACCTGGACCCCCACCACCGCACTGCGGGCCGGCGCCTCGGTCGCCGTCCTCGCCTCGGGAGCGCTGCTGCTCGCCGCGTGCTCCTCCGGCGGGGGCTCGGGCTCGTCCTCCGACGCGAAGTCCTCCACCGGGACGTCGGCGTCCGCCACCGCGTCGGGGGCCGCGGACATGGCCGCGTACCGCGACTGCCTCGCGAAGAACGGCGTCCAGCTCCCCAGCTTCTCCCCCGGCGCCCGCCCCTCCGGCCGCCCGAGCGGCATGCCCTCCGGCCGCCCCACCGACGGCAAGGGCTTCCGCGGCGGCTTCCCCGGCTTCGGCGGCGCGTCCGCCGACCCCAAGACCCAGAAGGCCATGCAGGCCTGCGAGTCCCTGCGCCCCCAGTTCAACCGCGGCAACGGCGGCGGCGCCGACTCCAGCGCCTTCGCCGCCTTCACGAGCTGCCTGAAGGACCACGGCGTCACCCTCCCCACCTCCACCGCCTCCCCCAACGCCTCCGGCCGCCGCGGCGGCGGCATGTTCAACGCCCTCAACACGTCCGACCCCAAAATCGCCAAGGCCTACGAAACCTGCAAGGCCCTCCTCCCCTCCCGCCCCACCCCCTCGGCAACCTGACCCCACCCCCGCGCGCCCGTAAGACGTCTGCCCCCTCCGCCGGAACGGAGGGGGCAGACGTCTTCAGGTCACCACGCACCATGGCCCAGCCCGACGAACGCGCCCTACGCCGGACCGCAGGCGGGGCCGTCGTCCGTGCACAAGGCCCAGACCATCTTCCCGACGCCCTCCCGATCGCTCACCCCCCACCGCCCACCGGTGATCGCGTCCACCAGCGCCAGCCCGCGCCCCGACTCCTCCTCGCCGGACACGTCCCGCTGCTCGGGCTTGGACTCGCCGGCGTCGTGCACCTCGATGCGCACCCCTCGCCCCAACCGCTCGAACTGCGTACGGATCACATGTCCGCGCGGGTCGCGCGCATGACGGACGCTGTTCGTGACCAGCTCGGAGACAACCAGCTCGGCCGCGCCCGACAGATGCGCAAGTCCCCAGTCCCCGAGAGAGCGCACCAACAGACGCCGCGCCCGGCCCACCGAACGAGGGCCATGCGGCCACGACTTCACGACGACGAGAGGTGGTTCACCGGTGGCCCCCGCGCCGGTCGCACGGTCGCGGGGGTCTGTCTCGCTCTAGGCAACCGGCGCGCTACGTACCGCGGTACCGTTGGGACGCAGGCGCCTTTTAAGAGCGTTAAGCCGCATGGCGAGCGAGCCCATGAGCGGCCGGCAGCCGAACGAGGGTCTGACGCCGGCTGTACCGCGAGACCGGCTGGACGCTGCGCCAACTGGCCCAGGAAGTGAACGGCTGGACGGGCACCTGCCCAAGGAGAGCGCGCGCCCGCTTGTTCTCGAAGCTGTCGCACGGCGGTTGGGCAGGCCCGTCACCCCGGCCGAGGCCGGATTTCCGCCGTTGACGGGCCGGGAGAGCGGCGGCGAACCTGGCATGGTGGAAGACCTCGTCAGCATGGGGAGGGAAGACATGGACCCGTCCCGCCGGAAGGTTCTCGCCGCGAGTCTTTACGCCGCCGCGCTGCCCGTACCCGCATATGCGGAGCTGGTGGGCCGGACGAAGGCCGGTGCCGCTGGGCGAACCGCCAGGATCGGGGCGGGGGAGGTGGGCACCGTCCGCACGATGACCGAGCGCATCGCGGACATCCTCGACGAGCTGGGGGGCGGGCACGCCAGGCCCATGGCCGCGGCCTTCCTCGTCAACACCGTCGGGCCGTATCTGCACGCGCAGGCTTCGGACGAGGTGCGGAAGGACCTGCTGTCGGCGGTGTCCGACCTGGTCTACCTCACCGGGTGGATGGCGATGTACGAGCGGGCGCACGGGCTGGGGCAGCGGTACTACCTGCACGCGCTGAAGCTCGCCGCCGCCGGGGAGGACCACGTCACGTACTGCCGGACGCTGCGCGGCATGGCCCTCCAGGCGGCCAACCTCAAGCACGCCGGGAAAGCGCTGGCGCTCGCGGACGCCGCCGCCGAGGCCGCGCCCAAGGCCGGGCCGCGCCTGCGGGCGTTCCTCGCCGGGCAGCAGGCTCAGGGCGCCGCGCTGGTGGGTGACAAGCGGCTCGCGTTCACCCGGCTCGCCGAGACGGAGGCGGCCCTCGCGAAGGCGGACGACCGCCGGGACGCGATCGGCGGCTACGACCGGGCCGCGTACCTCTTCCACGTCTCCGGCGTCCGCTACGCCCTCGGTGACGTCCACGGCTCGATCACGTCCCTGCGGGAGTCCAACCGCGTCCGCCCGCCGGTGGAGAAGCAGGGCCGCGCCCACGCCAACGGCCTGCTCGCCCAGCGACAGCTGGAGGTCGGGCACCTCGAAGCCGCCTGCGCGACGTGGCAGGCGTTCCTCGACGACTACGAGCACCTGTCCTCGTCCCGCGCCGACGAGCACTTCGCCACCCTGCGGACGTCCCTCCGCCCCTACCTCACCCACCCCGGCGCCCGCCAGGTGCACGACCGGGCCCGCCAGGTGGCCCGCCTGAAGACGGCCTGAACGGCGGGTTCGCCGCGGGGGCGGGCGGTCGCCCGGTGGCTCGTCGGGTCGGGGCGACTGATCACCACCCGGGATCTGCTCGCTCGGCTTCCGCCGACGGCGCACGCGCCGGTGCTGGAATAGCGGTATGGCGGAGAGTACGGATCTGGTCATCGTCGGGGGCGGGCCCGCCGGGTGTGCGGCGGCGGTGATGGGCGCGAGTGTCGGGGTGCGGTCGGTGCTGATCGAGGCGGAGGTGTTGTGCGGCAAGCTGCGGCACATCGCCGCGGTGGGCAATGTCGTGGGTGGCCACACCAGTGGGCCGGAGCTGGCTGCCGCCGTCGCGGGGGACGTGGCGCGTGCGGGGCTGTGCGAGGTGGAGCTCGGGGTGCGGGTAACTGGCGTGCGGGCGTACGGGGACGGCGTGGTCGTCACGACGGACAGCGGGCGTACCGTCGAAGCGCCGTACGCGGTCGTTGCGACCGGGGTGGGGCCGTTGGCGGCGGCTCCGTGGCTGACGGTGGGCTCGGGCATCGAGCTGGCCACGCTCTGGGGGGCCGGGGCGCCCGATACGGCGGGCGGGTCGGTTCTCGTGCTCGGCGCCGACCGGCCGCTGGGTACGTTTCTGCGCTCCCACCCGTCGCTCGACGCGGCCGTGGTGGTCCTTCACCCGGCGGAGGACGACTACAAGGCGGACGAGGTGCGGGCCGACCGCCGGGTCACTCTGGTGCCGGTCGCCGGCGCGTGGGTGAGCGGAGGCGACGGCGCCACGTTCACCGTCGAGTGGGTCGACCGGGAGGGGCGGTCGGGGTCGCGGACGGCCCGTGCGGTGTACGCGAACCTGGGCAGCGCCCCCTCGGCCCCGCCGGGTGACCTCGTACGGGACGCGTCCGGCTACTGCCCGCCCGAACAGCAGCACCCCCGCGTCCTCACCGCCGGAGACCTGCGTTCCGCCCGCTTCCAGCGCATCATGGCCGCCACCGGCTCCGGCGGCGAGGCGGCCCTGCGGGCGTACTACGGCCTACGCGACGTGCCGGAGGGGCGGCCTCAGCCGTAGGAGAGCTTGCTGCACGGATCCGCGTCCGCCGAGCGGGCCGCCTTGCTGATGCTCGTCGGGAGGGGGGTGGGGGTCGAGGAGGTGGGGGTCTTGGCGGCGACGGCGGCGTAGTCGGAGCCGAGGACGACGTTGATGCCGCTGGTGTTCAGGGGGACGAGCTGGGCGCCGGGGAAGAGCTTGGCGACGGTCTTGGCCTGGGCCTCGTCCGCGGTGCCGTACTCGATGCGGGTGACGGCGTGGTCACGGGACTTGGCGTTGGTGGTGTCGAGGACCGTGAAGCCGTGCGCCTTCAGCAGGTCGCCGCCCTTGCCGGCCAGGCCCGTGGTGAGGGTGCCGTTGTAGACGGAGACGTCGATGCCGGTGCCGTCGACCGTGGCGCTGGGGGACGGGGTGGCGGAGGCGCTGGGGGTGGTCTTGCCGGAGGCGTTGACGCCGTCGAGGGTCTGGTCGGCGCGCAGGGCGGCGAAGAGGTCGTCGACGTCGGGGTGGACCAGGTCGATACGGGCGCCCGCGTACTTCCAGGGGGCGGTGATGAACTGGATGTTGTTCAGGTCGATGCCCTTGAGGGACACCCCGAAGGAGACCAGCTTGGCGGCGCTGCCGAGGCCCGGGTCGACGGTGAGGGACTTGGTCGCGGCGTCGGCGAGCGGCAGCAGCGTCGTGGGGTTCATGCCCTGGCCCTTGACCTTCTTGATCAGGGCGGAGAGGAAGGCCTGCTGCCGCAGCATGCGGCCGACGTCGGAGTTGTCGCCGACACCGTGCCGGACGCGGACGTAGTCCAGGGCGTCCTGGCCGGAGAGGTTCTGCATGCCGGCCTTGAGGACGACCTTGCCCTTGTGGCCGAGCTTGGGGTTGAGGTCCCCCTGGTAGATGTTGTTCGGGACGCAGACCTCGACGCCGTGGACGGCGGAGGTCATGGACGCGAAACCGGCGAAGTCGACGACCATCGTGTGGTCGACCCGCATCCCGGACAGCTTCTCGATGGTGTTCTGGGTGCACGCGGGGTTGCCCTTGGCGGTGCTGCCCATGGAGAACGCGGAGTTGAACATCGCGGACGGCTGGTCCTTGGACCACTTGCCGTCGGGGAGCAGGCAGGGCGGTATCTCGACGAGCGAGTCGCGGGGTATGGATATGCCGACCGCGTGTTTGTGGTCGGGGTAGACGTGCAGCAGGATCGTCGTGTCGGAGCGGCCTATGTCGCCGGATCCGGAGCCGCCGAGTTTGCCGTTCTCACCGGAGCGGGTGTCGGAGCCTATGAGCAGGACGTTGACGGCCTTGTCGCCGTTGGCGTCCGCTTTCGTCTCGGCCGGGCGGTCCTTGCTGATGCCCGCGGAGTCGAAGGTGTCGATGTTCGCGTTGAGTTTGAGATAGATCGCACCCGCGCCGCCGACGAGCAGCACCACGAACGACACCACTATCGCGATGATCCAGCGTTTGCGGCTGTGCTTGCGCTCCCGCTTCCGCCCACGAACGCCCATCTGCCTTTACACCTTCGGTCCGGTGGCACCCGCACACATCACGACGAAGCCCCAACTTCTACCAGTTGATCCGGCTTGGCCGTATGACCCGGGTCACAGGCCGCCGGGAGGGCGTTTGCCCAGCCAGACACTGTACGGCGTCAACATTTGGGTGACGTGTGTAAAGCGTGGAGTAACGGGGCGGGCCCGCGGCGGACTTTCGGCGGAGCCCCGGGAAACTCCCAGCGGGCTCTCAGGGGAGCAGTGCCTCGTCGAGGGTGCGGACGGGGTGGAAGACGGCGTCGAGGCCGGTGAGCGCGAGCAGCCGCAGGGTCTGCCGGTGGTGGCACACCATGGCGGTGCGGCCGCCGCGGTCGAGCACCCGGCGGCGGGCGCGGACGAGCAGGGTGAGCCCGTAGCAGTCGATGAACTCCAGCGGCCCGAGGTCGAAGACGACGAGCGGCGGGGCGGGCGCGAAGGCGGCGGCGTCCAGGTGCGGGTGCACGGAGTAGGCGCTGCCGAGGTCGATCTCCCCGGCCAGTTCCACGACGGTGGCGCGCGCGAGGCGGTAGGAGCGCGCGTACGCGGTGGGCGGCGGCAGCCCTTCCCCGCCCTGTGGCGGCAGCCCCTGTTCGTTCACCCGAGTCCCCCGTCCCCCTGGCGTGACTCGCGCCACCGTAACGGGGCGGCGGCGCGGCTGGGGAGGGCGCACGGGGCGCGCGGGCCCGTTGTTCACCCGGACGGATGAACAACGGGCAAAACGACCGATTCCGGCCCCGGGGTCAGCGCCTCCGGGGCCGGACCCGCCTCACAGCACCCGCCTCACAGCTCGCGCCGGAGTTCGGCGAGCCAGTCCAGCGAGTCGGCGGGGCTGAGCGCGATACGGCCCAGCGTGGTCATGGCCTTGTCGTACTCCACGACCTCGTCGTGCTTGTCGATGTAGAGCGCGCCGGTCAGCTGCTCCAGGTACACCAGGTCCGGAAGGTCGGACTCGGGGAAGCTGAGCAGCGTGAAGGCGCCGCCGCCCGCGGCGTGGCCGCCGATGGCGAAGGGCAGGACGCGCACCTCGACGTTGGGCGCGTCCGCGGCCTCCAGGATGTGCGCGACCTGGTCGCGCATGCCCTGCCGGGTGCCGAACGGGCGGCGCAGCGCGCCCTCGTCCATCACCGCGACGAAGTGCGGGGCCCGCTCGGAGACGAGCAGCTTCTGCCGCTCCAGGCGCAGTCCGACTCGCCTTTCCACCCAGGCGTCGGCCGCCTCGGGGTGACCGAGTCGGATCACCTGCCTTATGTAGTCCTCCGTCTGCAGAAGACCGTGCACGAACTGCACCTCGAAGGTGCGGATCAGCGCGGCGGACTCCTCCAGGCCTACGTACGTCTGGAACCACGTCGGCATGACTTCGCCGTAGCCGTGCCACCAGCCGGCCGCGTTCGCCTCCCTCACGAGTCCCAGCATGGCGAGCCGCTCATCCTCCTCGGTGACGCCGTACAGCGTCAGCAGATCGGCGACATCCCGCTCCTTGAAGCTGACTCTTCCCAGCTCCATGCGGCTGATCTTCGACTCCGAGGCCCTGATCGAGTACCCGGCGTCCTCCCTGGTGATCCCCCGCGACTCACGCAGCCTCCGCAGCTGCGCTCCGAGCAGCATTCGTCGCACGATGGACCCGCCTCCCGGCTGCCCTGCGCTCATAGGTCACGCTCCGCCCTTGGTTCATCAGCAGTCTGCCACTAATGGCTTGCGGGCAGTACCCGTCTCGTCACTCTCGAACGACACGTGCATCAATTCCTTGCAGATGCACGTGCAGCTGCCCTTGCATCCTCGGGTGCCGATCCATGAGCATGGTGACCGTGCAGATACCCCGGGGGCAGGTATGAACGCGGAGACCGCACCCGCGCTCTATCCGTTATGGCAAGGCGTGCTCGCGCCCGAGCGGCTTGCCGCGGGTGACGGCGCCACGTGCGAACTTCCCGCCACCCCGGAATCGGTGCGCGAGGCGCGCTGCTTCACGCGTACGACACTTCAGCGCTGGGATCTCGCCGCGCTGCTGGATTCCATGGAGCTGGTCGCCTCCGAACTGGTCACCAACGCGCTGCGCTACGCGGTGCCGCCGGACGCCCCGGGCACCCCGGTGCGGCTGAGCCTGGCCCGCTGGACGAGCCGGGTGGTCTGCGCGGTGCGCGATCCCAGCGAGGTGGCACCGGTCGCCAAAGAGGCGGATTTCGTGGCCGAGACGGGCCGCGGGCTGCACCTGGTGGACTCGTTCAGCGAGAAATGGGGATGGCACCCGCTCGGCGGTACCGGAAAAGTGGTCTGGGCGCTGTTCCTCGCCGCCCCGGCCGTTCCGCGTGTGCAGGCCTGAGGGGCGGAAGATCAGGGTCCCGGCATGAGGTGGTCGAACTCACCGGCCTTGACCCCGATGATCATCGACTCGATCTCGGCGCGGGTGTAAATCAGCGCGGGGCCGTCCGGAAAGCGCGAATTGCGTACGGCCACGTCCCCGTCGGGCAGTGCGGCGAACTCCACACACGTGCCATTGGCATTGCTGTGCCTGCTCTTCTGCCAGACCACACCCGCGAGGTCATCGGCGGGCATTCCATTGTGCGTCCGGCGCATCAGCCACTCTCCAATAGTGCCGTGTGGTACAGGAGATGATAACTCGGAGCGGGCGCACGTGCATCTGCACGTGCAAGTGCACGTGCAGTCACGGCGCGTGACGCACGTACCCGCTCTGACCCGAACCTGCCCGGTATGAGAAACGCGGTGGCGGTCCCCCCGCTACGGTCCGATACGATTGACGGTCCGTAGATGAATTCCTCACTCCACGCTACGAATTGGGAGCAGCCTGCAATGGCTCGTCACCTCATCACCTCAGCCCTGCCCTATATCAACGGGATCAAGCACCTGGGCAACATGGTGGGGTCCATGCTCCCCGCGGACGTCTACGCCCGGTATCTGCGCCAGCGCGGGCACGACGTCCTCTACATCTGCGCCACCGACGAGCACGGCACCCCGGCGGAGCTCGCCGCCAAGGAGGCCGGACTCCCGGTCGACGCGTTCTGCGCGCAGGCCCACGACGCCCAGAAGGCGATCTACGACGGCTTCGCGCTCTCGTTCGACTACTTCGGCCGCAGTTCCTCGCCGCAGAACGTCGAGATCACCCAGCGTTTCGCGCGCCGCCTCAACGAGAACGGCTTCATCGAGGAGCGCGCCATCCGCCAGGTCTACTCGCTGGCCGACGAGCGCTTCCTGCCCGACCGCTACATCGTCGGCACCTGCCCGTACTGCGGCTACGACAAGGCGCGCGGCGACCAGTGCGAGAACTGCACCCGCGTCCTCGACCCGACCGACCTGATCGAGCCCCGCTCGGCGATCAGCGGAAGCACCGCGCTGGAGGTCAGGGAGACCAAGCATCTCTTCCTCCTCCAGTCCAAGCTCGCCGCCGAGGTCGAGTCCTGGCTCGACGCGAACAGCGCCGACTGGCCCACCCTGTCGTCCTCGATCGCCCGCAAGTGGCTCACCGAGGGCCTGCACGACCGCGCGATCACCCGCGACCTCGACTGGGGCGTGCCCGTGCCCGCCGACACCTGGCCGGAGCTGGCCGCCGACGGCAAAGTCTTCTATGTTTGGTTCGACGCCCCGATCGAGTACATCGGTTCCACGAAGGAATGGTCCGACGCCGCCCCCGAAGGGGAGACGCGCGACTGGCAGTCCTGGTGGTACGAGGCCGCGGATGTGCGCTACACGCAGTTCATGGCCAAGGACAACGTCCCCTTCCACACGGTCATGTTCCCCGCGACCCAGATCGGAACCAGGGAACCCTGGAAGATGGTGGACTACGTCAAGTCGTTCAACTGGCTGACGTATTACGGCGGAAAGTTCTCCACCTCGCAGCGCCGCGGCGTCTTCACCGACGCGGCGCTCGACGTACTCCCCGCCGACTACTGGCGGTACTTCCTGATGGCCAACGCGCCCGAGTCCGACGACTCCTCCTTCACCTGGGAGCTGTTCACCGCGGGCGTCAACAAGGATCTCGCCGACACCCTCGGCAACTTCGTCAACCGTGTGCTGTCCTTCTCGCGCAAGCGCTTCGGGGACGAGGTCCCGGCGGGCGCGGCCGCCGGCGAGGCCGAGGCGAAGCTCGGCGAGCAGGTCGCGGCGCTGCTCGCGGAGTACGAGGGCCACCTCGACACCCTCCAGTTCCGCAAGGCGGCGCAGTCGCTGCGCGCCCTGTGGAGCGCGGGCAACTCCTACCTGGAGGAGAAGGCCCCCTGGATGGCGATCAAGACCGACCCGGACGGCGCCGCCCTCACCCTGCGCACCGCGATGAACCTCATCCGCCTCTACGCGGTCGTCTCCGAGCCCTTCATCCCCGCCTCGGCGGCCGCGATGCGGGCGGCCTTCACCCTCCCCGCGGACGACGCCCGCTGGATCACCCCGCAGGAGGCCCGCGCCCTCGACGCGGTCCCCGCCGGAACGCCCTTCACCGTCCCGCCGGTGCTCTTCGCGAAGATCACCGAGGACGACCTGGCGTCGTACGTCACCCGCTTCGGCGGCGACCCGGACGCCGCCTGACGCAGGGCGGGAGCGCCCGCCCCGCGTCAGCCGAAGACCGCCGAGTCCAGGAGGTAGCGCGCCTCCTGGACGCGGGTCTGGGAGGGGTCGGCCAGACAGGCCACCGTCCAGACGATCGTGCCGTCGGGGGCGACCATCGTGCGGGTCAGCTGACGGGTGCCGCCGACCGTACGGCACGCCTGGTACGGGGAGTCCTCCGTGAGCGGGATCTCGTAGTCGCGGGCCTTGGCCGACGGCATCTTGGACGGCTGGCGGCGGAACATCACCAGCGCCCCGTCCTTCTTCAGCGCCAGCGCCAGCGGAGTGCAGAAACCGTCCAGGGCGTGCGCGCAGCCGCCCTCCGGCAGCACCATGCGCTGCGTGCCCAGGAAGAGGCTCGCCGTCTTGGGGTCCGCGAGCGTCTGCCAGCCCTTGCTTGGGGGCATCTGCAGCACCAGACCGCCCATGCCGTCGGGCCGGTAGCCGGACGGCGGCGTGCTCAGCGCCGTAGTGGGCCGCGGGGTCGCACTCCCCACCACCGCGGGGGCCGCGTGGCCGCCGCCGTCCGGCCCCACCAGTCCGGGCACCGCCACCAGGGCCGCCGCGAGGGCCAGCACCGCGCTCCCCGTCACCACGGCCGTACGCCGGCGGCGCCGCCGCCGGATCCGCTCCCGGATCCGCTCCAGCCGTTGCGCGGGCGCGGGCAGCTGCGGCACCGCGCGCTCCAGCAGGGCACGCAGCTCCCGCTCCACGCCTTCCGCGCCCTCCGCGCCCTCCGTCCCGGTACGCTCCGGCTCACTCATCCGCGCTCACCGCCCTCCGCCAGGACCGCCGCCTCCGGCAGCAGCCCGCGCAGCGTGCGCAGCGCCTTGGACGCCTGGCTCTTGACCGTGCCCTCCGAACACCCCAGCGCCTCCGCGGTCTCGGTCACGCTCAGATCCTCGAAGTAGCGCAGCACCACGACCGCCCGCTGCCGCACCGGAAGCGCCCGCACGGCCGCGGCGAGAGCCTGCTCCAGGTCCACCCCTGCGTACGCGTCCGGCGCGGACGCCCGGTCCGGCACATCGCCGTGCGGCACCTCCCCGCGCCAGCGGCGCCGCCACCAGGAGGCGTGCGTGTGCACGAGGGCCTGGCGGACGTACGCCTCGGGGTTCTCGTCGGCGATCCGCGGCCACTTCGGCCAGACCTTCGCCAGGACGGTCTGCAGCAGGTCCTCTGCGAGGTGGGCGTCGCCGGTGAGCAGCCAGGCGACACGCAGCAGTCGTTGGCCGCGTGCCGCGACGAACTGCTCGAACCCGCCCTCGCCCACGCCGCTTCCTCCCCACACCCTCCTAACGCCCCGTCCCCGCGCCCGGGTTGCCCTCGTGCGGAGGCCAGTCCCGCCAGACCTGCGGCTGCGCCGCGGGGCACCCGTTCTTCAGCCTGCGGATGCCCCGCCGGGCAACCTTCAGGGGCGCGGGGAACTGCGCGACCAGCCACGACGGTGGCGCGGGTCGTCACCGACCCGAAGGGGCAGTTCGGTTCGTACCGGACCACCGGCCGGTGGTGGGTTGCTCGCGCAGTTCCCCGCGCCCCTAAAAAACGGGTCCCCGGCGCGGCACGCGCAGCCCGAAAACGGGTGCCCCGCGCGGCGCGCGCAGCCCGGAACGGGTGCCCGGCGCGGCAGCGCAAACGCCCCCCCGCGCGGGGCCCAGGCGCCTACTTCCGGCGGAGCTGGATGTGGAGTTCGCGGAGGCGGGTCTCCGAGACCTCCGACGGCGCCCCCATCAGAAGATCCTGCGCCTGCTGGTTGAGCGGGAAGGCGATGGTCTCGCGGATGTTCGGCTCGTCCGCGAGCAGCATGACCATGCGGTCGACGCCCGGCGCGATGCCGCCGTGCGGCGGGGCGCCGAAGTGGAACGCGCGCAGCATCCCGCCGAACTCCGCCTCGACCGTCTCGCGGTCGTACCCGGCGATCTCGAAGGCCTTGTACATGACCGCGGGCTCGTGGTTGCGGATGGCGCCGGAGGACAGCTCGATGCCGTTGCAGACGATGTCGTACTGCCAGGCGAGGATGTCGAGCGGGTCCTTGGTCTCCAGGGCCTCCAGGCCGCCCTGCGGCATGGAGAAGGGGTTGTGGGAGAACTCGATCGCGCCGGTGTCCTCGTTGCGCTCGAACATCGGGAAGTCGACGATCCAGCAGAACCGGAAGACGTCCTCCTCGAACTGGCCGACGCGCTTGGCGGCCTCGACCCGGACCGGGCCCATGATCTTGGAGACCTCGTCGAACTCGCCCGCGCCGAAGAAGACCGCGGTGCCGGGCTTGGCGCCGACCGCGTCGACGAGCGCGGTGACGTCGTCCTCGGTGAGGAACTTCGCGATGGGGCCGGTCAGCGCGTTGTCCTCGCCGACGCGGACCCAGGCCAGGCCCTGCGCGCCGAGCGAGACGGCGTACTCGCCGAGCTGGTCGAAGAACTTGCGGGGCTGGTCGGCGGTGTCCGGCACGGCCAGGGCGCGGACGTGCTTGCCGGCGAAGGCCTTGAAGCCGGAGCCGGCGAAGACGTGGGAGACGTCGACGAGTTCGAGGGAGGTGCGCAGGTCCGGCTTGTCGTTGCCGTACTTGAGCATGGACTCGCGGAACGGGATGCGCGGGAAGGGCGAGGTGACGCGGCGGCCGCCGCCGAGCTCGGTGAAGAGGTCGGTCATGACCTTCTCGATGACGCCGAAGACGTCCTCCTGCTCGACGAAGCTCATCTCGACGTCGAGCTGGTAGAACTCGCCGGGCGAGCGGTCGGCGCGCGAGTCCTCGTCGCGGAAGCAGGGCGCGATCTGGAAGTAGCGGTCGAAGCCGGAGATCATCAGCAGCTGCTTGAACTGCTGCGGGGCCTGCGGCAGGGCGTAGAACTTGCCGGCGTGCACGCGCGAGGGCACCAGGAAGTCGCGCGCGCCCTCGGGGGAGGTGGCGGACAGGATCGGGGTGGCCATCTCGTTGAAGCCGAGGGCGGTCATCTCGCGGCGCAGGAAGGAGATGACCTGGGTGCGCAGCATGATGTTGCGGTGCATGCGCTGGCGGCGCAGGTCGAGGAAGCGGTTGGTGAGCCGCATCTCCTCGTTGGCGCTGTCCTCGGGGAAGACGGGGAAGGGCAGCTGGTCGGCGGCGCCGAGCACCTCCAGGGAGGCGACCTCGACCTCGACCTCGCCGGTGGGCAGCTCCGGGTTGACGTTCTCCGCCGAGCGGGCGACGACGCGGCCGTCCACGCGCAGCACGGACTCCTTGGACTGGCTGCTCAGCGCCTCGTAGGCGGGCGAGCCGGGGCGGGCGACCAGCTGGGTGAAGCCGTAGTGGTCGCGCAGGTCGACGAAGAGGATGCCGCCCAGGTCACGGCGATTGTGCAGCCAGCCGGACAGGCGGACGTCGGTGTCGACGTCGGTGGCGCGCAGCTCTCCGCAGGTGTGTGACCGGTACCGGTGCATCGTGGGTTCGTCCAAGTCGTCAGGTCGTCGCGATGGTGGGGGAACCCCCACAGCCTACCGGCGGCGGGTGGCGCTCCTCATCCCCGTATCCCCCCTCCGGGCGGCTCCGCGGCCGGGCCGCAGAAGGGGCACGTTCGCCCACACCACCGCATTCCTCTTAAAATAGGCCAATGCACACCGAGGACGTGCTCGCGGCCGTGGGGTCGGGGGTGTGGCAGTGGGAAGAGGCGACCGAGCAGATCGCGGTGGACGCGCGGGCCGCGCACCTGCTCGGGCTGCAGGACGGCGCCGGGTCGTACCGTACGGCCGCGGTCCGCGCCTGCCTGCACGCCGCGGACTACGTGTCGGTGTCCGCCGAGGTGGAGCTGGCCGCGGCCGAGGGCACGGTCGCGGAGCAGCTGGTGCGGGTCGTCGGGCCGGACGGGGCGGTGCGGCGCACGCTGCGGGCCCGGATCGCGCCGCGTCCGCCGGGGCAGATCAGCGGCACGCTGCACGAGGTGCCGGTCGGCGGCAGCCGGTCGGGCCGCCCGCCGCGGGACTGGCGGCGGGCCCGGGAGGCCTTCCTGCTGGACGCCGGGCGGGCGCTCGCCGAGGCGGACTCCACCGAGGAGGTCATGCGGGTCGCGGCGACCTTGTCCATGCCGGGCTTCTCGCCGGACGGCCACGCGGTCTTCGGCGTGGACAGCGACCGCCTCCAGGTCATCGGCCACCACGGGCAGGAGGTCATCGACCCGAGCATCCTGGACATGCCGCTGTCCGCGGACTACCCGGCCGCGGTCGTCGCCCGCACCGGCCAGGCGGTCTACCTGCCGACGCCCCGGTCGTACGCCGAGCGCTTCCCCGCCACCTGGCCGCTGGTGCGGCCGTACGGGCGTGTGTCGTGGTCCTACCTGCCGCTGACCGTGGCCGGGACGACGATCGGGGCGTGGATGGCGGCCTTCCGCGAGCCGGTGGAGTTCACGCCCGACGAGCGCGCGGTGCTCACCACGGTCGCCCGGATGCTGGGCCAGGCGCTGGCCCGCGCGGGCCAGCACGAGTCGGAGCGGGCGCTGAGCGACGGCCTCCAGCGCACGATGCTGCCCACCCGCAAGCCCGACGTCACCGGAATGGCGGTGGCCGCCCGCTACGTCCCCACCGGCGGCGGCCTCCAGGTCGGCGGCGACTGGTACGACGTGATCGACCTGCCCTCGGGGCGTACCGCGATCGTCATCGGCGACGTCCAGGGCCACGACGTACGCGCCGCGGGCATCATGGGCCAGCTGCGGATCGCGCTGCGCGCCTACGCGGCCGAGGGGCACGGGCCGGACGCCGTCCTCAGCCGCACCTCGCGCTTCCTCGCCGGGCTCGGCCGCACGTCCGCCGACGCGCGCTTCGCGACCTGCCTGTACGCCGAGGTGGACCACCTCACCGGCACCCTGGAGATGGTGCGCGCCGGGCACCCCGAGCCCGCGGTACGGCTCGGCGACGGCACCACGATCGTGCGCCGCACGGCGGTGGGCCTGCCGCTGGGCATCGAGCCCGACGCGGACTACCCGACCACCCGGATGGTCCTGGAGCCCGGCGAGGTGCTGCTGCTGTGCACCGACGGCCTGATCGAGACCGGCGGCCACGACCTGGACACCGGCTGGCAGCGGCTGTCGCGGGCCCTGACCGCCGGGCCCGCGGGCGATCTGGAGGTCCTCGCCGACTCCCTGGTGGACGCCGTGCACGGCCCGGCCTCGCACCAGACGACCGGCCCGCTCACCGACCGCCGCGAGGACGACATCGCGCTGGTGCTGCTGCGCCGCGACCCCGAGGGCCCCACCTGCGCGGTCCCGGTGCGCCGCACGGTGCTGACGGTGCCGCAGGACGACCCGGGCCGGATCCGCTCCGCGCGCGCCGACATCCGCGCGCTGCTGCACGACTGGTCCTCGCCCGACCAGGTGGAGTCCGCGGTGCTGCTGGTCTCGGAGGCCGTCACCAACGTCCTGGTCCACACCGACGGTGACGCCGTGCTGCTCGCCCAGGTCACCGGCATGCCCGGCACCCGCCGTCTGCACGTCGACGTCGGCGACCGCTCCGACGAGATGCCGCACCGCCGCTCCCCCGGCGAGATGGCCTCCTCCGGCCGCGGCCTGCTGCTCATGGAGGAGCTGGCGGACGCCTGGGGCGTGGACCCGCGCGGCGACGGCAAGGCGACCTGGTTCGAGCTGTACGAGACGCTGCCGCCGGCCGCGGTCGCGGGGTGACGGGCGGACCGGCGGAGGGATCAGTGGACGGGCCGGCGGGCGAATCGCCGGGAAGGGGCTGTGCGGGCGGGTTATCGTATGGGCTGAGGGATTCCGGGCGTCGGGGGAAGGGGGAGCCGCGATGGGCTCACCGGATGCGCAGGAGTTGACCACGCGGGCCGCGCAGTTGCGGGGGCTGGCCGCCGACATCGAGGCGCTGCCCGACAAGGCGCGGACGTTCGCGACGCAGACGATGACGAAGTGGGAAGGCCCGCACGCGGACCGCACCCGGGGTGAGATGAACACCTGGCGGAACACCTGCCACACCGTCGCCGAGCACCTGCGGACGGAGGCGAACACCTGCGAGCAGGACGCCAAGGACCTCAACAAGAAGCACTAGGGCGGGCCTTGCGGACACCCGCAGCACACCGCCCGGGGCCGGCGGGCGTACGCACAGCACGGCCGGCGTACGCGCACCACGGCCGCACACCGACCGACCGCGACAGGGAGCACCTCACCATGCCGTCCTACGACAGTTCCCGTGCCCGGCTCCGGCTGGCGGACCGGCATGTGGCCGTCCTCGGCCACCTCGCGGACGGGGAGACACCGCCCGCCGAACTCGCCGAGCCGCTCGCGGAGTTGCAGCAGATCGGGCTCGTCGGCGAGGAGGGCGAGCTGTCCCCGCTGCTGAAGGACCTCGTCGTCACCTTCGCCGACCCGATGGTCATGGTCCAGGTGGAGGTGACCGGCGAGCACGGGGCCGTCAGCCACGGGATCGTCATCGGGCAGGACGCCGTCGTCGTGCACGACGGGTGGCCGGGCCAGGAGGAGTCGGAGTACGTCTCCGCCGAGCCGAGCATGCTGCTGTGGGAGCTGGCCCGGCTGGTCAACCTGCGCACCGGCGAGACCGTCGAGGCGCCCGTGGAGCGTGTCGAGACCACCATGGGCGTGCTGGACGCCGCCTTCGTCGCGCTCGGCGAGACACCGGGCGTCGAGATCGCCGAGGGCGCCGAGCTGGCCCGCAAGGCCGTCGCCGAGGCGGGCGGGCCCGCCGAACCCGCGCTGTCGCTCTTCGCCGACCTCGTCGCGGCCCTCAACTGCACCTGGCGCGTCACCACCGTGTGGGGCGGGCGGCAGGACGGCGAACCCGCCACCAGCCTGCGCGCGCTGGCCGTCTGGGACTGCGGGCCGCTCGGCTACTGGGTGCGCGAGCAGCCCGAGGAGCCGATCCTGCCCGGACAGGTCACCCCGGACAGCCCGCTGCACCTCGCGCGCGTCACCGCCGCCGAGGTGTGGGAGCGGCTGACCGACCTGCTGCCCGACAGCGAGGACCTGCTGGACGCGCCCGGCGGTTTCACCCCCGCCCAGCCGTAGCGGCCGCGCCCCTCAGCCGTCGCCGGGGCTCATGAGCGCGCGGAAGGGCGCGCTCATCAGGGCCCCGCCGACGGAGAGGGACGAGGTATCCGTCTCCTCCAGCACCAGCGCGACCGCGAGGTCGGTGGCGTCCACGCCCCCGTGCGCCTGGCCCGTGCGGCGCCGCCGCGAGCCCGCGCCGCCGACCGGCTTGCCGTCGGTCAGGGTCACCCGGTCCTCGCCGCGCCGCAGTTCGAGCCCGCCGGAGCGGCCGGTGCGGGCGTAGGTGTACTCGCGCCCGCCGAGCCGGATCCGCAGCGCCCGCGAGGAGCGGCTGACACCCAGGGAGTTGGAGCCGATCTCGGCGGTGACGCCGCCGACCGTGAGGACGGCCTTCTTGCCGAGGTGCGGTTCGCCGCCCATGCCGGTGCCGGTCACGGACGCGGGCGGCAGGTGCTCGCCGACCAGGTCGGTGCGGAAGACGTCACCGGACTGCCAGCTCGCGGGCTTGGCGTAGAAGATCCTGACGAGGCCGTACGCGCCGATCGTGCCGCTCAGGCCGTGCTGGGTGTCGTCCTCGAAGGGTTCCAGTTCGAAGCCGAAGTCGTTGTCGCTCATGCGCTTTCCGTGGTCGGGGAGGTCGTCTGACGGGACGTTCTCGGCGGGTGGGGCTCTCTCGGTCCGGGGCGGGAGCGGAGAGCCCTACCAATGGAAGGGGTTGAGTTTCTTCGCGACGTTCTTCGCCCCGCTGGCAACGCTCTTGGCGCCGCTGGCGATCTTGTGCCCGGCGTCGCTCGCCGTCTTCCCCGCCCAGTCGATCGCCTTGCCGGTGCCCTTGGTGATGTCGTCCCAGTGCTGCACGATCTTCGCACCGCCGTACACGATGCCGGTGCCGACGACGAGCCCGAAGGTGACGGGGTTGGGCGCGATCATCGCGGCGGTGAGCGAGGCGTTGAAGCCGACCTCGGCGACGTCCGCGACGTACCCGGCGCCGTTGCGCTTGAAGGCGTCGACCGGGTTGCCCTGCGAGATGACGTTGGCGGCGCTGAAGACCGTACCGGCCGCGCTGCCCGCGATGCCCAGGCCCCGCAGGGCGCCCGAGGTCTTGCCCGCCACGCTCAGGCCCTTGAGCAGCGAGGCGCTCCGGGTGGCCGCGGGGATCGCCTCGTCACCGACCCGGGCGGCGGTGAAGGCGTTCTTGCCGACGGTGAAGAGGTTGGCGTTGCCGGCGCGGGCGACGGGCAGGCCCGCGTGCGTCACCCCGCCGTAGAGCTTGGCGAGTTCGTCGGAGCCGACGACGAAGTCGATGACGCCGTTGGCGGTGACCCCGGCCAGCGGGCGGCTCATGAAGCTCAGGCCGCGGAAGGAGTTGTAGGCGCTGCCCGTCCAGTCGCCGATGAAGCCGCTGGTGCCGGGTATTCGCTGCAGACCCGCGCTGATCCTGCCGGGCAGCCAGGAGCCGGGGGCGCTCAGCGAACGCAGCTTGGGCGACCATGTCTCCAGGGCCCGGCCCCACCCCTGGATCTTCGCGCTGGGGATCTTCTGGATGCCGCGGGCCGCCCAGTTCTTCCAGGTCTTGCCCCAGCCCTGCTTGAAGGAGTTGCCGAGCAGCACCTTCGTCATGGCGGTGCCCTGCACGACGACGTGCCCGGAGGCGTCCGTCACCGACTTCCAGTCCCCGTAAGCCCCGAGCAGATACTGCACCGCGGGCTCGAACGGCTGGAGCCCCGGAATACTCGTGAGGGCCGTCGCCTTGAGCCGGTCCAGCCAGTCGTTGAGCGACTCGTCCGGCTTGCGCTGGAAGGTGGACGCCTTCGGATCCTTGCTGTTCGCCACCGAGTTGGCGATGAGCAGCGCCTCGGGGCTCAGGGCGTCGCCCTTGTAGTTCTTCAGCTCGTCCGGCGTGAACCCCGCCCACAGCAGGCCGCCCGACAGATCCCCGTTGTCCATCCGCACGTGCGCGGCCCGCTTGCGCAGATCCGGCGCGGTCTCACTGACCCACGCCACCATGGGCCGCAGCCCGGCCAGCTTGGACGTCACCCCGAGCGTCGCCGCCCGGCGGAACGCGGAGTCGGTGGCGTTCTTCAGACTCGTGGGCGCCGCCCCGTCCAGCAGCGTGGCCAGCTGCTCCAGATCCTCCGGCTTCACACTGCGCACGTGACGTTTCCCCGTTTCCCCCGAGTCGGACGCGGACCGGCGTGCACACCGGCGCACGCATGAGGCGCACTTGGTGACTCCTTGATGGTAGCCAACGCCATTTTTGACGTTCAGGGGTGTTGCGCAGGTTCCTCGCCTCAGGGCAGAGCCAGCCCCGCGACGACGGACTTCCCCCGATACGGACGCGGCCGCACCCCCCAGGCCGCGGCGAGCGCGTCCACGAGCACGAGCCCGCGCCCCGACTCCCGCTCCACGTCCGGCGGCCGCCGCACGACGGGCCGCCCGTCCCCCGCGTCGGACACGGCCACCCAGTAGTACCCGTCCGCGGGCCACGCCACCAGCTCGACGAACTCGTCCGCGGCGGCCCCGTACCGTACGGCGTTGGTCACCAACTCGCTGGCCAGCAGCGCGAGATCGGCACGCACGCCGCCCGGCACGTCCTTCGGCAGCCAGCCGGTGAGCGCACACCGGGCCCGCGGAACGGACGCGGGATGAGCGGGGAACCGCCAGAGGGCGGGCACGACGGGAATCTCGGGCATGGCGAACTCCGTTGCGAGGGTGAGGACTTCGATGGGTTCGCCGGTGGCATGCCGCCCTGGTCGCGACCACACCCGCCCCAGGGCGGACGGGCATGCTCGCGCGGTGCGCTTCCGGCGTTGCTCTCCGTAGTGACGCAAGCACCACGATAGGACATCGGGAGTACATGTGCTACCGATTCCCTGACGGTCCGTTGGACCCGGGCTCGGACCACGCGGCACACTGGCCGCGGACCAGGAAGGACGCACATGCCGCCGAGAAGCAACCCGAGCGCGCGCCAGCAGCGCCTGGGCGCGGAGCTGCGCAAACTCCGCGAGGACGCCGGGCTGTCCACCGAACAGGCCGCCGCCCTGCTGGACACCAAGCGCACGGTGATCTCCAGCACCGAGGCCGGGCGCCACGGCGTCAGCCCGGAACGCGTACGGCGCATCGCGTACGTCTACGAGTGCACCGACCGGCCGCTCATCGACGCCCTCGTGGCGATGTGCGGCGGCGACCAGCCCCCGGGCTGGTGGGAGGACTTCCGCGACACCCTCCCGTCGACCTTCCTCGACATCGCCGAACTGGAGTGGCACGCGACGGCCCTGCGCGTCAGCACGATCACCCACATGCCCGGCCAGTTCCAGACCGAGGCCTACGCCCGCGCCCTCTTCCGCGCCGCCATCCCGCCCCTGCCGGACGCCGAGTTCGAAGCCCGCGTGGCCCACCGCGTCCAACGCCACCAGGTCCTCGACCGCCCCGACGCCCCGCCCTACGAACTCGTCATCCACGAGGGCGCGCTGCGCACCCAGGTAGGCGGCCCCGCGGTGCTCCGCGCCCAGCTCACCCACCTGACCGAGGCCGCCGCCCGCCCCGACGTCACGATCCAGGCGATCCCCTTCACCGCCGGGGCATTCCCCGGCTCGGGCCAGTCGATCCTGTACGCGCACGGGGAGGTGCCACGTCTGGACACGGTCCTGGCCGACCGCGTCACAGCGGGCGAATTCCTCCACGCAGAGGCTCACATCCACACGTTCGGCCTCCAACTCGCCGAAATGCAGCGCATCGCGCTCCCGCCGAAGCAAACCCTCGACCTGATGCACGCCATCGCAGACGACCTGTAGGAGTGTTGACCGTGCCCGACATCACCTGGGAAGCCCCCTTCTGCCAGGACGCCAGCAACTGCTTCCGCATAGGCACCGACGCGGACGGCAACGCGTACATCGCCGTCGCCGGAGCCGAGGACCGCTACCTCACCGACACCCACGAAGCGCTCCGCGCGCTCATCGCGGAGATCAAGTCCGGCAAGGCCGACCACCTGCTGTAGCAGCCCCCGCGGCGGGCGCCGTCACACCGCGGCGGCGAGCGCGGCGTCCACCCGGCGGTTGGTGGTCATGGAGGCCGTGATCGCCGTCATCGTCAGGAGCAGGCCCGACGCGGCGAAGAGCGGTGTGCGGAGGTCGTACGCCGTGGCCAGCCAGCCGCCGAGGAAGGCGCCGAGGGGGGCCGCGCACATCGCGAGCATGCGGGAGGTGGAGGCGACGCGGCCCATCAGGTGGGCCGGGACGACCGCCTGCCGCAGAGAGGGCGCGAGCACCATCGTCGCGCCCATGCCCGCGCCGCAGACGGCGAGTGCGAGCCCGGCCGCGTACGCGTTGGGCGCGGCGGCGAGGCCCAGGACGGCGAGGCCTTCGAGCGCGGCCGTGCAGCTCAGCGCGGTGCCGGTGCCGAGGCGGCGGCCGAGGGAGGAGGCGACGGCCGCGCCGAGCAGTCCGCCGGTGGCCTCCGCCGTGAGGAGCAGGCCGTAGCCGTACGTGTGGATGCCGAGGCGTTCGTGCGCGAAGAGCGGGAGGACGGTCTCCACCGCGAGGAACGCGATGTTCCCGACGGCGGGCCGCAGCGCGAGCCCGAGCAGCAGTTGGTCCTTGAAGACGTACGCCGCTCCGGCCCGCGCCTGCCGGAACAGCGACTCGCCGGCCTCCGCAGCGGGCCTGGGCGTCGCGGGCAGCGACCGTACGAGCAGCGCGGACAGCGCGAAGGACACCGCGTCGGCGACCAGCGGCACCGCCCGCCCGAGAGCGAGGAGCGCGCTGCCCGCGGGCGGCCCGGCGAAGCCGGACATGGCCGTCTGGGAGCCACGCAGGCGGGAGTTGGCGCGCTCCAGGAGCGCGGGGTCGCGGCGGAGCAGGTCCGGCAGGTACGCGGTGGCGGCGGTGTCGAAGAAGAGCCCGCCGAGCCCGAGCAGGAAGGCGACGGCCGCGAGCAGCGGAATGCTCAGCACGTCCAACGCGGCGGCCAGCGCCGGTATCGCGAGCAGCAGCGCGCGGCCCGCGTCGGCGATCCACATCGTGCGGCGGCGGTCCCAGCGGTCGACGAGCGCGCCGCCGTGCACACCGAAGAGCAGCCACGGGAGCGTCCCGGCCGCGGTGACGACGGCGAGCGCCATCGGGTCGCGGGTCAGCGCGAGCGCGAGCAGCGGGAGGGCGGCCTGCGTGACGCCGTCGCCGAGCGAGGAGACCGTCTGGGCGGTCCACAACCGGCCGAACCCGCCGGGCAGTCGGGTCTTGCTCACTTCGCCTCCCCGCGGCCCGGGTGGAAGAGCGCGACGACGAGCGAGGTGTCCGGCAGCGCGGGGTCGGACAGCGCCCGGTACTCGTCCGCGAGCGCCTCCAGCCGCGCCCCCAGCTCCGCGAACTGCTCGTCCGTGAGCCGCAGATGCGCCATCCGCACGTACCGCTCGCCGTCCGCGGGGGACGCCTCCAGGTCCGCGACCGCGTGCCGCATCAGCACGTCGGGCCCGCCCTCGCCCGGGTCGGGCAACTCGATCGACCGCGCGGCCATCGCGTAGTACCGCTCGGTGACCCCCCGCACCTTCCGCGTCCGCACCACCTTGACCAGCCCCGCCCGTTCGAGCAGCCGCACGTGGTAGCTGGAACTCCCCTTCGCGAGCCCCACCCGCTCGGCGATCTGCGTGATCGTCGCGGGCTCGAAGCGGATGACGGCCATGATCCGGTGGCGCGTGAGGTTGGAGACGGCGCGCAGTTGCTCATCGGTGGTGACGTGGAAGGTCTCGGGGAGATCGTCGTCAGCGGCAGGCATGCGAGCAATGGTCAAGGATTGTTGACCATTACGCAAGGGGGTTGCCGACGCGCGTTTCGGCCCGCCCAGCCGACCACGTACGCGTCATGCGGGGTCGCCCGCGACCAGACGGCCTCGAACGCGTCCGCGCACAGGCGGGCGGCGGCGGGGTCGTCGGTGATCTCGCCCGGCGCCGAGCCTCCCTCGCCGGTGAAGTGGTTCCACCGGACGGTGCGGTCGTCGAAGAGCCAGAAGTCGTTGCCGGGCAGCGCGAGCCTGGACGCCTGCCTGCGGGGCAACCACCGCACCTGCTCGCCGGCGGCGACGTTGACACCGGTGAGGGCGTGCTCGTACCGGATGTACGGGGAGACGGGCAGCGGCGACAAGTTGCTCGAAGCCGGGAACGCTGCTCGACGACATCAAGCCCTCCGATACGTCGTGGTGTTGGCTGGTGGGCGTCGCTGCCGCGCCCATCCCGAGAACCGCGTCGCGGCCACGCGGGACACCGCCTTCTCGGCGTCGCCCTATCGCAGGTCGCCGATGGCACGGACGATCAGGGCCTGCGCCTCTGCCCCGTACACGGCCATCTGGCCCAGCTCCTGGAAAGCGGCGACGTACAGGCCGATCTCGGAGGGTTGGGTGATCTGTACCTGCGCGCTGATCAGCTCGATCGATACGAGCCGGTCGTCGTAGACGTGGAAGGTCTCGCGCGGCCACTGGATCCGGTCACGGACCGTCTTGGGGATGATCCCCAGCGAGACCGCGGGCACGTCATCGGCCGTGAGCAGGAACCGCAGCTGCTCGGCCATGACGTCGGCAGCGCCCATCTGGTGATGGAGCACGCCTTCCTCGATCAGGAGGGTGAAGCGGCGGCCGGGCTCGTGGATGATGTGCGACCGCTCGACCCGCGCACGAGCGGCGGCCTCGCTGTCGTCCACGGGCAGTCGCCGGAACCGAGCTACGGTCCGAAGGATCGCCGCCGCGTATCCCTCGGTCTGGAGCAGGCCGGGTACGAGCGACGAGGAGTAGACCTGGAAGGAGGTCGTGTCGCGGAACAGCTTCGTCGAACCCGTCTGGAGCTGCCGCAGCCCGTCGCGCAGTTGGTCTCGCCATTCGGTGTGCAGCGTAGTCTGCGATGACATCGTGGCCTCCGGTGACAGTCGACCGGCGCCGTCCTGCGTGGACCACGGCTCGGTCGGGAAAGGTGGCGCCCCATCGATGTCGCCGGTGCCGCCTGCTGCCAAAGCAGCGTCACCGCAGCGCGTCGATGGCGCGGACGATCAGGGCCCGCGCCTCCGCGCCGTACACAGCCATGGTGCGGAGTCGCTCGAACGCGTCGAGGTACAGGCCGATTTCAGTGGGCTGGGTGATGTTGACCTGAGCGGAGAGCAGCTCGACCGCTACGAGGGACTGGTCGAACATCGAGAAGGTCTCGGCTGCCCAGATGGGTCGTCCGGGCACGCCCATCGGGATGACGCCGAGTGAGACCGCGGGCAACGCGCCCGCCGTCAGCAGGAATCCGAGCTGAGCAGCCATCGCGTCCGCGTCTCCGAGCTGATACCGCAACGCGGCCTCCTCGACGATCAGGACGAATCGGCGCCCGGTCTCATGGATGACCTTGGAGCGTTCGAGCCGCGCCGCCGCCGCTTCCTCGGCGTCGTCGGGGACGCCGAGGAAGCGCGCGTTCGCGCTCAGCAACGCGCGGGCGTATCCCTCGGTCTGGAGCAGGCCGGGCACCAAGGTGCTGGTGTAGACCCGGAATGTCTCGGTGGAGCGGTACAGGGTGAGGTAGCTGCTCTGGAGCTGCCGCAGCCCCTCGCGGGCCTTCCTCCGCCACTCGGTGTACAGCGACTCGGCGTGGAGTGAGGCCGCGATCAGGTCTGCTGCCTGCTCTCCGGCGTCGGTGGCTCTGCACCACAGCCGGATGTCGGTAGGGGATGCGGGCGTACGGGCGTTCTCGATCCGGCTCGTCTTGGAGTGGTGCCACTGGCACCGGGAGGCCAGCTCCGAAACGGTGAGCCCTGCGGCGCGCCGCAGGCCGCGGAGGCGTCGCGCGACGTCTTCGCGGGCGTCCTGGGCGGCCGAGGACGGAGAGACAGGCATGGCCTTCCGGTGGTCTGGTCAGCGGATCTCGTACTGGTCGTGCGGTATGCCCCGGCTCCACACGGCGTCGAAGGCGTTGACGCACTGCTTCACGACGGCAGGGGCGTCGGTCAACTCCATGTCCGGATCCGCCCAGTCGCCGGCGCCGGTGAAGTGATTGAAGAGCACGGTCTCACCGTCGAAGATCCACAGGTCGCAGCCCGGCAAGAGCAGATCCGCGGCCTGTCGGCGCGGCAGCCACCGTACCTCTTCGCCCGCGAGAACGTTGACGGCGGTCCCGGCGTGCTCGTACCGGATGTACGGGGTGACCGGCTCCGAGACCACACGCGCGCGGTGCACGGTGACACCGCGAGCGCGCACCCCCGCGATGAGGTCCACCCAGGGGGCCCAGTAGTCCGACGCCGGGTCCGCGTCCCGCTCACCGGTGCGCAACCAGTGTGCGTAGTCGTCTGCCTCGTCGCCGACGGCGTACTGGTCGCGCATCTCCAGGTGGAAGGCGGAGGTGCGCGCGGAGGTGAGAAGGGACCTAAAGTCCACGCTCGGCGGCATCGCAGGCCTCCCTCAGCAGCGGGATCAGATGAGCCGGGATACGGATGACCGTCTCACCGGCCGGGATGCCCAGAGC
Source organism: Streptomyces sp. NPDC004031 (assembly GCF_053604375.1). Classification (NCBI taxonomy): domain Bacteria; kingdom Bacillati; phylum Actinomycetota; class Actinomycetes; order Kitasatosporales; family Streptomycetaceae; genus Streptomyces; species Streptomyces sp. NPDC004031. The sequence continues at coordinate 110,044 of NZ_JBSGHL010000003.1, read as the reverse complement.
GTGGCCCGGCGCGGGGTTGTCCGCGCACTCACGGCGCGTTTCCTCGTCGGCGATGTAGCTCTGGAAAAGGATGTCGCGGGTGACGGTGTGCACCCAGGCGGTGGGCGATCCGCTGTGCCCGGTCTCGGGGTCGACTCCGATGAACTGTAAGGCGGCCACGGCCTGTTCCCTCCTCGGTGTGGTGCATGGTTGTGCGCAACCTTGACGACACCGGGGGTACGTGGTCAAGAAACTATTCGGCCAGCTTCCCAGATGGATTCTCTGTGTGCACATCGCTGCACATCGCTCGCCCCGGGACATGCGCGGCTCGTAGCGTCGAAGTCCCCGCGGTTCTCACCCCGCGAGGCGGTGGACGCGGCGGAAGGGGCCCGGCGTGGAAGAGCTGTCGCACGAGCGTGACGTCGGGGTGCGGGCACCCCGCATGAGCGCCACTCGTACGTGCGGGTGGTGCGAGCGGGGGACGTGCGAGTACCTGGTGCATGAGATCGACGCCGACCACGGGCCCGCCGAAGTCGTGTGGTGCCGGGACTGGCGGGCGTGCCGGGCCGCCGCCCGGCGCAACGTCGGGGTCCGCTGGAACACGCCCGCGCCCGACTGGCCGCCCGTCCCGCGGACGAGGTGACGCGCTACTACACCGCCGGCTCGTACGTCGCTCGCGACCTCGTACGGTGCACGGGGCGGTGCCCGGCGGCGCCGGAGTGAGGGTGGGGCAGGTAGGCCCCCTCAGTAGGAGGAGCCTTCGCCCTCCTTCTGAGGGGTGAGGAGCCGGAACGGCGCTGATGCGAGCATGCCGCCGGTGGACAGCCAGGCGACGTCGACCCGCTCGAAGACCAGCGCCAACGCCATGTCCATCGCATCCACCGGGCCGTGCGCGGTTCCGAAACGGCGATGCCCACTCGTCTTACGGACATGGGGGCCGTCCACGAAGCTCACGCGGGTCTCGTTCCCGCGTCGCAGCTCGACCGCGTGACCCTCACCCGTCGAGGCATACGCGTACTCGCGGCCCGCCAGACCGATGAACAGCGCACGGGCGGAGCGGCGCAGGCCCAGCGGGTTGTAGGAGAGCGCCGCGAGAATTCCGCCCACGCTCAGCGTCGCCTTTTTGCTGAGGTACGGCGTACCACCCATGCCGACGCCGGACAGATACGTGTCCGGCAGCCGCCCGCTCACCACCTCGGTACGGAGAATCTCCCCCGGCCGGGTTCTGCGGCTCAGGGCGTGGAAGACCTTCACCTCGCCGAACTCGCCCACCGTGCCCGTCACGCCCCGCTCGGTCTTGGTGTCGTAGGGCTCCAGCACGAAGTCGAAGCTGTCGGTCATGTATGTCCTCCACTCTCGTACGGCCGGGAACGCCGTGGTGGTTGGCAGCACATCCCGGAAGAGCCCCTACCAGCTCATCGGATTGAGCGCCTTCCCCACCTTCTTTGCCCCGCTCGCCACTTCGTGGCCCGCCTTCTTCGCTCCACTGGCGACCTCATGACCGGCCTTCTTGGCGGTGTTGCCCGTCCAGTCGACGGCCTTGCCCGTGCCCTTGGTGATGTCGTCCCAGTGTTCGACGATCTTCGCACCGCCGTAGACGGAGCCGAAAACGACGACGGCACCGAACGAGAACGGCGAAGGGGAGACCAGAGCCGCGGTGAGCGACGCGTTGAAGCCGAATTCCGCGACGTCGGCGACGTACCCCGCTCCTTTGCGTTTGAAGGCCGTGACCGGGTTGAGGCCGTCGGAGATGACGTTGAGGCCACTGAAGACCGTTGCGGCGGCGCTGGTGCCGATACCCAGTCCGCGCAGTACGCCCGAGGTCCGGGCCGCGATGCTGATGCCGCGCACCAGGGACGTCACGCGGGGAGCGGCGGCCACGAGGCGGGTCTCGCCGTAGGCGTTGGTGAGGACGCTCAGGAGGCGGGCGTTGGCGGCCCGGGAGACGGCTTGCCCCGCGTGTGTCGCCCGCGAGTACTGGCCGGCCAGTTTGTCGCTGCCGATGAAGAAGTTGATGGCCTTGTTGACCGACACTCCCCGAAAGGAGTCGGTGAAGAGCGGTAACCGGCGCAATTGGTCGTAGCGGGCGTTGGCGAACCCCGAGATTTGGTCCCCCGCCCCCGGGATGCGTGCGAGCGGTCCCAAAACCTTGGACGGCAGCCATGTGCCCGGGGCTGACAGCGACCTGAGTTCCGGGGACAGGGAGTTGAGCCATGTGCCCATGCGGGAGATGGCCGGATTGCTGCTCCCTCGAAGGCCCGCAGCGAGCCAGGTTTTGAAGGAACTGCCCCAGCCGTTCACAAACGAGTTGTGGACGAGCACCCTGGCCAGCGCCGTCCCCTGCGCGACCGCGTGTCCGCCGGACTCGGCCACCGACGTCCAGTCGCCGTACGCGCCGATCAGGTACTCGACGGCGGGCTCGAAGGGGTGGAGGCCGGGGATGCTGGTCAGGGCTGTGGCGCGGAGGCGGTCGAGGTAGGTTTCGAGGTTTTCGCCGGGTTTGCGGTGGAAGAGGGAGGCGTTGGGATCGTCGCTGGTGGCCACGGAGTCGGCGATCAGGACGGTTTCGGGGTCGAGGGCGGTGCCGCGGTAGTGCGTGAGGTCGTCGGGGGTGAAGCCGGCCCAGAGGAGGCCGCCGGAGAGGTCGCCGTTGGCAAGGCGGGTGCGGGCGGCGCGGCGGCGGAGGTCGGGGGCGGTTTCGGTGGCCCAGGACGCCATGGGGCGCAGGGTGGCGAGTTTCGAGGTGACGTTGAGGGTGGCCGCTCTGCGGAAGACGGAATCCGTGGCGTTCTTCAGGCTCGTCGGATCCGCGCCGTCCAGCAGTGTGGCTAAGCGTTCCAGGTCTTCCGGGTTCACGCTGCGCATATGACTCCCCCCCGGGGTCAGGTGCATCGGGTGTCTCTCCCGTCACACAGGGTACGGAGAGGGCCTCCGGGGAGGGGGTGTTCTCGGCCACCGCGGGGGACGTGCGGGGGCGCTCCGCCGCCGGAACCGGCGGCGGAGCACGGGGGTTCAGCCGCGGCGGAAGAACTCGACCTCGGCCAGGGCCAGATGGTGGCCCTTCGTCAGGCCCGCGGGGGCGCGCAGGGTGAGGCGGACGGTCGTGACGTCGCTGACGCCGGTCGTGAAGGTCTGGTCGCCGGGGCGGTCGTCGAGGGTCAGCTCCTGGTGGTGGGTCTCGCCCTTGCTGGAGGTGGTGTCCAGGTCGATCGTGAGGGCGCGGCCCTCGGCCTGGTACTCCTTCAGGGTCGCGGAGGCGCCGTTGGTGATGATGACGTCCACCAGCCGGATGGGCTGCGCGAAGGTGTACGTGATCGTCGCGCCCGCCGAAGGGGCGCCCCAGTAGCGGTTGTTGAGGCCGTCCAGGGTGTTCGCGGCCGGATGGCCGGGGATCTGCGCGCTGGCGGTGGCGTGCGCCGGGCGGATCGGCTTCGCGCCGTCCAGCTTGTCCTTCGTGTCCTCGAACAGGCCGCGTCCGGCGGGCAGGGCGAAGAACACGCCCACCGCGAGGACGGCCACCACCAGGAGGATCACCAGCAGCCGCTTGAAGCGGCCCGAACCCGCCCGCACCCGGCGGCTGAAGGGCCAGATCGTCCGCCACCAGGGGAGGGCCGCGCGCGCGGGCGCGGGGTTCAGCGGGGTGGCGCAGCGGCGGCAGAAACGGCGGTCCGGCGGGTTGAGCGTCCCGCAGTTGGGGCAGGGCTCCCCCTCGGCCTCCTCCGGCTCCGGCAGCGGCCGCACCACCGGGCGCGGTGCGACCGGCCGACCGGGCAGCACGGGCCGCACCGGCGCGGGATCCCCCTCGGGCGCTTCCTCCGCGGCGGGCGCTGCGGGCGCGGCGGGCCGCCGGGGCGGTGCGGAGTCCTGCGGGGAAGCAGGCGGTACGGGTGCGGGCGCGGGCGCCGCGGGACGTTGCGGGGGTACGGACTCCTGCGGGACGGTGGGCGGATCTGCCCGCGGCGCGGGGGTGGTGGCCGAACTGCTCGGGGTAGCGGGGGGTGGCGGCGACTCGGATACGTGGGAGCCGGACCCCGACAGGCCGTCGCGCACGGCACGCCGCAGGCGCCCCGCCCACGCGTCGGGGTCGGTCGCCGCGTCCGTCGCCCGGCGCAGGCGGCCCTCCGCCCGGTCCGGGGCGTCCGCCGCACGCCGCACGCGGCCCTCCGCCGCCTCGGGGGTGTGCGCCGCACGGGCCGCGCCGCCCGACGAGACCGCCTCGGAGGCCCCGCGCGCCGCCCGCCGCAGGCGCCCTCCCCGGGGTTCGGGGGCCTCGGGCTCGGGAGCTTCGGGGGGAGCGGGCTGCTCGGCGGGCGCCGCCGCCGGGGGCTCCGGGTCGGACGGTGCGGGTGCGGGTGCGGGGGCCGGTGCCGCTGCTGGGGCCGGTGCCGGCTCCGGTACGGGCTCCGGCTCCGGCTCCGCCGCGGGCGGTGACACGGACGACGACGGCGCCGGGCTCTGCGACCAGCCCAGATACGTACCGCAGGTGCCGCAGAAGTCCTCCGTTGGCGCATTGGACGCCCCGCACGCGGGACACGCACGCATGGCGTCACCTCCCTTCGCTCGGCGGGCCGGGCAGGATCTCCACCCGGCAGGCGGTGTGCGCCGGGCACATCGCACGGACGGTCTCCCGGACGCGCTCGGCGTCCACCTGCGGCTCGCGGCCCGGCCACACCCGGACGAGCGGGCCCGCCGGGTCCTGCGGCGGGAGGTCCGCGCCGGGGGTACGGGACCAGGTCGCGCCGCCGTCGCCGCTGACGTCGGCGTGCACGCCCAGCACCAGCCACAGCGCCTCGACCAGGCCCTTGCGGGTGCCGCGCAGCCGGTGCAGCTCCAGGGCGCGGACGACCGCCTCGCGGCGCAGCTCCAGCGGACACCGCGGGTCGTCCACCGCCCCGACCCACGAGCCCAGCCACGCCAGGAAGTCGGGCGGCGCGAGGCGCGGGTCGAGGTAGGCGGGGAGGTTGTCGAGCGTCGCGAAGACGGGGGCGAGGACGACGTCGAGCCCGGCGGTGAATCGCTGGGCGAGGTCGTCGTCCGCGTACAGCGCGGGTAGCTGCTCGCCGATGGGGTGCCTGCTCCGCAGGCCGGGTACGGCTGCTCGGCTCATCGGGTGACCTCCCCGTTCGCGCTGCCGCGCGGGGCGCCCCCCGGGGCTTGCGTGTGCCCCGCCGGGCGAGCGTTTTCAGGGGCGCGTGGGGGTACCTCCCACGCGAAGCCCTGGGGGAGAACTGCGCGGTCAGCCCCCACCGGGGCGCGGGAAGATCCCGACCCGGAGGGGCAGTTGCTGTCGTTTCCGGACCACCGGCCGGTGGTGGGCTGGTCGCGCAGTTCCCCGCGCCCCTGGTGTGCCCCCCAGCGCAAACACACCCTCGCCCCACCGCCCCCGGCGGAAAAGGCGCGCACCCCGCGCTGGCGGGGGCTCATGCCGGGGTCCCGTCTGGCGCAGCGACAGCGACCTGGTGCTGGTGGGAGAAGACGAGCGCGTCCGGGGTGACGTCGAGGCGGTCGGTGGGGGCGCCGCGGCGGCCGGTGAGGGGGTCGGCGGGGAAGAGGCGGATCTCCTGGACGACGGCGTCGCCGGTCGCGCGCTGGAGGACGCCGAAGATCTCGCCGTACTGGACGGGGCGGCCGAAGGGCCAGCCGGTGCCGTCGGGGCCGCCGGTGAGGGGGTTGAGGTAGTGGTAGAGGGCGTCGAGGGCGGCCTCGCGGACGGTGTCGGGGTCGGCGCCGGGGGCGGTGGTGAGGCGGGCGACGACGGTGACGCCCTGGTAGGCGGGGGGTTCGACGGCGACGTTCGTGCCGATGAGGCGGCGTTCGTCGAGGGCCTCGGTGATCGCGCCGAGCACCTGGTCGGAGGGGATGAGCTGCTCGAAGCGGAGCCGGTCGTCGCCCTCGTCCGCGACCGCGTCGGGCACCACCAGGACGCGTACGGCGCCCGCGGAGCCGGCGGGCACGCAGCGGACGCGGGCGGCGGAGGGCGCGGCCTGGCGGGCGATGATCTCGTGGTCCTCCGCGGTGACGGCGCGCTCCTGCATGCGCAGCGCGTCCGGGGCGCGCATCTTGGCGTTGTCGACGGTCTCCCCGGCGACGCCGCCGCGCGCGGCCTCGCGGTTGGTGACGCGGGCGACGTACGGGACGGAGCTGCGCAGGACGGAGATGGCGCCGCGGGCGACGTTCCCGGCGGGGCCGCCGCCGGTGCGGTAGCGGGCGACGCGGATCTGCGCGCCCTTCGGCGGCACCGCGCCGTAGTGCCGCAGGGTGCCGTCGGCCTCGCGCACGGCGGGCGGGAAGGCGAATTCGCCCGCGGTGGCGTCCAGCGTGACGTGCGGGTCCTCGGGCGCGGAGCGGCCGAAGCTCTCGACGATCTGCCAGCGCTGCCAGCCGCCGCCGTCGGAGGCGGAGGAGACCTCGACGACGGGCGGTTCGCCGTCGAGCAGCACGGGCGGGCGGGCGAGCCGGAAGGCCTGCCCGGGAACGCCTTCGGAGGTGCCCAGCGGCACGTCGGTGAGGGTCTGCGCGTGCTCGGCGGGCATGGTGCCGCCGATGGTGAAGACGGAGGCCTCGCGCACGGTGGGCGACTCGGAGTAGAAGGGCTGGCCGGGTTCGGGTTCGGTGACGCGGCAGCGCAGCCAGCCGGCGCGGGTGCCGCCGCTGGTGGACGCGGTGTGCCCGGCGGGCACGTACAGCACGATCTCGCCGGGGCGGTTGAGCCCGCCGGTGGTGTCCTCGCCGGTCTCGCACTCCTGCCAGGCCGCGCCGTCCCACGCCTCCCACACCAGCGGGGGCTGCCGGGGGTCGACGCCGATGCCCTCGACGCGGCTGTCCAGGCGGATGGCGACGATGCAGCGCGGTACGGCGGTGGGCAGGCCGAAGAGCAGCGCGTCGCCGGGCTGCGGGGCGCTCTGGAAGCACGGCACGTCCCGCCCCTCGGCGAGCGTGCGGGTACGGTCGGTCTGCTCGCCGCCGCGCGGGGCGGCGACGAGCCGCTCCAACGACGAGGGGAGGATGCGCAGTTCAGCGGTGGTGGTGAAGACCACCGCGTCCTCGGTCTCGCCGCGCACGGTCGTGACCTCGGTGCCCGCGGGCAGCACGAGGGTGTCGTCCTGCGGGGCGGAGAGCCAGAAGTCGATGTCGGCGCGGGCGGCGGCGGGCGGGAAGAGCCGGATGCCGAGCAGGTCGAGGAAGGCGAGGTAGTTCTTCTCGGGGACCCGGTTGAGCCGGTAGAGCAGCTGGTCCACGAGGTAGGCGAACGTCTCGATGAGGGTGACGCCGGGGTCGGAGACGTTGTGGTCGGTCCACTCCGGGGCGCGCTGCTGGACGTAGCGCTTGGCCTCGTCCACGAGCTGCTGGAAGCGGCGGTCGTCCAGGTTGGGTGCGGGCAGGGGCATCAGCCGGCCCTCCGCTCACCGAGCGGGACGACGTCGGGGAGGGCCGCGTAGGAGTCCTCGGCGGAGTCGGACGGGATCGTGTAGAAGGGGAAGACGAGGTTGCGCCGGTCGTTGGTGGAGCGGACGGTGTAGTGGACGTCGATGTAGAGCGTCCCGGCGTCGATCTGGTCGAAGGCGATCACGACGTCGTCCACCTGGATCCGCGGCTCCCACCGCTCCAGCGCCTCGCGCACCTGCTGGGCGATCCGCCCGGCGGTCGCGCCGTCGCCCGGCGCGAACACGTACTCGTGGATGCCGCAGCCGAATTCGGGGCGCATCGGGCGCTCGCCGGGCGCGGTGCCGAGCACCAGCCGGATCGCCTCCTCCAGCTCCCGTTCGCGTTCGACCATGGCGATGCCGCCGGTCGGCCCGACCCGCAGCGGGAAGGCCCAGCCGCGGCCGATGAAGCGCTCGCTCATCACACCCCTCCGATCTGCACGTTGACCGCCCCGAGGATGATCTGCGCGCCGCACACCGTGCGGTCGCCCATCCGCGCGGCGGGCAGCCCGCCGATGAGGACGGGGCGGGCGAGCGCGGTGGGGCTGGGCAGGATGACGTCGGCCGGGCCCAGCGCGGCGTGCGGCGGCACGACGCACACGTGCAGGCTGCCCACGACGGCGGCGGGCTTGCCGCCGATCAGCACACGGGCCACCGTCGCTGCGGCGGGCGGCGGCGGGGTGGTGATCGCCCCGCCGTGGTCGGTGGGGTCACCGGTTCGGGCTGCGGCCGGCATACGTCGCTCCTCGCGGAAGTCCTGCGGCCCGGGGGCCGGTTGGGGTCGTGAGCCCGGTGGGGCCGGTACGGGGGTGCGGCCGGGGCCGTCCGGTGGCCGGCACCTGTCAGCGTACGAGCAAGTCACCATGGGCGCGCCTCAGTTGATCCGGACAAGTGCGGCCTTGAGCACACCGAGCGCGCCGCCGTCCACGGTGACGTCCGCCGTGCCCTTGACGCTGACGGACGCGCCGCTGACCCGGGCGCCCGCCGTGCCGTCCACGTTGACCTGCCGTCCGCGCACGTTGACCGTGCCCTGCTTGGCGTCCAGCGTGATGCCGCTGCGGTCCATGACCAGGGAGCTGAGCGCGGCGCCGCCCGCCGACGCGGTGACGGTGACCTCGATGCGGTTGTTGCGGTCGTCGAGGAAGACGGTGAGGCGCCCGTCGCCGGTCTGCAGGCGGACGCCGTTCAGGCCCGTGGGCGCGTCCAGCAGTTCCACCCGGTGGCCCGAACGCGACACCACCGAACGGCGGTTGAGCTTTCCGCTGGTGCGGTCGACGAGCGGCACGTCGTGCTTGGAGGGCTTGTCCTGGCCGTTGTAGAGGCCGCCGATGACGAACGGGTGGTCCAGCAGGCCCTGTTCGAAGCCGACCAGCACCTCGTCGTTGACCTCGGGGCTGACCACTCCGCCGCCGCCCTTGCCGCCCCACTGCACGGTGCGCACCCAGTCGGTGACGTAGGTGTCGTCGAGCCAGGGGAAGGTGAGCCGCACCGCGCCGTTCTGCCCGCCCTCCGGCTCGCGCACGTCCGTGACGACGCCGGTGGCCAGGCCCGGGACGCGGGCGCCGCGGCCGGGGGCGTTGGCGCCGGTCACCAGGCCGGTCAGCGAGCGGTCCGGGCTGGCGCCGACCCACACGGTGGTGCGGTAGCCGCGGTCGGGCTCCAGGACGTGCTGGGCCGCGGTCGCGGTGTAGCGCCCGGAGAAGGCCTCCCCGACGTTGCCGAGCGCGACCGGTACGCCCGCGCGCAGCATCGGGTTGCCCTCGGCCACCGCCTCCAGCTCGGCGAAGCCCGCCGCGACCTGGTCGGCGGCCGCCCCGGCGGCGGCGGTGGTCTCGGCGAGCGTGCCGTACGGGGTGTCGGTGACGGTCAGCTTGGCGGTGCCGAAGACGGACGAGGCGCGCGACGGGCTGAGCCCCGGCCGCACGCTGTCGCTCACGACCGACGGCTCCCGCGAGACCAGCGGCTTCTTCGTCCGCACGTCCCAGCCGCGCACCTCCACCTGCGCGGCGCCGTCCGCGGCCGTGAGCGCGGCCCGCAGCGCGAGCAGGTTGCGGCCGTATTCGAGGACGAGCGGGTTGCGGGCGGCGGAGGTCGAGGGCGAGGGCGCGCCGGAGGCGTTCTTCGGCTTGGTGAACTGCAGCACGCCCTTGTCGTCCACCCGCACCAGCGCGCCGCTCTCGTGCGCGAGGAACTGCAGGAAGTCCCAGTCCGAGACGTTCGCCTGGGAGAGCTGCTTGTACGTGACCGGGGCCGCCTCGACCTTGCCGACCGCGAGGCCCGCGCGGGAGGCGACCTGCCGCACGATCGCCGACGCCGACATGTTGCGGTAGGCCGCCACCCGGCGGCCGCGTTGCAGGCGGTGCGCCCGCGAGTAGGCCCGCACGACGGTGAAGCTGCCGGTACGGTCGCGGTCCAGCTCCAGCGCGGTGACCTCGCCGTTGAACAGCAGCTCGCGGCCCTGCCCGGAGGCGGTCACGACCGACACCTTCAGCGGGGTGCCGATCGTGATGCCGGTCTTGCCGAGGAATTCGTGGTCGGGGTCGCGGAAGGTCAGCACGGCGGCGTCCGGCAGCCCCACGTTCTCGTCCACGACACAGCTCACCAGCTGCGCCGCCCAGATCTTGGGGAGTTCGCCGGGCGCCTCCACGATCGGGTCCGCCGCGAAGGACCGCCCGCCCTGCTCGCTCATGCCTCTTCCTCCTCTCTTGTGGTCGGTCTTCCTGCTCACTCCCTCCGCGGGCGGCCTCGTGCCTCGGCCGACCACTGCGGGAGCTCGGGCGTCAGCCCTCCGCTCCGGCCCCGCGCAGCGCGGGCACCACGAGTTCCGTGCCGGGTGCGAGCGCCATCGGGTCGTCGATGCCGTTGGCCTCGGCGATCTCCCGCCAGGCGGACGCGTCGCCGTACTCCCGCCACGCGAGCATCGCCAGGGTGTCGCCCGCGACGACGGTGTGCGTGCTGCGGGCGGTGCGCGCGCCGGACGTCGGGTTCTGGCCCGGCACGTCGACGCTCGCCTCCTCGATCGCGAGCGCGCACGTCGCCCGCAGCGGCTTGCCGTCGACGTCGAAGAGCGTGTACGTCGCCGCGACGCTCATGACGACGCCGTAGAACGAGGTCGTGCGGGCCGTGCCCCACTCGAACCGCACCCACGGGCTCGCGGGCTTCTTGCGGCCCAGGCTCGCCGGGGTCGGCACGCACGCCTTGAGCAGCTTCTCCACCGCCTGCTCCACGGAGTTGTCGTGCGTGGCGGTGGCGTCGAGGAAGACGTCCAGGCTCAGCGTGCGCGGGCCGCTGCCCACGAACTCCGGCAGCGCCGACTCCTCCGCCATCCGGGACGGCGTCCGCCGCCACTCGTTGGTCTTCTGCAACTGGAGGGTGTTGGGGTTGAACTGGAGGTTGAGCACGGCGATCTGACCGCCCGGCTTCGCGCCGACGGTCGCGGGCGGCTCCATGAGGACGAGCTGAGCCGAGGTCCGGCCGGAGCGGAGCGCGGGGGACATGCGAGGGGTTCCTTTCCGGACGGGTGGCTCTCAAGTGCGCTGGACGGCAGGGGCGGTGACCGGTCAGCCGGGCCGCAGGCCCTCGTGGGCGATCTCCAGCGTCTCCACCGCCGCCTGGGAGTTGGACGGGTCGAACGACGGCCCCTCCCAGCGCACCGGCACGATGCCGAAGACCTGCCAGCTGATGATCTGCGTCAGGTCCGGCCGCAGGGCGACGATCTCGCCGTCCTTGGGCTGCACCCGGCGCAGCGTCTCGTCCAGCCAGCGGGCGATCTTCGCGGTGTCGGCGGTGACGGGACGGGTGAGCGTGATGTTCGACCACGTCACCCGGCCCGGCAGCTGGTGCGCGAAACCGTTGTTGCCGCCCTCGGCGTAACTCTCCATCTCCACCTGCGCGCCCATGCCGGAGCACGTGTGGAAGGCGCCCAGGTCGTTGCCGCCGATGGCGAGCCGGAAGAACACGCTCGTGGCGAAGATGCTGTCCGTCATCGTTGCTGACTCCCTCTTCCCTCTCCCCGCCCTCAGCGGCGGCCGTCGTGCGGACGGCCGATACGGTCCCGCCCGCGGCGCAGCTCGGTGCGCAGCAGCCGGGAGACGGGTTCGAGCAACCGCCGTGCCAGGTCGTCCAGTTCGGCCGGGTCGGTGCCGTGTGCCTGCGGCTGGGCCTGTGGTTGCTGCTGCGGCTGCCCGCCCGCCGCGGTGAGGCCCGCGGTACGGCGCTGGACCGGCTGCGATTGCGCCTGCGGCTGCGCCTGGCGTTGCGGCTTGGGAACGGGGGTGACCGGTACGCCCGGCGGCAGGCCGAAGTCCGCGCCGTTCAGGGCGCTGCGCTGGACGACCGGGACGACGGGGACGGGCGGGGCGCCGGAAGGGCCCGCGCTCCCGCCGGGTGCGGTGGGGCGGGGCTGGACCAGGGGCACGACGGGGGGCGCGCCCGCGGAGGCGAGCGCGCCGGGAACGGCGGAGGGTACGGGAGCGGCCGGCGCCGCGGGCCGGACCAGCGGCGGCGGGGCCGAGCCCGTTTCCGCCCGCTGGACCTGCGGGACACCCGGGCCCGGGGCGCCCGGCCAGCGCGGGGCCACCACGGGCGGGGCCGCAGCGGCGGAGGGCGGTGCGGCGCCCTCGGGGGCACGCGTGCTGGGGGTGAGGCCGCGGCCGGTCAGCAGCGGGAGGGCGCGCCCGGCGGTCGGGGCCTGCGTCCGCGTCTGCGCCCGCGCCGGGAAGAGGGTCAGCGGGTGCGCGCCGCCGCTGCCTGCCGCGAGGGAGCGCGCGACGACGACCGGCGGCGGGCCGGTGGGAGCCGGACGCCGGACGAGCGGGGCGGCGGGGCCGGCGGATGCCCCGGTGTTCGCCGGACGCGCCGGGGCGGCGGGGGCTTCGGGCGTACGGGGCCGCAGGTCGGTCGGGCCGAGCACGGGGGCGGCCGGGGCACGCCGGACGGTACGGGGCGCGCCGGGGATCTCCGCGGTGGCCGGCATCGCGGGGAGGGGGGCGCCCAGACCGCTCCGGGGACGCGGGGCGGCGGCGGGTGGGGCGGGCGCCTCGGCCGTGCCTTCCGCACGCTGGACGACGGGCAGGCCGCCGCTGGGTGCCGTGGCCGTTGGCCCTGCGCTGTCCGGGAGTCGGGGCACGGGAGCCCCGAGCGGGGTGCGCCCGCCGAGCGGCGGCACGGCCCGCTGCACGGTGCTGTCGCCGTTGCCGGGGGCGCCCGTGCCGGTCGCGTCGCCGCCGCGCGCGGTGGTGCCGGACCCGCCACCAGCCGCCGGGCCCGTGCCGTCCGCGGCGTTCTCCGCACGCTGGACGACCGGCATGCCTCCGGCGGGGCCCACCGGCTGCGCGCTGTCCGGGAGTTGGGTCAGGGGAGGGCCGAGCGGGCTGCGTCCGCCGAGCGGCGGCACGGCACGCTGCACGGCCACGTCACCGGGCGTGGCCGTTCCGGGCCGCGCCCCCGTACCGTCCGCCGCCGCCGTCCGGCCGGGGCCGCCGTCCGCGGCACCTTCCGCGCGCTGCACCACCGGCAGTCCCCCGGCGGTCGCGGGCGCGCCCCCGGGCGCGGGCGCCAGCGGCGCCGCGTCGGGCAGGTCACCCAGCGGGGTCCGGCTGCCGAGCGGCGGAACCGCCCGCTGCACAGGCCCTCCATGGACCGCGTCCGCGCCCCCCGGAGCGTCGTTGGTCCGCGCGCCCGGGGCCGTACCGGACGCGCCGCCGCCCGCGGGAGACGCGGTGCCGGGTCGGTCGCCGGACGGACCACGGCTCGCGGAACCGGACGCCGTGCCGGACCCGCCACCTGCCGGGCCGCTCCCACCGGGAGCCGCTTCCGCACGCTGGACGATTGGCATCGCGCCGCCGCCCGCGCCGGAGTCCACCGGCCGCACCGTGTCGGGGAGTTGGGCCATGGGCGGCCCGAGCGGGCCGCGTCCGCCGAGCGGCGGCACCGCCCGCTGCACACCTCCGGCTCCGGGCGCCGCAGCCCCGGAGGCCCCGGCACCGTCCCGTCCGTCACCGCTCCCGGCGCGCGGCCCGGAGCCGCCGCCCTCCGCAGCGCCTTCCGCGCGCTGCACCACCGGGAGCCCCCCGGCGGCCGCGGGCGCGCCCCCGGACACAGGCACGGACGGCGCCGCGTTCGGCAGGTCACCCAGCGGTTCACGCCCTCCGAGCGGCGGCACCGCCCGCTGCACGCCCCCAGCCCCGGACGAGCTGGACGGGCCGCCCGTCTGCGGTCCGGAGCCCGCAGCGTCGGAAGCCCCCTCCGCCCGCTGCACCACCGGCATCCCGCCGACCGCCGCAGAAGCGGTACCGGCACCCTGCGGCTCCCGGCCGTCCGGCGCCGGTACGGAAACGGCTCCGGACGCGTCCCCCGCCCGCTGCACCGGGGCCGCCTCGGGCGCGACCGGCGGACGCAGCGCGCTCAGCCGCCGTACCGCCGGACGGGCCGGGCGGCGTGCGACGACCGGCGACGGCCCCACCGGGCGGGGCCGTACGGCCGGGACGTCCCCGGCGGTGCGCCGGGCCCCTCCGGCGGAGTCGCGGCCCGCGACGGGCGGGGCCTCCCCCGTGCCCGGCACCACGGCGACCCGCCGTACGAGCGGTATCGGCACCGCGGCAGCGGAAGCGGAAACGGTCGTGGCCCGCTGCACCGCCGGAGCCGGACCGGTGAGCGTCGCGGGCGAGTCGGCGGCGGGCACGAGCGGCCGGGAGGCGGCCGTACCTGACGCGGCCGGGCCCCCCGCCGTACCGTCCCCCACCGCGCTGAGCAGCAGCGGACCCCCGCGCCCGGCACGCGGAGCGGGCACGGGCCCCGGGGCGGGCGGCCGGGTCACCCCGCGCGCCACGCCCGCGGGAGCGCTCGGGGAGACCGCGTGGCCGAGGCCGCTGTCGAACATCGGGTTCTGCCACGACGCGAGGCGGCCCCGGAAGACCAGGCCGTCGCTCACGCCCGACGCGGAGCGGGCGACGGTCAGTTCGGGCGGTGACGTCCGCCGCCATCCGCCGTCCCACCCGGGGGGCATGGCACGGCCCGCACCGGCGCCCCCGGCGGGACCGCCCGCGGGGGAAGCGACCGGCGCGTCGGCGCCCTCCGCGGCAGGCCCGGCGGAGCCGCCGGCGGGCCGGCGGTGCAGCCTGTCCCGCCATGCCATGTGCTCAACCGCCTTCGTTCATACGGGTGTTGATGCGGGCGATCTCGTTCACCCACTGGCGCCGCTCGTCGTGCGTGAGGTCGAGGATCTCCTCGCGCGCCCAGTGGAAGTGGTAGGCGATGTACGCGATCTCCTCCCGCAGCCGGGGGAGGGCGTACGTCACGATTCCCCCAGGCGCCCGCCCGAGAGATCGACCTCGAAGCCGCCGTCGCAGTGCGGGCAGGTCACGGCCGCGCGGGTGTGGCCCTCGCTGTTGACCCGCCGGTAGAAGTCCTGGAGGAAGGCGACGTCGGTCGCGTACATCCGCTCGACGATCCCGGCGTGCACATCGGTGATCGGGCCCAGCCGGGTGATGACCTGGCTGAGCAGGACCACGCTCAGGTACGCCGGGTTCTCCTTGACCCGCAGGTCGATCTGCGGGCGCAGCTCGTCGCGGGCCGTGGCCAGCCGCATGGCGCCGTGCCGGTGCACGACACCCTCGTCGTCCACGTAGCCGCGCGGCAGCTCGAACTCGAACTCGTCGCGCAGCGCCTGCTGCCGCCGGGCGGCCGCCGCCGGGGCGGCGGGGGCTGCCGGTGCGGCGGCCCCCGGCTGCTCCGGCTGCTGGTCCGGCGTGCGGACGAGTGGTGCCGTCGCCTCGAGGATCTCCTCCAGGCTGCCCGCGCTGACCGTACGGCGCCTCATTCGACGACGATCTCCTCGAACACGATGGTCACGGACTCGGTGGCCGCGGACGACTGGCCCGCGTTGAGGGACGGGCCCTCCCACTTGGACGCCCAGCCCTGCATCAGCTGGATGCGGCGGACCGTGCTGCCCTCGGAGTCCTTGATCTCGATCGTGAGGTTCTGCCGAGCGGTGTTGACGGCGCCCTTGTTGAGCGTCTCCTTGATCCACTTGGTGAATTCGCTGCTCTTGTCGATGCCGCGGGTGATGGTGATCTCACCGGCCAGCCGGGCACCGGGCTGCTTGCGGATGATCTGCTTGCCGTCGGAGCTGACCTGCCGGACCTCGACGACCTCCTCCTCGACGGTCAGCCCGCTGATCTCCTGGACGGACTCCACCAGGTAGCCGCCGAGCTGCACGCCGAAGATGTGGGTGGAAAGCGCGTCGCCCTCTGCCATGACTTTCCGTCACCTTTCCTTGCTACGTCGCTGGTTCGCGGTCGCTGTCGCGGTCGCAGTCGCTGTCGCGGTCGCTGTCGCCGCGGTCACTCGTCGATGAGGCTGGTGCTGTCGGAGAACTGCGCCAGCCGGAAGACCACGAACTCCGCGGGCTTGACCGGGCAGACGCCGATCTCACACACCACACGGCCCTGGTCGATCGACTCCGGCGGGTTGTTGTCGCGGTCGCACTTGACGTAGAAGGCCTCGTCGGCGGTGCGGCCGAACAGCGCGCCGCGCCGCCACTCCTCGGTGAGGAAGGCCGTGACGTTGCGCCGGATGCTGGACCACAGCCGGTCGTCGTTGGGCTCGAAGACCACCCACTGGGTGCCCAGCAGGATGGACTCCTCCAGGTAGTTGAACAGCCGGCGCACGTTCAGGTAGCGCCAGGCCGGGTCGGAGGAGAGGGTGCGGGCGCCCCACACGCGGATGCCGCGGCCGGGGAAGGCGCGCACGCAGTTGACGCCGATCGGGTTGAGCAGATCCTGCTCGCCCTTGCTGAGCCGCAGTTCCAGATCCACCGCGCCGCGGATGACCTCGTTGGCGGGCGCCTTGTGCACCCCGCGCTCGACGTCGCTGCGCGCCCACACACCGGCGATGTGGCCGCTCGGCGGGACGATGGTGTTGTGGCCGAGCGCCGGGTCGAAGACCCGCACCCACGGGTAGTAGAGCGTCGCGTAGCGGGAGTCGTAGCCCGCCTCGTCGTTGCGCCAGGTGCGCACCTGCTGCGCGGAGAGCCCGGGAGGGGCGTCCAGCACGGCGACCCGGTCGCCCATCTGCTCGCAGTGCGCGATGACGGCGAGCTGCACGGTGCGCACACCCTCGGCGTCGATCGCGCCGCGCTGGAAGGCGCTCATCAGGTCCGGGACGGCGACCATGGTGATCTCGTCGATCGTCTCCAGGCCGCCGAAGCCGGTACGGGCCGCGGTGTCGCCCACGTACTCCGACGGGCTGAGCCGCTGCACCTCGCCGGAGCCGCCGCGGCCCGCCGGGGCCGGGCCGTCGGCCAGCGCGGTCACACCGTTGGCCGGGCGGGTCTGGGCGCTGCCGCGCTTCTCGGCGACCTCGACGTAGCTCGACCCGCGCGCCTGGGTCACCAGGTAGGCGCGGACGTTCTTGCGGGTCGAGGCGTCGAAGGTCTCCACGACCTTGTCGCCCTGCTTGACCAGCAGCTTGAAGCGGTCCTCCGCGGGGCTGTCGCCCTCCGCGTCCGCGACCTCGACCGTCAGACCGGCCGCACCGGGCTTGGCGACGACGGTGAAGCCGCCCAGCTCGACGGGCTCCGCCGAACCGACCGCCTTCTGCGCGCTGTCCGCGCCCGTGCCCGCCGCACCGCCGATGCGCACGATGTACGCGGCGCCGCCGCCGTTGGCGAAGTAGCCGTAGACCGCGTGCGCCAGGTACGTGCCCTCGGTGAAGCCACCGAAGAGCTGGCTGTACTGGTCCCAGCTGGTCACCAGCGTCGGTGCGTGGAACGGTCCGGTCTCGGCGAAGCCGACGAACGCGGCGACGGCGGTGCCGACCCCTTCGATCGGCCGCGCCCCGGACTGCACCTCCTCCATGTACACACCCGGGGTGAGGTACGTCGCCATACTCGCTCCTTCGCGTCCATACCGGCTGCGGATCCGGCTGCGGATCACCTGTCTCCAGCCCGAGTCTGCGGAGCAGACACCTGCATCGGCCAGAGACCCGCGGACCTGCCGGGGGGCAGGCCCGCTGCCCTTTGCGGACCCGCAGCGTGACCCCGCGAGCGCGCTCCGGAACTCCCGCCGGACGACCGGCGGCGGAGCGCGCCGCAGCAGGTCGGACGGCCTACGCGGACCTGTCGGGGGTGGCGCGCGGCCGGTCGTCAGGTGTCGGTGATCTGCGCGAGCCAGGGGCCGAACTCGCCCGCCAGGACCAGGCGGCCGAGCTTGCGGTACTCCTGCGCGATGGACGTCACCACCTGGCGCATGGTCAGCGGGCCGTCCGCCTCCGCCGCGAGGTAGGCGGCGGTCACCGCACAGGCCCGGATGGAGCCGCCCGCCAGCTCGAAGCGCTCGGCGCAGAAGGCCAGGTCCAGGTCGGCGGCGCGCGGCAGCCGCTCGCCGAGGCAGCGCTCCCACAGGTCCCGGCGGCGCCCGGCGTCGGGCATCGGGAAGTCGGCGACGACGTCGATCCGGCGGGTGAAGGCCGCGTCGAGGTTCGCCCGCAGGTTGGTCGTCAGCACGGCGATGCCGTCGAAGGACTCCATGCGCTGGAGCAGGTACGCGGACTCGATGTTGGCGTGCCGGTCGCTCGCGTCCTTCACCTCCGAGCGCTTGCCGAAGATCGCGTCGGCCTCGTCGAAGAGCAGCACCGCGTTGACGGCGGAGGCCTCGGTGAAGATCCGCTCCAGGTTCTTCTCGGTCTCGCCCACGTACTTGTCGACGACGGTGGACAGGTCCACGACGTAGAGGTCCATGCCCAGGTCGGCGGCCACCACCTCGGCGGACATCGTCTTGCCGGTGCCGGACTCGCCGGAGAAGAGCGCGATGACGCCGCGCCCGCGGCCGCCGCCCGGCCGCATCCCCCACTGCCCCAGCACCTGGTCGCGGTGCCGGGCGCGCAGTGCCAGCTCGCGCAGCCTGCGGTGGGTGGGCGGCGGGAGGACCAGGTCGTCCCAGCCGACACCCGGCTCCACCCGGCGGGCCAGCCGCTCCAGGCCCGCGCCGTTCTGCGCGCGGACGGCGGTGCGCAGGTCGTCCGCCGCGACCGGGCGCCCGGCGAGCGCGGCGGTCCGCACGGCCACGTCGGCCGCCCGGCGCAGCTGCCGCGCGTCCAGCCGGTGCGCGGCGACGGCCGCGGCGAGCGCGGCGGCGTCCTGCGGGGCTGGGCCCTCGGGGCGTACGGCCTCGTCCTGCGGGTGTACGGCGTGGGCGGCCTCGTCCAGGGCGTGGCGCCAGCGGGCGGCCTGGCGTTCGGGGGAGGGCGCGGGGACGGTCAGGACGACGGGGCCGTCCGCCGCCCACGCCGGGTCCCAGGCGGAGCCGCCGTGCGTGAGGAACGGGATGCCGCGCAGGGCCGCGCACAACTCCCCCAGCACGCGGGCGCGTTCGGCGGGCCGGTCGGGCAGCGCCTCCAGCGGGCCGAGCACCGCCCCGGCGCCGGTCAGCCGCGCCTCGCGGGCGGCGGCGCGGGCGATGTCCGGCACCTCCGCGGCGCGCGGGGCGAGCGCCGCCGCGTCCAGCACGAGCGGGCGCAGCCCGGCCGCGCGCAGCGCGGCGACGGCGAGGCCCTCGGCGTCGCCGCCACGGCTGCGCAGGTGGACCAGGCCCGTCCCGGTGGCCGCCGCGGCGGCCACCGCCCGGACCCGCGCGGGCTCGGCCGCCGGGTCCGGCGCGGCCTCGCCGAGGACGGCGGCGAGCCGGGTGTCGGGGCGGGAGCCGCCCAGCAGGTGTGCGGTCACCCGGTCGGGCACGGTCAGCGTCCGGGAGAGCGGGGGCCGTTCGGGTTCGGTGACCTCCAGCAGGCCGCCCTCGACGAGCGGCGCGCCGGGGGCGAGCCGGAAGCGGTCCGCCGACATGCCCGTGCGGCCGCACAGTTCGAGCGCGAGCCCGACGCTGGGGCGGCGGCGCGTCAGGTCGTCGTTGAGGTAGCCGTAGAGCGACTCGAAACGGGCGTCGAGGTCGGGGGCGAGGGCGACGAGCAGCAGGTCCAGGTCGAGCGCGGTGAGCCCGAAGCGGGCGGCGAGCCCGTCGAGCACGGTGCCCGGCGCGGGCCGCCAGCTCCCGGCGGCGGGCATGCCGAGTCCGCCGGGCCCGTCGAGGATGCGCTGCGCGGCCTCGGGCGTGAGGTACTGCCCCCGGTAGGGGTCGTCCGGGTCCGGGTCGTCACCCCGGCGCCGTTCGACGGCTCCCCGTACCCACCCCTCGACGACGGCGAGCCGCTCCCAGAGGTCGAAGTCCGGCTCCCCGGTGGGCGCCCCCTCCGGATGTGCCTCCTGCGCGAGGTTCGCGGCCACCGTGCTCATGGCTGGCGCTCCCCGCGGCGGCGGCGCGCGGGTGGGGCGCCGCGGTCGCGCGGGCCCGCGAAGCCGTCCGGGCCCGGGTCGCTGACCTCCCGGTAGCGCAGCCGGCGGCCGGGGTCGGTCTCCTCAGCGGTGTGGACGGGGTCGGTCGTGCGCAGCACCAGGCCCTCCGTGACGGGCGGCGCGGTCTGCCGGGTGACACCGGCGAGCGGGGCGCGGACCCGTACCGACACCGAGGCCTTGAGTTCGCCGCCGAAGGCCGACCAGACGTCGGCGGCGGCGGGCGCGTCCATGCCCGTACCGGCGGTGTCCAGGCCGACCTGGAGGTTCAGTTCGGCCAGCGAGCCGCCGAGCAGCCGGGCGGGCAGCGTCTCGGTGGAGGTCAGCGTCGCGAGGATCTGGGAGAGCAGCATGTGCTCGTCCTGCGGGCGGGTCGCCCACGCCGTGACGAGGTAGGTCAGGTCGAACCAGCGCGGCGGGGTGCGCCGCCCCACCACGTGCCCCTCCTCGTCGTAGATCTCCCCCGCGCCGTTGCCGCGGCGGCTGACGTCCTCGCGGATGTCGTAGAGGAACACGCACACCGTGGGGCCGCCGCGGCGCGCGGCCCATTCCTTCGTCGGGGCGTCGAAGACCACTTCGACGCCCGACGCCTCCAGGCCCGATTCGGTGATGAGCCGGCCGAGGGCCTCGTCGACTTCGTGGATCACCGGCGGGTCACCTCGTCCGGCGGCTGGATGCTGCCGCTGACCACCAGGAAGTCGATGGGCTCGCAGGTGAATCCGGGGCCGGTGGCGGTGATGGTGCGCGGGCCGGTCTGGTCCTTGGTGAGGATGAGCAGCTGGCCGATGAAGGTGCCGTCCTTGCCGGGGAAGGTGGGCGCGGCCGCCGCGGTGATGCCGGGGTTCCACGTGAAACGTACCGGGACGCCGGGCGGGAAGTCCTTGCCGCGGACCGAGGTCACGAAGCCGGGCTTGCCGATCGGCGGCACCGCGATGATCACCGGCTGGAGGATCCGCAGCTTCTGCCGGGCGGTGTTGTCGCTCAGGTCGGCGTCCGTGCCGGTCGTGGTGAGACGGCCGGTCACGGTGCCGGTGAGCGCCTTGTCGGGGCTGAGCACGACGGTGACGACGACGCTGCGGCCCGGCTTGAGGTCCGGCAGCGCGCAGACCCACGAGCTGTCGCAGCCCGGCGGCGGCCCGGAGTTGGGCAGGCCCGCGGGCAGCCCGATCCGCAGCCGCAAGCCGGTCGCGAGGGCGTTGCGCCCGTTGCGCACGGTGTAGCTGACGACGACCTTGCCGCCGACATAGCCCGGGTTGGGCTGCGCGGTGACGTGCACACCGGGCCCGGCCTTGGGCGCGGGCGGGGCGGGCGGCTGCGTCGGCGGAGGCGTGGTCGGCGGCGGTGTCGTGGGCGGGGGTGTCGTGGGCGGCGGCGTGGTGGGCGGCGCCTCCCGCACGGGCACCACGGTGTCGCCGTCGTTGTCGTCGGGCAGCGGGTCGATGACGCTGCCGGTGACGTGCCAGCGGATGGGCGCGTCGCCGGGCACGTCCCCGATCACCGTGACGGTCACCGGCACGCTCTCGCCCGGCGGCACGACGCCGACGTTGCACTGCAGCGACGCGGCCTCGCAGGTGTGGCCGGGCCAGGTGATGCCGGTGACCCGGACGCCCTCGGGCGGCAGGACCGTCAGCACCGTGCCGGGCGAGGCGGCGGGGCCGTGGTTCACCACGTTCACGGTGACGGTGGTGGGGGTGCCCACGGTGACCGGGGGCACGGTGCCGGGCGCGTCCACCGCGAGGTCCACGGACTGCTGGACGGACGGCTCCTTCTGCCGCCCGGCCAGCTCCGAGGTCAGCGCCGTGACGGTGCCGGTCGCGACGTCCAGCAGCCGCAGGTGCTCGGGGCTGTTGGGGGCCTCGGCCTCGCGGGAGGTGAAGACGACGCTCTTGCCGTCCGCCGTCCAGGCCGCGTCCCGCGGCTGGAAGGGGCCGGTCTGCGAGGTGTCGGGCAGCTCCTGTGTGCAGGCGTTGCCGCGCGCGGCCTGCGGCAGCAGCACCTTGCAGCCGCTGCCGTCGGCGGCGACCTGGATCAGGCCGTCGTGCTCGTCGGTCTGCTGCGCGCCGCCGTTCTTGCGGTTGAAGACGATGCCGCGGCCGTCCGGTGAGAAGGCCGGGCTGTCGTCGATGACGGTGCAGTTCGCGGGGCAGTTGCCCGAGGTCACGTCGTGCTGGTCGGCGAGGTCGGCGACGGGCGCGGTCCAGATGTGCTTGCCGCCGCCCTGGTCCGCGGTGTCCCGGGTGAAGGCCAGCACGGTGCCGTCCGGCGACCAGGTGGGCTGCGCGTCGTGGCCCTGCACCTGACCGGCCGGCGGGGTGATCTTCCCGGTGATCGCGCCGGACTTCGCGTCGGCGATGAGGACCTGGCTGGGACCGGCCGCGTCCAGGACGCCGCCGGGGGAGGTGCGGGTGAAGGCGATGTGGCTGCCGTCGGGGGAGAAGGTCGGGTCGGTGTCCCAGTCGGTGGCGTTACGCCCGCCGAGCGGCATGGGCTCACCGTTGGTGCCGTCCGCGTCCACCAGCCAGATCCGCTCCATGCGCGCGGAGTCGGGGTTGCCGGGATCGACGTCCTCGAAGCGGGTCACGACGATCCGGCGGCCGTCCGGCGTGTAGTTCTGCCGTTCGCTCCACGGGTCGTAGCCGGCCGCGGGCACGAACAGCGGGTTCTTCGTCGGATCGGTGTTCGTCCAGGCCGCCGGGTCCTCCTCCAGGATCGTCACCCCGAGGTCGCGCGGGTCGGAGCCGTCCATCCGGACGTCCTGGAGGGTCACGATGCAGGGGTTGGCCGCGGTGTCGCGCTCCACGATCGCGCCGCCGCCGTCCACCGGGCCGGACCAGGTCGGCGAGGTGACCTCGCGGTCCTCGGTGAGCACCAGCGAGGGCTGGCCGTCGGAGTGCAGCGTGGTGCGGAAGACATGGTCGAAGTCGCCCTCGCAGTCGCACGTGATCTCGGGGCTGAGGAAGACCACCTCGTTCCCGTCGGGCAGCCAGGATGCCCCGTGGGCCCGCCAGGAGGCGTAGTCGCCCGCCATGAACGGCTGGTCGGTCGTGCCGTCCGTCACCCGCAGCCGTGGGCTGCCGTTCGCGACCGCCGCCGCGACGGCCTTGGCCCCCGTCAGACGCGGGCCGCTGTCGGGCGGGATCGTGGCGGTGTAGGCGATGAGGTCGCGGTGCGCGTCGTCGTCCACCGGGTTCCACACCGGTTCGGTGGCCGGGCCGTTGGCGGGGTCGCTGATCCGGGTGAGCGGGCCGCCGTCGAGGTCGCGGACGTAGATCTGGGGGCCGGTGAGCGGGTCGTTGTCGCAGGAGAACGCGATCTGCTTGCCGTCCGGGGAGACGGTGGGGCTCTCCTCGTTGTCCGGGGTGTCGGTGAGCCGGGTCAGGCCGGTGCCGTCGGTGTGGACGAGCCACAGGTCGCGCTGGGTGCCGCCGCCCGCGGCCGGTTCCGCGGCGTCGAAGACGACCGAGCCGCCGTCCGGGGTGAGCCGCGGGTGCGCGGCGTCCATGCCCTTGGTGAGCTTGAGCACCGAGCCGTCCGCGGACCGCAGGTAGATCTGCGGCTTCGGCTCGTCGCGGAGACTGGCGAAGACCAGCTGGTCGCCGAGCGCCGCCGGCTGGGTGTCGTAGTGGGTGGGGCCGTCGCCGAACAGCGGGGTGCTGTTCTTGGTGTCCTGCGCCGTCACCTGGCCGAGGCTGCGGTGCTTGGTGCCCGCGTAGGTGATCCGGTCGTCCGCGCCGGTGGCCGCGGCGGCCGCGCGCGGCGTGGCGGAGCTGCCGCCGCCGCTTCCCCCGGCGGCCGCGGTGGCCCCGAGCAGCGGGACCAGCAGCAGCAGCGACACCCCGGCTCTTCCCAGGCGAAAGCGCCTGCGGGGGTCGGCAGGTCCGGTCACGGTCCCCTCCCAGGGTGCTGCGGCGTTCGGGTGCGTGTACGGGCGCGCGACCGTACGTGTGCGGCCGTACCGGCGTGCGCGGGTGCGCGTGCGCGGCCGTACGGGGTGCGACCCTGCCAGCCTGCCGGGCGGCGGCCCCGGGCGGCAGGGCGCGGAGGCCGTATCCGGGGGAAGCAGCGATGTGCTTTCGGGAAGCCGCGGCTCCCCCCGAGGTACGGCCCGCGGCCGTCAGATCAGTCCGTTGCGCAGCGCGTAGCCGACCGCGTGGGCCCGGTTGCGCAGTTGCAGACGCGTCGTGACCTCGTGCAACACGTTCTTGACGGTGCGTTCGGAGTACGCGGTCTTCCGGGCTATCTCTGCGGTGTCCATGCCCTCCGAGACCAACCGCAGCATGTCCGCCTCACGTGTCGTCAGGCTGGACAGGGACAGGCCCTGCGGCTCCAGCTCCGAGCGGTGCAGGCTCGCGACATGCGTGAGGAGCTTGCCCAGCATGTCGCCGGGCAGCACGCCCTCACCGTTGGCGATGGCCTTGACCAGGTGCAGCAGCCGGTCCTGGTCCGCCTCGGCACGGCGCAGCACGGCGGCCACCCCGCACTCGATGACCCGCTGGAGCGCGCCGGGCCCGAGACTGCCGGCGATCAGCCCGGTGCGGGTGGCGTTGTTGTGCCGCAGCCGGTGCAGCAGCGCGGCGACCTGGTCGTCGACGCCGTCCACGACCACGAGCGTGACCTGGGCCTGATCCGCGTCCGGGCCGTCGACCAGCTCGATCTCCGGGCGCTGGCGCAGCTGCTGGACGATGCCGACGCGAAGGACGAGGTCGGCGGCATGGACGGCCACGGTCACCCGGGCCGGACGCGTGTCGTGTAAAACCCCGGGGGCTGCGGAGGCCACCCGGGCCGGGGCGGGTTCGTGTGACGCGACTACGGACATGGTTCAGGCTCTCCTCTGCGCATGGCACGAGTGTCATGCGTTCCGCAAGTTCTGTAGGTGTTCGGTGACGGGCTTTCGGAAGCATCGGGTGCACGCAGGGGCGGTCAGTGGCGTCGGAGGAGTACGTCGGGCGAGGGTCGCACGGGCCGTTGACCGACTGCGTGTCAGTCGTATTAATGGAACAACTCTGTTCAACAACAACATAGTTGCACTGACTTCCCGGGCATTACCTCTGCCCTTGTATTGCCCTCGTCACACCTCGTGTCGGCCCCGTCCACGGATCTACGCTCGCGTGCGTGACGCCTTCTGCAGCCTCTTCCGGTACCGGTGCGTCCGGTCTCGACATTCCGGAAGTGGCGGTCGCCCCCGGCGGCACCGCCACGACCACGCTCACCGTCCGCAACGACAGCGACATCGTCGAGGCGTACAGCCTGGAGGTCGTCGGGGACTGCGCGCCCTGGTCGACCGTGGAGCCCGCGCGGGTCTCCCTCTACCCCGGCACCGCCGAGACCGTGACCATCCGCCTGGATCCACCACGTTCCCCGGAGGTACGGGCAGGCGCGGTGCCCCTCGCGGTACGTGTGCTGCCCGCCGAGCACCCCGACGCCGTACGGGTGCCCGAGACCACCGTGCACATCAGCGAGTTCCACGAGCTGCGCACCGAGCTGCTGCCGCGCCGGCGGCGCGGCTGGCTGCGCGGCCGCTACCGGCTCGCGGTGCGCAACCAGGGCAACACCCCGGTGCGGGCGGGCTTCACGCCGGGCCAGGCGGGCGACGAGCTGAAGTTCGCGTTCTCACCGACGCGCGTGGCCCTGGAGCCCGGCGAATCCGCGGAACTGCGGCTGCTGGTGCGCACCGGGCGGCCGATCTGGTTCGGCAAGGCCGTCACCCGGCCGTTCGCGCTGACGGCGACCGAGTACGCCATGGAGCCGGTCACCCCGGAGATCCCCGTCACCGACGAGAGCGTGGCCCCGCGGCCGCCGCTGGACGGCGAGTTCGTCCAGATCCCGATCTTCCCGCGCTGGCTGCTCGCCGTACTGGCCGCGATCGTCGCGCTGCTGCTCCTGTGGTTCACGCTGGTCCGCCCGACGGTGCGCAGCACCGCGAAGGCCGCGGCCAACAAGGTCGTCCACCCGCAGCCCAGCACCGGCTCCCAGAACGCCCCCAATCCCGGCGACGCGGGCGCCGCCCCGACCCCGAGCCAGGGCGCCGGCACCCAGGCCAGCACCGGAGGCACCGGCGGCGCCAGCGGCGGCACGGGCGGCACCGGCGTCGCGGGCAGCCAGCAGGCCTCCCAGACCATCGACGTCAAGGCCTCCGCCGGGCAGACCAAGACCGGCGTCTACCAGGTCCCCGCGGGCCAGGTCTTCCGCGTCACCGACCTCGTCGTCGCCAACTTCCAGGGCGACGAGGGCGTCCTCACCATCACCTTCGGCGACCGCACGATCACCACGATCGCCCTGGAGACCTTCCGCAACCAGGACTACCACTGGGTCACCCCGATCGAGGTCGCCCAGAACGAGTCCGTCTCCGTCGAGGTCACCTGCCAGAAGCCCGGCACCCCCGCCACCGGCAAGCAGTCCGCCGGCTGCCACGAACTCCTCAACGTCAGCGGCCTGGTCGGCACGATCACCAACTGACCCCCACCGCCCCAAGAGGACCCCGCCCACCAACCCGGCCGGGGCCCTCGGCATGTGCACCCGGGCTCAGGCCTTCCTCACCGTGCAGTGCCCGGCACTCTCCTCGGCGAGCGCGCAGCACCGGCCGACGGCCTCGCGGTGCCGGTCGGGGGCCCCGTATCCCGCACCGCCCTGCCCGGCGACCCACCGCTCCCAGAGGCCGTCCGGGACGAGGAACCGGTCCGCCCGACCGGCCCCGAGCCTGACATCCAGCACCATCAGCGCGCCGAGCGCGGCCGCCTGGTCGTGGTCGAGGTCAGGGCGGCGCAGGTAGCGGTCGAGGTAGGCGGCCAGGAGTTCCGCGTCGGCGGAGGTGCCGAAGCTGGCGAGCGCGACACAGTAGTCGTCCCCCGCCTGGGATTCCTCACCGGCGAAGAGCAGTTCACCGAGTCGGCCCCGGAACTCGCTCCTCCCGGCGACAGCGATGAGCCACGCCGCCGTCCTGCTCTCCCGCCACCCCCCGTCGAGCAGGATCCCCAGCTCACGGCCCGAGACCCGCCCCGCCGCCCGTCCCAACCGCCGCGCGAACCGGGCCCGTTCGCGCTCCCCCATACCGACGAAGAGCCCACCGAGCTTGAGGTACCGCTGATCGCGCGTGACGTAACGCCGGATCAGCTTGCGTATCTCGGCCTCGCCGTCACCGCGCAGCATGACGGCATCCTGCCGCACTCCCGCCCGGCCCTGCGGTCGGGGCTCAGAACGCGAGGTCGTCCCAGGTGACGTCCAGGGTGAAGGGCTCGGGGAAGACGATCCCCGGGCCCGTGGGCTCCCACTCCCCCACGGGGACGTAGAGGGCCGGGCGCAGCGGCTTGACGACGAGGTCGGCGACGGGGGCAGAGGTGCGCTCGTACGCGCGCACCGCGCTGATGTCCCACGTGCCGTCGGCGTCGAGTTCCACCTCCCAGTACCAGGGGATCCCGGCCTCCGCGTACCGGTCCGCCTTCCAGGCCCGGCGCTTGGGCGTGTCGGAGCCCGACAGCACCTCCCCCGCGAGGACCACGTCACTGGCAAAGGTGTCGGACCCGCGGGGTAGGCAACGGCGGACGAGGAAGTCGGGGGTGAGGAAGCTGGACTTGTCGGCGGCGAAGAACACGTTGGTCTCGACCCCGACCTGCCAGCACCGCCCCTCGCCATTTCCGCCACCCCGCATGGCCCGGCGGGCGGCGTCTTCCAGGGCGTTGCGCATCCGTACGGCGAACTGCTGGTGCTCCAGGGGCCCGCGCCGGTTCCAGATCACCTTCCGGTCCCAGAGCTCGACGTCGGCGGCGACGTCCCCGGGAAGTTTCTGGAGATCCTCCCAGCTCAGCCGCTCAGGCAACCCGAGCTTCGCGGCGTCGGACCCGTCCACGGACACGGCACCTCCCACGCTCGGAATCCCCAGACCCACGATAGCCGTTCCTCTCTCCTCGCCCCCGGGCCCTGGCCAGGACGTGTCGTCCCGCACACGCCCAAAAGCCTTCGGCGGTAGAGAACTGAACGTAATCAGCCGCATCCCACGCGTACAAGTCACCCGTTCGGATGAGCGCATCCGCGCCCGGGGGGGCGCGGTTCACTTGAACGTGAGGCCGCCGGGCGCGGCGAAGGCCCGCCCCCCGTCAGGGGAGCGGGCCCTTCCGCGGAAAGACGGCGGCTACTTGCCCAGGGGGGAGTCCGCCGGGATCGTGCCGAGGCGGCCGGCCTGGAAGTCGTCGAAGGCCTGGGCCAGTTCCGCGTGGGTGTTCATCACGAAGGGGCCGTACTGCATCATCGGCTCACGGATGGGGCGGCCGCCGAGCAGGACGAACTCGAAGTTCGCCGAGCGGGAGTCCTGGGTCTCGGAGGCCCGCAGGGTGAGGGCGTCCCCGGAGGCGGAGCCGGACGTGTCGCCCTTGCCGAAGACGACGGCCTGGCCCATGCCGAAGGGGCGGGCCTCGGGGCCCGCGAAGCCGGAGCCGGCGAGGCCGTAGGCGAGGGCGTTGAAGTCCGCGCGCCAGGGGATGGTGAGTTCGGCGCCGGGGGTGAGGGAGATGTGCGCCATGGTGATGGGGGTGTGGGTGGCGCCGGGGCCGACGTGGCCGCCGAGGTCGCCCGCGATGAGGCGGATGAGGGCGCCGCCGTCGCCGGAGGTGAGCAGCTTCAGGCCGGAGGCGCGCAGGTCCTGGTACTTCGGCGGCATCATCTTGTCCGCCTTCGGCAGGTTCACCCACAGCTGGAGGCCGTGGAAGAGGCCGCCGCTGAGGACGAGGGACTCCGGCGGGGTCTCGATGTGGAGCAGGCCGGAGCCCGCGGTCATCCACTGGGTGTCGCCGTTGGTGATGGTGCCGCCGCCACCGTGGGAGTCCTGGTGGATGAAGGTGCCGTCCATGATGTACGTGACGGTCTCGAAGCCGCGGTGCGGGTGCCAGGGGGTGCCCTTGGGCTCGCCCGCGGCGTAGTCCACCTCACCCATCTGGTCCATCATGATGAACGGGTCGAGGTGCCGGTAGTCGATGCCGGCGAAGGCGCGGCGGACGGGGAATCCCTCGCCCTCCAGGCCGCTCGGGGCGGTGGACACGGCGAGGGCGGAGCGGGAGTGGGCCTCGGCGGGTGCGGTGACCCGCGGCAGGGCCAGCGGGTTCTCGACGGTCACGGCAGGCATGGGGGGACCTCCTCGGGGACGATGCGCTTCCAATGTAGTTGAACACTGAACATCTCGCAACGCGTGACCATTCCCTCACCCGATCGGGTGCGAGAGCCCAAGGGACACAAGGGGCGTAACGGACTCAAGGAGCGGCGGACCTCAGCCGTACATCCGGCGCATGGTGAAATCGACCATCTGTTCGACAGCTTTCGCGTCGAAGACCATCCGGTGCTGCCCGTCGATGTCGAGGACGAAGCCGTAGCCGGTCGGCAGCAGGTCGAGCACCTCGGCGCCGGTGATGACGAAGTACTTCGACTCCTTGCCGGCGTAGCGGCGCAGCTCCTTGAGCGAGCTGAACATCGGGATGACGGGCTGCTGGGTGTCGTGCAGCGCCAGGAAGCCCGGGTTGTCGCCGCGCGGGCAGTAGACGCGGGAGGTGGCGAAGATCGCCTGGAAGTCCTCGGCCGCCATGGAGCCGGTCGTGAAGGCGCGCACGGCGTCGGTGAGCGAGGGCGGCGAGGGCTCGGGGTAGCCGCCGCCCATGGGGGGCGCGGCGTTCGGGTCGGCGTAGCCGTTCATCGGCGCGCCGGGGTCGGGATAGCCCGGCATGGGCGCGGGTCCGCCGGGACCCGGCCCGGGGCCCGGATTCGCGCTCTGGTCGTAGCCGTACACGGCCCCTAGCGTAACGGCGCTGCGCGGCACCCGGGCCCGGATCCCGGCCCGGATCCGGGCGCGGGCCGTGGTGGATCGATCCCGTCACATCCGGGGAGCGGGGCTTGCGCCTTATTACTGACGGGTAGCATCATGGGTGAGACGTTTTGTGACACCAGCAGCGATACGGAGCCGACGTCATGGGCCACTACAAGTCGAACCTCCGCGACATCGAGTTCAACCTCTTCGAGGTGCTCGGCCGCGACCAGCTGTACGGCACGGGTCCGTTCGCCGACATGGATGCCGACACCGCGCGCGACATCCTCGCCGAGCTGGCGCGCCTTGCCGAGAACGAACTGGCGGAGTCCTTCGCGGACACCGACCGCAACCCCCCGGTCTTCGACCCCGACACGAACACCGCACCCGTGCCGGACACGTTCAAGAAGAGCTACCAGGCCTTCATGGACGCCGAGTACTGGCGCCTCGGCCTGCCCGAGGAGATCGGCGGCACCACCGCGCCGCGCTCCCTGATCTGGTCCTACGCCGAGCTGGTCCTCGGTTCCAACCCGGCGATCTGGATGTACTCCTCCGGCCCGGCCTTCGCGGGCATCCTCTACGAGGAGGGCACGGAGCAGCAGAAGAAGATCGCCGCGCTCGCGGTGGAGAAGCAGTGGGGCTCCACGATGGTGCTCACCGAGCCGGACGCGGGCTCGGACGTCGGCGCGGGCCGCACCAAGGCGATCCCGCAGGACGACGGCAGCTGGCACATCGAGGGCGTCAAGCGCTTCATCACCTCGGGCGAGCACGACATGGCCGAGAACATCATCCACTACGTGCTGGCCCGCCCCGAGGGCGCGGGACCGGGCACCAAGGGCCTGTCCCTGTTCATGGTGCCGAAGTTCGCGTTCGACCCCGAGACGGGTGAACTGGGCGAGCGCAACGGCGTCTACGCCACCAACGTCGAGCACAAGATGGGCCTGAAGGCGTCCAACACGTGCGAGATGACCTTCGGCGACCGGCACCCCGCCAAGGGGTGGCTGATCGGCGAGAAGCACGACGGCATCCGGCAGATGTTCCGGATCATCGAGTTCGCCCGCATGATGGTCGGCACCAAGGCCATCGCGACGCTCTCCACCGGCTACCTGAACGCGCTGGAGTACGCCAAGGAGCGCGTCCAGGGCCCGGACCTGGCGCAGTTCACCGACAAGGCCGCGCCCAAGGTCACCATCACCCACCACCCCGACGTGCGCCGCTCGCTCATGACGCAGAAGGCCTACGCCGAGGGCATGCGCGCGCTCGTCCTCTACACCGCCTCCGTCCAGGACGCGATCCAGGTGGCGGAGGAGACCGGCGAGGACGCCCGCCGTCTGCACGGCCTCAACGACCTGCTGCTGCCCATCGTCAAGGGCTACGGCTCGGAGAAGTCCTACGAGCAGCTCGCGCAGTCGCTGCAGACCTTCGGCGGCTCCGGCTACCTCCAGGAATACCCGCTGGAGCAGTACATCCGGGACGCCAAGATCGACACCCTCTACGAGGGCACCACCGCGATCCAGGGCCAGGACTACTTCTTCCGCAAGATCGTCCGCGACCAGGGCCAGGCGCTCACCGCGCTCAGCGAGGAGATCAAGAAGTTCCTCGCCGACGCGGCGGGCGGCGAGGAGCTGGCCGAGGCCCGCGACCAGCTCGCCAAGGCCGCCGCCGACCTGGAGGGCATCGTCGGCACGATGCTCACCGACCTGGCGGCCACCGAGCAGGACGTCCGCAACATCTACAAGGTCGGCCTCAACACCACCCGGCTGCTGCTCGCCTCCGGCGACGTGGTCGTGGCCTACCTGCTGCTGCGCGGCGCGGGCGTCGCCCTCGACAAGCTGCCGTCCGCCTCCGCCAAGGACGTGCCCTTCTACCGGGGCAAGGTCGCCGCGGCGAAGTTCTTCGCGACGAACGTCCTGCCGCAGGTCGCCGTCCAGCGCGCGATGGCCGACACCGTCACCCTCGACGTCATGGACCTCCCGGAGGAGGCGTTCTGACCCCCGTCTGACGGAAGGCCCCACGGGCGGCACCACGGCCTTCCGACCTGCCGAAACGTCCCGCCTTCAACCTTTCGGGGGAAGGCGGGACGTTTGCGTGCGGCGCCGCCGGGCGGCCCGGCCACAATCCGGATTCGTGACCAGGACAACGACCCCCCGCCCCCGGGCCGCCGCCGACGGGCCCCGGCAGCCGGACGGCTCGCCGTGGCCCGTGCCCCCGCCCGGCGGCTACCGCCTCGACGACTTCCTCCGGCTGGACCTGCCCTCCCGCGCCGAGCTGATCGACGGCAGCCTCGTGCTGCCCGCGCCCCAGCAGGCGGGCCACGCGGTGACCACCGACCTGCTGCACCACACGCTGCGCGAGGCGGCTCCCCCGGGCCTGCGGGTGCGCCGCGAGACGGCGGTGGTGCTCAGCCCGCACAGCGCGCCCGTCCCCGATCTGATCGTCGTCACGGCCGACGACACCCACGGGCCGGAGCGGCGCAGCTACCCGTCGGACGACGTCGTGCTCGCCGTCGAGGTGGTCTCCCCCGACTCCCGGGAGCGCGACCGCGAGACCAAGCCGTTCAAGTACGCCCGCGCCCGCATCCCGCACTACTGGCGGGTCGAGACGTCCGGCCCGGACGTCCTGCCGGTGGTCCACACGTACGCGCTGGACGTGCTGACGTTCGGTTACGTCCCGACCGGTGTCCACCGCGACCGGCTCAGGGCCGACGTCCCCTTCCCGGTCAGCGTCGACCTCACCGAGATCGACCGCATGTGACCGCGCGTCCGACCGTGTCACCCGTCACCGCCCGGGTGACTGTCGGCCGGGTTTTCTAGACTGGCCGGTATGAGTTCCGCACCGCGGGTTTTCGACCGCTCGCACACCGATGACCTGGCCACCTTCGTCAAGGCGGCGCCCACGCCGTACCACGCTGTCGCCGCCGTGGCGGAGCGGCTGGAGGCTGCGGGCTTCCGGCGGGCGGCGGAGACGGACGCGTGGGACGGCGAGGCCGGCGGGAAGTACGTGGCCCGCGGCGGGGCGATCGTGGCGTGGTACGTGCCCGCGGGGGCGCGGCCCGAGACGCCGTACCGGATCGTCGGGGCGCACACCGACTCGCCGAACCTGCGGGTCAAGCCGCGGCCCGACATGGGGGCGGCGGGCTGGCGGCAGATCTCCGTCGAGCTGTACGGCGGTCCGCTGCTCAACAGCTGGCTGGACCGCGACCTGGGCCTCGCCGGGCGGCTCACGCTGCGCGACGGCTCGACGGTGCTGGTGGACGTCGACCGGCCGCTGCTGCGGGTCGCGCAGCTCGCGATCCACCTCGACCGCGGGGTCAACGACAACGGGCTGACGCTGGACAAGCAGCGCCACCTCCAGCCGGTGTGGGGCCTCGGCGAGGCGCGCGACGGGGATCTCGTCGCCTTCCTCGCCGCCGAGGCGGGCCTGGACGCCGACGACGTCACGGGGTGGGATCTGATGGCGTACGACACGCAGCCGCCCGCCTATCTCGGCCGGGACCGCGAGCTGCTGGCCTCCGGACGGCTGGACAACCTGCTGTCGGTGCACGCCTGCACCGCCGCGCTGCTGGCCGCCGTCGAGGCGGGCGGCCTGACGCACATCCCGGTGCTCGCCGCCTTCGACCACGAGGAGAACGGCAGCCAGGCCGACACCGGCGCCATGGGCCCGCTGCTCGGCAACGTCCTGGAGCGCTCCGTGCATGCGCGCGGCGGCGGCTACGAGGACCGGGCGCGGGCGCTGGCCGGTTCGGTGTGCGTGTCCTCCGACGTCGGCCACGCCGTCCACCCCAACTACCCCGAGCGGCACGACCCGACGCACCACCCCCGGGCCAACGGCGGGCCGATCCTGAAGTCCAACGTCAACCAGCGCTACGCCACCGACGGCGCCGGGCGCGGCCTGTTCGCCGCCGCGTGCGAGAGCGCGGGCGTGCCCTTCCAGCACTTCGTGTCCAGCAACGCCATGCCGTGCGGGACGACGATCGGCCCGATCACCGCCGCCCGGCACGGCATCACCACGATCGACGTCGGGGTGCCGATGCTCTCCATGCACTCCGCGCGCGAGCTGTGCGGCGCCGACGACCCGGCGTACCTGGCCGGGGCGCTCACCGCGTTCCTGCGCGCCTGAAGCACCCAGGCGCAGAGAAGCGGGCCCGCACCCGGGGGAGGGTGCGGGCCCGCCGTTCACGGGACCGGCGTCAGCGCCGGGTGAGCACCAGCGGCGCCGCGTCCTCGGCGAACGGCCCGTCCGGGCCCTCCTGGTGGCCGACGACCGTCAGGCCCTGCCGCGGGCTGTACGACACGCCGTCCGCGGTGAGCAGGCCGCCCTCGGGGGCCGCGGGCAGCGCGAGGCGGTGCCAGCCCGCGGCGTCGGACTGCGCCACGTAGCCGTCCCGGCCGCCGACCGCGCTGCCGGTGACGGTGACGCCGCCCGGCGTGAAGGCGAGGTCGTTGAGCTGCCCCGCGTCCGCCGGCACCGCGACCTGGCGCCACACGCCGCCGGTCTTGCGCATCAGCAGGGCGTGGCCCCGGTCGTTTTCGGTCAGCAGCGTGCGGCCGACCGCCCACAGCGAGCCGGAGGCGTCCACCTTCAGGCCGTAGACCTCACCGCCGAACGCCGGGTCCGGGAGCTTCTCGGTGGTCCACTTGCGGCCGTTCCAGTGCTGGATCTCCGGCACGTCGTCGCCGCCCCACCCGGCGGTGTAGACGTCGTGCCCGGACACCGCGATCGCGTTCGGCAGCCAGGTCTGCTGGTCGGGAACGGTCACCCGGGTCCAGGCGTGGCCGTCCCAGTGGACGACCAGCGCCTCCATGTGGTCCTCGACGGTCCAGCCCCCGGGCTTGCCGGGAGTCGGCGTCGCGCTGTCGAAGATCTGGAGCCAGCCGGTCGCCCACACGTCGGAGGGCCCGGCCGCGACCACCTGGGTGAGGCCGCCGCCCTCCGAGTTCGCCGGTGTCGGCACGGGCTCGGCGTGCCAGGAGGTGCCGTCGAAGTGGTCGGCGAGGATCGGCCCGCACACCTCGTAGCCGGGCGGGAAGCCGCAGTTGGCGGTGCTGCGCCCCTCCAGGCCGACCGCCCACGCCTGGCCCGCGGCGCCGGGCACGGCGGCGACGGAGTTGATCTCGTTCTGGCTGACGCCGACGCCCTCGGACGGCAGCGTCACCGCCTGCCAGCCCCTGCCGTCCCGGTCGTCCTTGCGGAGCAGCAGCGGGCTCTGGCGGACGGCCTTCGTGCCGTCGGCCTGCTGGCTGAGACCGCCCGCGTAGGTGACGTGGGCGCCGACCTGCGTGACGTCATACAGCGATCCGCTGCCGGGCGGCACGGGCTGGGCGGTCAGCGGACCCCCACCGGCAGCCGTGGCGGTGCCGGTGAGGCCGCCGGTGGCGATCAGGGCGGCGGCTGCCACCAGGGCGGCGGAGGCTGAAGTCCGCATGCGCATAGGCGAGTTCTCCGATCCGAGCGACGACGGAGGGTTCCGTCCGCTCCTCTCACGCCTGGCACCGCCCCGAGGTGACAGCCCCAGTCCCGCGGGTTCAGCGCTGGGTGAGCACCTCCGGGAGCACGTCCCCGGCCAGCGGGCCGTCCGCGCTCTCCTGGTGGCCGACGACCGTCAGGCCGTGCTGCGGGCTGTACGTCATGCCCTCCGTGGCGAGCAGGCCGCCCTCGGGGGCTGCGGGCAGCGCGAGGCGGTGCCAGCCCGTGGCGTCGAGCTGCGCGACGTAGCCCTCACGGGCGGTCGAGGCGTCGGACCCGGCGACGGCCACCCCGTCAGGCGTGAAGGAGATCTCGGTGAGCAGCCCCGCGTCGGCCGGCAGCGCGACCTGGCGCCACACGCCGCCGGTCTTGTGCAGCAGCAGGCCGTGGCCCTGCACGTCGTTCTCATCCAGCCAGGCGCGGCCGACCGCCCAGGGCGAACCGGTCGCGTCCACGCCGATGTTGTACAGCTCGGCGCCCTCGGCGAAGGCCGGGAGCTTGTCGGTGGTCCACTTGCGGCCGTTCCAGTGCTGGATCTCCGGCGTGTTCTCACCGATCCAGCCCGCCGTCCAGACGTCGTTGCCGGACACCGCGATCGACGCCGGGGTGTAGGACAGCTGGTCGGGCACGGTCACCCGGGTCCAGGCGTGGCCGTCCCAGTGGACGACCAGCGCCTCCACGTGCGCCTCGACGTACCAGCCGCCGGGCTTCGGCGGGGGGTTCGGCTCGGCGTGGTCGACGATGGTCACCCAGCCGGCCGCCCACACGTCGGAGGGACCGTTGGCGACCACCCGGCTGAGACCGCCGCCGTCCGCGTTCGCCGGTACCGGCACCGGTGTGACCGTCCAGGACGTGCCGTCGAATCGGTAGCCGAGGATCGGCCCGCACGCCTCGTGGCCGGGCATGGCGCAGTCCGCCGTCTGCAGCTCCAGGCCCACCGCCCACGCCTGGCCCGCGGTGCCGGGCACGGCGGCGACCGAGTTGATCTCGTTGAAGGTGTCGCCGAGTTCCTGCTTGGGCAGCTGCACCGGCTGCCAGCCCTTGCCGTCCCGGTCGTCCTTGCGGAGCAGCAGGGGCGACCCCAGGAAGTCGCCGTCGGCGCCGACCTCCTGGGCGACGCCGCCCGCCAGGGTGACGTGGGCGCCGGACTGGACGACGTCGTACAGCCGTCCGTTGACGTCCGGCAGGGGCTGGGCGGTGAGCGGCCCGTTCCCGGCGGCCACCGGCCGCGGGGCGGCCGAGGCGGTGCCGGTGAGGGCACCGGCGGCGATCAGGGCGGCGGCTGCCACCACCGCGGCGGAGGCCGAAGTCCGCATGCGCATAGAAGAGTTCTCCGATCCGGACGGCGACAGGAAGCGCCGCCCGCCCTTCTCACGCACCGGACCACCGTGAGG
The DNA here is from genome assembly GCF_053604375.1 of Streptomyces sp. NPDC004031. Lineage (NCBI taxonomy): Bacteria > Bacillati > Actinomycetota > Actinomycetes > Kitasatosporales > Streptomycetaceae > Streptomyces > Streptomyces sp. NPDC004031. Next base: position 73,657 of record NZ_JBSGHL010000003.1, on the reverse strand, counting down.
TGACACCCCAAGTGACCGTTTCCACAAGGAAGTTGAAGACAGTGCATGCAACTCCCGAGGCAGGGCAGGCGATCCACCAGGACAGCAAGCAGGAATCCGTGCGAAATCCACCTCTGGAGGCGGACACCGTGGGTATCGGAGGCTGCATCATCCTGATCGCCGCGGGCGGCATCCTCACCTTCGCGACGAACTGGCACGCCAAGGGCGTCAACCTGGACCTCGTCGGCCTGATCATGATGGCCGTGGGCGTCATCGGACTCGCCGCGTACGTGAGCATCTTCAAGCGCCGCCAGCTCCCGCCGACACGTGAGGGCGACGTACCGCCCGTCGTCGAAGAGCGCTACTACGGGCGCTGACGGCGGGCGGCACCCCGGCCCGCGGACCGGGCGCTCAGCCCTCGTCCAGCCCCGCCAGCACCAGAGCCAGACGGGTGTCCCCGGTGTCGGCCAGCCGCACCGGGACACCCCAGTCCTGCTGGTGCACATGGCACGCCGGGTACTCGTTGGCGGGGTCGTCGTCGCAGGACGCCGCCATCGCCGAGACGTGCAGCACGCCCTCGGGGACGGAGGGGTCGAGCACCAGGTCGCGGAAGAGGTCGGTGCCCTTGCCCGCGCCGTCCGTGAGCAGCTCCGGCGGGGTCGCGCTGACCAGCAGCCGCGTCGAGGGGCCGTACCGCTCGTCGAGCTTCTGCCCGGTGGGCGCCGAGAAGACGACGTCCAGCCGGAAGGCCCCGGGCGCCACGTCGGTCGCGGCCCGCTGCGTACGGTGGGCGACGGCCTCGACGCGTACCGCCTCCTCGGGCAGCCGCAGCCGGGTCAGCCGGTGCCGGGCGGACTCCACGACGACGATGTCCCCCGCGACGACGGCCGCGTCGGACGGCTCGCGCAGATCGGTCGCCAGCGTGCTGACCTCACCGGTGACCGGGTCGTAGCGGCGCAGCGCGTTGTTGTACGTGTCGCTCACCGCGACCGAGCCGTCCGGCAGCCCGGTCACGCCCAGCGGGTGCTGGAGCAGCGCCTGGCCCGCGGGCCCGTCCCGGTGGCCGAAGTCGAACAGCCCGGTGCCCACCGCCGTACGGATGACATAGCCCTCGCCGTCGGCGGCGCGCTCGGCCCACCGCAGCGCGGAGGTCTCGGAATCGGCGATCCACAGCCTCCCCCAGCCTCCGGCCGGGGGTGCCCCCCGCTCGCCTCGCTCCCCGGAGACCGTCAGCCCGGACGGCTGGGCGAACCACGCCTCGTGCGCCGGGCCGTCCACCAGACCCTCGTTGGTGGTGCCCGCGGCGACCTCGACCCGCTCGGTCACCGGGTCGTACGTCCACAGCTGGTGCACGCCCGCCATCGCGATCCACACCCGGTCCTCGAACCACGCGACGTCCCACGGCGACGACAGGTCCACCTGGAGCGCCTGCCCCGCGGTGGGCGAGCCCTGCCACCACTGGCGGCCCGTGCCCGCGACCGTCGTCACCACACCGGACTCCAGGTCCAGCCGGCGCAGCGCGTGGTTGACGGTGTCCGCGACGACCACACTGCCGTCCGGCAGCATCGCCAGACCCTGCGGCTCGCTGAAGCGCGCGGTCGCCGCGTCCCCGTCCGCCAGGCCCCGCACCCCGCTGCCGATCCGCCGCACGACGCTCTCGCCGTCCGCGGCCAGCTCCACCAGGGCGTGCCGCGTCGAGTCCGACACCAGGTAGTGGCCCGAACCCGGCAGCGCCAGCATCTTGCCGGGGAAGCGCAGATCCGTCGCCACGGGCTCCGGCGGCACGTACGGGCCGTCACCACGGCGCAGCGTGCCCTTCGCCGCGTGCTCGGCCTCCAGCTCCGTGACGAGCCGCTCCAGCGCGTGCGCGTGCCCCTCGCCCGCGTGCTGCGCGACGACGTAGCCCTCCGGGTCGATCACCACGAGCGTCGGCCACGCCCGGACGGCGTACTGCCGCCAGGTGGCCAGCTCCGGGTCGTCCAGCACCGGGTGGTGCACCTCGTAGCGCTCCACCGCGTCCACCACCGCGTCGTGCTCCGCCTCGTGCACGAACTTCGGCGAGTGCACGCCGACGATCACCACGGTGTCCCGGTGCCGCTCCTCCAGCTCCCGCAGCTCGTCCAGGACGTGCAGGCAGTTCACACAGCAGAAGGTCCAGAAGTCCAGGATCACGATCGACCCGCGGAGGTCGGCGAGGGAGACGGTGGCCCCACCGGTGTTCAGCCAGCCGCCCCTGCCGGTCAGCTCGGGCGCCCGGACGCGTGCACGTGCAGTCATGTCCCCATCCAACAGCATTTCCCGGGGTAGGCATTCCCGTATGAAATACGTGGTGCGGGAGAAACTGCTCGCCATCGGCGAGGACTACTGGATCGAGGACGAGGACGGCCGCCGTGCCTTCTACGTCGACGGCAAGGTGCTCCGGGTCAGGGAGACCCTGGAGCTCCAGGACCCCGACGGCGAGGTGCTCGCCGTCATCCACCGCAAACTGCTCACGCTGCGCGACGCGATGACCGTGGAACGCGGCGGGGAGATCCTCGTCACCGTCCGCCGCCGCAAGCTCGCCTTCCTCCACGAGGTCTACCGCGCGGAGCTGGCCACCGGCGAGGAGCTGGAGATCCGCGGGGACCTCATCGGCAAGGAGTACGACATCGAGTACGAGGGCGAACGGCTCGCCCGCGTCTCCCGCCGCCTCCTGTCCCTGCGGGACGCGTACACGGTGTCCGTGGAGCGTCCGGACGCGGACGCGGCGCTGCTCATCGCGATGGCGGTCTGCGTGGACCGCCTCGCGGCGAAGGAGGACTGACCTCCCACCCTTGGCCCCCGCGGACGCCTCAGGGGGTGCCCCTTCCCCCGCGCCGGCGGGTGCGGATCCGTCGTGGCTGGTCGCGGCGACCACCGCAAGGGGCAGGTCAGAGCGTGCCCGGCGGCGGAACGGGAAGCACGCGGTCGCGCAGGACCGGGAAGTCCAGCCGAGTGGTCGCCACCCGCGCAGGGTCGAGTTCGCAGGTGAGGAGCTGTTCCGCGGGGCCGGCCTCGGCCAGGACGACGCCCCAGGGGTCGACGACCATGCTGTGCCCGGCCTGCTCCACCCCCGCGTACGTCCCCGCCGTCCCGCACGCGAGGACGTACGCCTGCGACTCCACCGCCCGCGCCCGCACCAGCACGCGCCAGTGGTCGAGCCGCCGCGCCGGCCACCCCGCGCACAGGACCACAAGCTCCGCCCCGCCGTCCACGAGCAGCCGGAACTGCTCGGGGAAGCGCAGGTCGTAGCACGTGGCGAGCCCGACGACGCCGAACGGCAGACGCTGCGTCACCACGGTCCGCCCGGCGTCGAGCACCGCGGCCTCGCCGCTGTCGAAGCCGAAGCGGTGGATCTTGCGGTAGGTGGTGACGAGTTCGCCGTCGGGCGAGAAGAGCAGCGCCGTGTTGTAGAGGGGTCCCTCGGGGTCGCGTTCGACGATCGACCCGGCGTGCAGCCACACCCCGGCGTCCCGCGCGGCAGCGCTCATCGCCTCGGCGGTGGGCCCGTCGTCCGCCCGCTCCGCCTCCGCCGCGAAGTCGTCGGAGGCGAACGCTCCGACGGGCCACAATTCGGGCAGGACGACAAGATCCGCACCTGCCTGGGCGCGGACGAGCGCGGCCGCGCGCTCCCGCCGCCGCGCGGGCGTCTCCGCCGGGTCGACGTCGATCTGGACAAGCGTTGCGCGCACCTGGACACCGCCCATACGTTGGGTCGTCAAGCCGGGCCTACCATCGTCACTCGAAAGCACTGCGTGGGCGCCCGCGCGCAGCGTAACTTAGGCGCCAACCACCACGACCGCGCACCGATCCGTCGAGGGGTCCCGTGACCGTCCACAGCAAGCTCCAGCCGTACATAGACGCCTGGACCCACTCCATCGAATCCGTCAACGAGCTGGTGTCGCCACTTGCCGAGGGGGAGTGGAACCGCCCCACGGAGTGCCCGTACTGGTCCGTGCGCGACGTCGTCTCCCACCTCATCGGCTTCGAGTGCGAACTCCTCGGCGATCCGCGCCCCATCCACACCCTTCCCAGCGACCTGCGGCACATCACCTCGGAGACGGCCCGTTACACCGAGGTGCCGGTGGACATCCGGCGGCACCACACCGCTCCTGAGATGACGTCGGAGCTGGAGTACACGATCATCCGCAGGTCGCGGCAGCTGCGCAACGAGTCGCGGCAGCCCGACGCCACGGTGCGGGCGATCGGCGGCGGTGAGACGACGCTGGAGGAGCAGCTGTGGAACCGCGTCTTCGACGTCTGGGTGCACGAGCAGGACCTGCGGCGGGCGCTCGACAAGCCGGGCAACCTGGCGTCGGCGGCTGCGGTGCTGGCGCGTGACAACGTGCTGCGGGCGCTGCCGAAGCTGGTCGCGCACGACGCGGGCGCGAAGCCGGGCTCCGCGGTGGTCTTCGACGTGCACGGGCCGCTGGAGTTCATGCGGACCGTCCGGGTGAACGCCGAGGGCCGCGGCACGATCGACTCCGCGGTCTCGCTGGGCCCCGCGGTGACCTTCGTGCTGGACTGGGAGACCTTCCTGCGCCTGCTGACCGGCCGCGTCCGGCCGGCCGCGGTCGCCGGCCAGGTCAAGATCGAGGGCGACGCGGACCTCGCCGACGCGATCCTGCGGCACATCGCCGTGACGCGCTGAGCCGTCCGGCGGAACCGCCGTACGTACGCCGAACGGGTGCTTTCCCCGACAGGGGACCGCACCCGTTCGGCGTACGTACGGGCTACTCGCCGCGGACGGCGGCGGGCGTGCGGTGGACGCTCTCGACGCGGCTGACCGCGATCCGCTCGCGCTCCAGCCGCTCGCTGGCCCGGCGCAGCCGCAGGATCTGCGTGAGGCCGACCGCCTCCATCACGAAGATGCTGCACCAGGCGACGCGGTAGTTGTCGCCGGTGGAGTCCAGCAGCACCCCGATCGCCAGCAGGGTGAGCATGGAGGCGACGAAGCCGCCGATGTTGACGATGCCGGAGGCGGTGCCGAAGCGCTCGGGCGGGTTGGCGGGGCGGGCGAAGTCGAAGCCGATCATCGACGCGGGCCCGCTCGCGCCGAGCACCACGCACAGCGCCACCAGCAGCCACATCGGGTCGTCCCCGCCGGGCCACGCCAGCACCCCGGCCCACGTCACCGCGGTCACCGCGACGACGCCGAGCGTCAGCGGCAGCCGCGCCCCGTGGTGACGGGAGATCAACTGGCCGAAGACCAGGCCGAATCCCATGTTGGCCAGCACCACCAGGGTGAGCAGCCCGCCCGCGGCGCCGCGCGAGAGGTCCTGCGCCTCGACGAGGAAGGGCATGCCCCACAGCAGCAGGAAGACCATGCCGGGGAACTGCGTCGTGAAGTGCGTCCACATGCCCAGCCGGGTGCCGGGCTCGGCCCAGGCCGCCGCGATCTGCCGTCGGACGTAGGCGGCCCCGGCGTGCTCGGCGGGCGCGGGCTCGTACCCCTCGGGGTGGTCCTTGAGGAAGACCGCCATGAGCAGCAGCACGAACGCGCCCGCGACCGCCGAGCCGAGGAAGGTCGGGGTCCAGCCCGCGGAGTGCAGCAGCCGGGCCAGCAGGACGGTCGAGATGAGGTTGCCGGCCACCCCGAAGAGCGCCGCGCTCTGCGCGATGATCGGACCGCGGCGGGCCGGGAACCATCGCGAGCCGAGCCGCAGCACGCTCACGAAGGTCATCGCGTCGCCGCAGCCCAGCACGGCGCGGGCGGCGAGCGCCATGCCGTAGGAGTGCGACAGGCCGAAGGCGAGCTGGCCCACGGTGTAGAGCACCGCGCCGAGCGTGAGCACCTTCTTGGTGCCGAGCCGGTCCACCATCAGGCCGACGGGTATCTGCATCCCCGCGTAGACCAGCACCTGGAGGATCGAGAAGGAGGACAGGGCGGAGGCGCCGATGTGGAAGCGGTCGGCGGCGTCGATGCCCGCGACGCCGAGGCTCGTGCGGTGCACCACCGCGACCAGGTAGACCAGGGTGCCGACGCTCCACACCAGCACCGCGCGCCGCCCGCCCGGCGGATCGCCGGGCAGCGCGCGGGCCGCGCCGCCGGCACCCGCCCGTTCGTCACCGGCGCTCACGACTCGCCCCGCGCCAGGGTGTTGACGCGGACCAGGTGCCGGGAGACCGCCGCCTTCGCCTCGCGGACACCCGCGCCGCGCAGCGCGTCCAGGATCTCGGCGTGCTCCTCGATGTTCTTGGCGACCCGGCTCGGCTCGGCGTGCATCGTGGCCACGCCCATGCGCAGCTGCCGGTCGCGCAACTGGTCGTAGAGCTGGGCGAGGATACGGTTGCCGGCCGCGCGGACGATCTCGGCGTGGAAGCAGCGGTCGGCGACGGCGAAGGCCGCGAGGTCCCCTGCGGCCGCGTGCAGCCGCTGCTCGGCGAGCAGTTCCTCCAGCCGGGCCGCGAGCGGCTCGGGCAGCGCGCCCGCCAGCTTGGCCACCGCGTGCTGCTCCACCAGCAGCCGGGTCTCGACGACGTCGGCGATCTCCTGCGCGGAGACCGGCAGCACCAGCGCGCCCTTCTTCGGGTAGAGCTTGAGCAGCCCCTCCGCCTCCAGCCGCAGCAGCGCCTCACGCACGGGCGTGCGCGACACCCCCACGGCCTCGGCGAGATCCCCTTCCGTGAGCAGCGTCCCGCCCTCGTAACTGCGGTCCAGCACTCCGGCCTTGACGTGCAGGTAGACCCGCTCGGCGGCGGGTGGCGACTTGACGGCGAGGGTGCCTGTGGGCGCGGTGGCGGTATCCATGATGCGCACATCATAGATACAACAGCGGGGTGGACGGTACGGCGGTCCGTCATACGGACGGCCCGCCCCCCGGGGCGAGGCGGTCTCACTCGAAGACGGGCACGGTCCCGCTGTAGTGCCGCACCGCCGCGACCACCTCGGCCCGCCGCACCCCGTACAGGCGCGTGGGCACCACCATCGACGAGCCGAAGTGCTTCGTCAGCCGCTTGCGGTGACGCCGCTCCGCCCCCCGGCCCGGCCGCAGCCCGACCGGCAGCAGCGGCAGCTTCTCGGAGGACGACCACGAGAAGAACACCAAGGCGCCCCCACGCCGCACCTCGGCCTTGCGCAGCTCCCGCCAGGGCACGGTCGGCGCCCCGGCGACGGTCAGCCCGGCCGCGTCGATCCGCAGCAGGCAGCCGCGCCGGAGGAGCGTGTACTGCTGCCCGAGGAAGAACAGCCCCCACGCCGCGAGCACGCACCCGTACAGCACGGAACCGCGTGTCACATGCCCGTCCACCGGGTTGCGCACCGCCGCGAAGTCGATCGCGACGAGCGCCGCGACCCGCGCGGCCATCCCCCACCCGAAGTGCATCCGCACCTCGTAGCCGCCCTCCGGCTCCGCCGCTTCTTCCTCCGTCGCCATCCGTCCCCCCGGACACGCCCCCGCCCCGCAGACGGGGATCCGGACGCATCGTCCCACCGCGTCCGCCGCCCGGTAAGGGTGGGGTGACGTGACGTCAGTCGCCGTCGGAGACGGGGGCAGCGCACCTTCGCGCCTCGGGAAGGGGCGCGCCAGGTCGCGTCAGGCCGTCGGCGGCAGCTCGTCGCGGAGGATCGAGTAGAGGACGTTGTCGCGCCAGCGGCCCTCGCGGAAGTGGGACGCGCGCATGACGCCCTCGCGGGTGAAGCCGGCCTTCTCCAGGGCGCGCTGTTCGGCGACGTTGTCGATGTCGGTGTCCGCCTCGACGCGGAAGGCGAGGGTGTGGTCGAAGAGGTAGCGCACCAGGAGGCGCTGGGCCTCGGTGCCGGCGCCGCGGCCGCGGGCGTGCGGCCAGAGCAGGACGCCCATGCTCCAGTGGAAGCACGTGCCGCGGGGGATCTTCCGCCAGGAGACGAAGCCGAGCGACTCGGTGCCGCGCACGACGAGGAGGCGGCCGCCGTCCGGGCCGAGGATGCCGTTCTGCTCCCAGTCGCGCCGCCAGCGGTGCGGGTCGGGGAAGCCGAACCACTGGAAGGGGCCGGAGGAGGCGGGGTCGGAGAGGTGGCCGTTGATCACGGGGAGGTCGTCCTCGGTGATCGGGCGCAGGGACACGGCGTCGTGGGCGTGGTGATCCTGGGTGTCGATCATCCGTTCATCGTATGACCGTGATGATCCCAAGTGGCCGTCCCTCAGGGGCGGATGGTGCTCACCAGGTCCGCGGTGGAGGCGACGGTGGACTGGATCGTGGGCGCCAGGCTGGAGCTCGCCAGGCAGAAACCGAGCAGACCGGCCACGATCGCATGGCTGACCTTGAGGCTCTTGTTGTGCATGAGCAGCCCGACGATGATGAGCAGCAGCACGATGACGGAGACGTGGACGACCATGGGGCGATAGCAGCACATTTCGCCCGTGGAGCGGCGCAAACACGCAGAAGGGGCGGGCCCGGACGTCAGTACGTCCGCACCCGCCCCACCCTTTCGCGGGACACCGCCTGGGGACAGCGCCCGGGGACAGCGCCCGGGGACACCGCCCCGGGACAGCGCCTGGGGGCCCGGGGCTCAGGCCCAGGTGATGAGCCGCTTGGGCTGCTCCAGGATCGCCGCCACGTCCGCGAGCACCTTCGAGCCCAGCTCGCCGTCCACCAGCCGGTGGTCGAAGGACAGCGCGAGCGTGGTGACGTGCCGCGGCTTGACCTTGCCCTTGTGCACCCACGGCTGGAGCTTCACCGCGCCGAAGGCGAGGATCGCGGACTCGCCGGGGTTGAGGATCGGCGTGCCGGTGTCCACGCCGAAGACGCCGACGTTGGTGATCGTGACCGTGCCGCCCTGCATGTCGGCGGGCGCGGTCTTCCCGTCGCGGGCCGTCGCCACCAGCTCGCCGAGCGCGGCGGCCAGTTCCGGCAGCGTCTTGTCCTGCGCGTCCTTGACGTTGGGGACGATCAGGCCGCGCGGGGTGGCCGCGGCGATGCCGAGGTTGACGTAGGACTTCTGGACGATCTCCTGCGCCTGCTCGTCCCACGTCGCGTTGACCGCGGGGTTGCGCCGGATCGCGACCAGCAGCGCCCGCGCCACCAGCAGCAGCGGGCTCACCTTGAGGCCCGCGAAGGCCCGGTCCTCCTTCAGCTCCTGGACCAGCTTCATGGTCCGGGTGATGTCGAAGGTCACGAACTCGGTGACGTGCGGGGCGGTGAACGCGCTGGCCACCATCGCCTGCGCGGTGGCCTTGCGCACGCCCTTGATCGGCGTGCGGGTCTCGCGCTCCCCCGCCGCCGGGGCCGCGGGTGCGGTCAGCGGCGCGGAGGGGAGCGGCGCGGGGGGCGCGGCCGCGGCGCGGATGTCCTCGCGCGTGACGACGCCGTTCGGGCCGGTCGGGACGACGGTCGCCAGGTCGATGCCCAGCTCCTTGGCGAGCTTGCGCACCGGGGGCTTGGCCAGCGGCCGTTCGGCCGGGGCGGCGGGAGCGGCAGGGGCGGCGGAGGCGGCGGGGGCCTCCGGGGCCGCCGCCGGGGCTTCCGTCACCGGGGCTTCCGCCGCGTGCCCGTTGAGCGGGGCGGACGCGGGGGCCGCCGGAGGCTGCTGCTTACGCGGGCGGCGGGTCGTCGAGGACGGCGCGACGCCGTACCCCACCAGCACCGCCTCACGCTTGGCGGCCGGCGGCTCCGCGGCGGCCGCGGGCTCCGTCTCGGGCGCCGCGGGCTGCGCCGGTACGGTCTCGGGCGCGGCCTGCTCCGCCGCCCCCTCGGCTCCCCCGGCGTCCACCACGATGATCGGCGTGCCGACGTCGACCGTCGTGCCCTCGTCGAAGCGGATCTCGCTGACCACCCCGTCGTAGGGGATGGGCAGTTCGACGGCCGCCTTCGCCGTCTCCACCTCGCAGATCACCATGCCGTCGTGCACGGTGTCGCCCACCGCCACGTACCACTTGAGGATCTCCGCCTCGGTCAGGCCCTCGCCGACGTCCGGCATCCGGAACTCACGGAAGCGCTGCGCCTGTGCGGTCACGGTAGTCACAACCCTCTCCCTCAGTACGCCAGCGAGCGGTCGACGGCGTCCAGCACCCGGTCCAGGCCGGGGAGGTACTCGTCCTCCAGGCGGGCCGGCGGGTAGGGGGCGTGGAAGCCGCCGACCCGCAGCACCGGGGCCTCCAGGTGGTAGAAGCAGCGCTCGGTGATCCGCGCCGCGATCTCCGCGCCCGAGCCGTAGAAAACCGGTGCCTCGTGGACCACGACCAGCCGCCGGGTCTTCTCCACCGACGCCTGGACGGTGTCGAAGTCGATCGGGGAGAGCGAGCGGAGATCCACGACCTCCAGGCTACGGCCCTCGTTCGCGGCCGCTGCCGCCGCCTCCAGGCACACCTTCACCATCGGCCCGTACGCGACGAGCGTGGCGTCCGTGCCCTGCTGCGCGACGACCGCCGAGTGCAGCCCGGCCGGGACGGCCTCGGTGTTGACCTCGCCCTTGTCCCAGTAGCGCCGCTTGGGCTCGAAGAAGATCACCGGGTCGTCGCACTCGATGGCCTGCTGGAGCATCCAGTACGCGTCCGAGGCGTTCGACGGCGAGACCACCTTCAGGCCCGGCACGTGCGCGAAGAGCGTCTCGGGCGACTCGCTGTGGTGCTCGACCGCGCCGATGCCGCCCCCGAAGGGGATGCGGATGACGACCGGCAGCTTGATCTTGCCGAGCGCGCGGGCGTGCATCTTGGCCAGCTGGGTGACGATCTGGTCGTAGGCGGGGAAGACGAAGCCGTCGAACTGGATCTCCACCACCGGCCGGTAGCCGCGCAGCGCCAGGCCGATCGCGGTGCCGACGATGCCCGACTCGGCGAGCGGGGTGTCGATGACCCGGCCCTCGCCGAAGTCCTTGTACAGGCCGTCGGTGATGCGGAAGACGCCGCCGAGGCGGCCGACGTCCTCGCCCATGACGAGGACCTTGGGGTCGGTGTCCAGCGCCTTGCGCAGGGACTCGTTGAGGGCCTTGGCCACTGCCATCGTCTGCGTCATGATCAGTGCCCCTGTCCTGCGGTCGTGCCGGCGTCCTCGAAGGAGGCCAGATAGTCGGCGAACTGCGCGCGCTCCTCGTCGACGAGCGAGCTGCCGTCCGCGTAGACGTTGTCGAAGATGGCCATCGGGCCCGGGTTCGGCATGGTCCGCACGCCCTCGCGGACGCGCTTGGCGAGCGCGTCGCTCTCCGCGTCCACCCCGGCGTAGAACTCCTCGTCGGCCAGGCCCTCGCGGTCGAGGTAGACACGCAGCCGGGCGATGGGGTCCTTCGACGCCCACTCCTCGCGCTCCTCGTCGCTGCGGTAGCGGGTCGGGTCGTCGGTCGTGGTGTGCGCGCCCATCCGGTAGGTGAAGGCCTCCACCAGCATCGGGCCCTGCCCGCTGCGGGCGTGCTCCAGGGCCGCCCGGGTGACGGCGAGCACCGCCAGCACGTCGTTGCCGTCCACCCGCACACCGGGGAAGCCGTAGCCCGCGGCGCGCTGGTAGATCGGCACCCGGGACTGCTTCTCGGTCGGCTCGGAGATCGCCCACTGGTTGTTCTGGCAGAAGAACACCACGGGCGCGTTGTAGACGGCCGCGAAGGTGAAGGCCTCGGCGACATCGCCCTGGCTGGAGGCCCCGTCGCCGAAATAGGCCAGCACCGCGGAATCGGCGCCGTCCTTTGCCACACCCATCGCGTAACCGGCGGCGTGCAGCGTCTGCGAGCCGATCACGATCGTGTAGAGGTGGAAGTTGTTCTCGTTGGGGTCCCAGCCGCCGTTGTTCACGCCGCGGAACATGCCCAGCAGGTTCAGCGGGTCGACGTCGCGGGTCCAGGCCACGCCGTGCTCGCGGTAGGTCGGGAAGACGTAGTCGTCGGGGCGGGTCGCCCGGCCGGAGCCGATCTGCGCGGCCTCCTGGCCCAGCAGCGACGCCCACAGGCCCAGCTCACCCTGCCGCTGCAAGGTGATCGCCTCACCGTCGAAGCGGCGGGTCAGGACCATGTCCCGGTACAGGCCGCGCAGCTCCTCCGGCGACAGGTCGATCGCGTAGTCGTCGTGCTCGACGCGCTCGCCCTGCGGGGTCAGCAGCTGTACGAGTCCGGGCTCACCACTGCGGCGCTTCGCGGCGGCTGCGCGGGTCGTCCGCCCCCTCTTCGCGGGGGCACCACCGTCGGCAGTGCTCTTCACGCTCACGTTCGCTCCTCCGTCTGTCCGGCCCCCGGGATCTGCCGGGGAGCAGGATGGAGCCGCTTTCCCGCGTCCACGGGAGGCGGCACACCTGGTCCGGCGGGACGCACGGGGTGTGTGCGGCATGACCGAGCCCAGGGCTGACAGCGTCCCGGCGAATGGCCTGCACGACAGACGTTACCCACAAGTCCAGCATTCGCGCTAAGCCGTCCGACCTGCGGTTTTGCTTGGATTTCCTAGTAACTGCGCGAGCGTCGGGCATTCGGGCCGGGCAATCGTTTATTGCCGCAGGCCACCGGGACAATCGCACCGTATCTCGAATGGCGGACAACCGTAAGGGGCGACAGGGAGCGCGTCGGCGGGAGGCGGTCGGCGCCGAGGGGTGCGACGCTGGGGGCGTGAGCGAAAAAGGGCATGACGGTCATATACGTGTATTCGTGGTGGACGATCACGACGTCGTCCGGCGCGGGGTGAACCGCCTGCTGTCCGGCGACCCGTCGATCGAGGTCGTCGGCGAGGCCGCCGACACCGCCGAGGCGATCGACCGGGTGCCGGACGCCCATCCGGACGTCGCCGTCCTGGACGTACGGCTGCCGGACGGCAGCGGCGTCGAGGCCTGCCGGGAGATCCGCTCGCACGACGAGTCCGTGAAGTGCCTGATGCTCACGTCCTTCGCCGACGACGAGGCCCTCTTCGACGCCGTCATGGGCGGCGCCGCCGGCTACGTCCCCAAGGTCATCACCGGCGACGGCCTGATCAGCGCGGTGCGCGAGGTCGCCGCGGGCCACTCCCTCATCGACCCGGCCGCGGGCGCGGAGGTCCTCGAACGCCTCCGCGAGGGCGGCGGGCGCAGCGGCGAGACCACGGAACGGCCGGGGCGGCTGTCGACGCGCGAACGGGAGTTCCTGGACCTCATCGGGGAGGGCCTCACCAACCGCGAGATCGCCGAGCGGGCCGGCCTCGACGAGCGGACGGTACGGCGGCAGGTCTCGCAGCTGCTGCACAAGCTGGGGAGGGAGCGGGGGGCGCAGGGGGCGGGGGCGGCGTAGGCGGGCTGCGCGAGGCGGGGCGGCGTCCGGCGGGACGGGGTCGGCGGGGCGGGCTCCGGGTGACGGCGCAGGTCGCGCGGGCGGCGCGGGTCGTACGGGGGGTGCGGGTCGTGCGGGAGGCGCGGGCGCGGGAGCACAAGGCGGCGCAAAAGGCGTAAGGAAGCCCTTACCAGGTCGGGGCGTGGTGGCGCCACCTCGCCCGAACGGCCGCGCCCGTTGATCTACGCTGACACTCGTGACGGGCACGGCAACGGAGCCGCACACGCGGGCTGCGCTGTCCGCGCTGCTGCACCGGTACGAGGACGCGGGCGAGCCGCTGACCTGCGAAGCCGTCCCCCGGGGACTGCTCAACCGCGGCTGGCGGGTGACCACCACCAGGGGCCGCTACTTCCTCAAGCAGTACGTCTCCGCGGACACCGCCGCCCCCGCGACCATCGTGCGCCAGCACCGCGCCACCCGGCGCCTGGCCCGGCTCGGACTCCCCGCCGCCGCGCCCCTGCGCGCCACCGACGGCCACACCGTCACCCTGCACGGCGGCGTCGGCTACGCCCTCTTCCCGTGGATCGACGGCACCCACCGCGAGGGCACCGACCTGGACGCCGACCAGTCCCGGCGGCTCGGCATCCTGCTCGGCCTCGTCCACACCGGGCTGGCCCACGTCCAGCCGCCGCCCGCCGCGGGCCCACGCCCCAGCGCCGACCCCGACGCCACCTACGCCGACATCGAGCGGCTGCTCGCCCTCGCCCGCGCGCACCGCCCGCACGACACCTTCGACCGGCTCGCCGAGCACCGGCTGCTGGAACGGCGCGAACTGCTGCGCCGGCACGCCCACCGCCGCCCGCCCGACCCCGCGCCCGCCCCGGCGCCCGAGGGCGGCGTCCAGGGGTGGGTGCACGGCGACTTCCACCCGCTCAACCTGCTCTACCGGGGTGACGAGCCCGCCGCGATCGTCGACTGGGACCGGCTCGGCGTCCAGCCGCGCGCCGAGGAAGCCGTCCGGGCCGCCGCGATCTTCTTCGTGCACCCCGTCGACGGCCGCCTCGACCTGCGCAAGGTGCGCGCGTACGCGCGGGCGTACCGGCTCGCCTCCGGCGCGGGCGAGGACGAGGTCGCCGCCGCCGTCCACCGGGTGTGGTGGGAGCGGCTCAACGACTTCTGGATGCTCCAGTGGCGCTACGAGCAGCGCGACCTGCGCTCCGACCCGCTCTTCCCCGCGACCTCGGCGCTGGCCGTGTGGTGGACGGGGGAGTACGAGGCGGTGCTGGACGCGTTCGCGGGGTAGGACCCGCGGGGGTCAGCCGCTGGAGCCGCCGTTGCCCGCGGAGGAGCCGTTGCCCGCGGTGCCGCCGCCGGCCGAGTCGTCGGTGGGGGAACTGCTGGGCTTGTCCGTCGGCTTGTCCGTGGGGGTCGAGTTGGACGGCGGCGGCGTGGTCTGCGTCGGCTTCGACGTCGGCGAGTCGTCGGTCGGCGGTGTCTTCGACGGGGCCGAGGGCGGGGCCGTCGTGGTCGGCGTCCAGGTCGGCTTCGTCGGGTCGTCCGTCGGCGCGCCGGTGTCGCTCGGCTCGTCGGTCTGCTGGTCCGTGGGCTGGTTGTCGCTCGGCTGGTCGACGGGCGCGCTCGTGGACGACGAGGGCTGCTGGTTGTCCGCCGGGTTGTCGCCGTTGCCGCTGCCGTGCGTGGCGAGGACGACGCCGATGACCACGGCCAGCACCGCGGCCACCGTGAAGAGCACCGGCTTGAGCCAGCGGTTCCCGCCGGGGCCGTCGTCGTAGCCGCCGCTGCCGCCGGAGCCCGCGCCCGTACCCGTGTGCGTACCCGCACCCATGCCCGTACCGCCGACGACGCCGGGGACGAGGGGGGCGTTCAGTTCGGCGGTGCTGCCGCTGCGGCCGTCCGGGTGGTAGCCGCCGCCGGGGCGGGTGGGGGCGGGGCCGGGGCCCTCCGGGAGGACCTTGGTGACCGCGCCGGTGTCCCACATGCCGCCGGTCCAGCCGCCCTGCTGGGTGAGGGCCTGGTGGGCGTAGCCGACGACACCGCGCATCTCCTCGGCGCTCTGGAAGCGCTCCTCCGGCTGCTTGGCCAGCGAGCGCAGCACCAGGCCGTCCAGCTCGGGCGGCACCCGGTCGTTGACCTGCGAGGGAAGCCGCGGCTCGTCCTGGACGTGCTGGTAGACCACGGAGAGCGGGGTCTCGCCGACGAAGGGCGGGCGCAGCGCCAGCAGCTCGTAGAGCAGGCAGCCGGTGGCGTAGAGGTCGCTGCGGTGGTCCACGGACTTGCCGAGCGCCTGCTCGGGCGAGAGGTACTGCGGGGTGCCCATGACCATGCCGGTCTGCGTCATGGTGCTCGCGGCGCCGTGCAGGGCGCGGGCGATGCCGAAGTCCATGACCTTGACCGCGCCGCCGGTCGTGATGATCACGTTGGCGGGCTTGATGTCCCGGTGCACGATGCCGTGCTGGTGGCTGTACGCGAGGGCGTCCAGCACACCGGAGACGATGAGCAGCGCCTGGTCGACGGGCGGCGGGGTCGCGCTGGTGAGCAGGTCCTTGATCGTGTGGCCCTCGACGAGCTCCATCACGATGTAAGGGGCCGTGCCGCTGGGCGTGCGGTCCTCGCCGGAGTCGTAGACGGCGACGACGGCGTGGTGGTTCAGGCCCGCGACGGCCTGCGCCTCGCGCGTGAAGCGGGCCTTGGAGACGGGGTCCTCGGCGAGGTCGCCGCGCAGCAGCTTGACGGCGACGATCCGGCCCAGCCGTACGTCCTCGGCCGCGAAGACCTCGGCCATGCCGCCGCGGCCGAGCCGCCGGGTCAGCCGGTAGCGGCCCTCGCCGACAACGGAGCCCGTGCCCCACTGCTGGAGGGAGGTCTCCGACGCTCCGGTGCCCGCGGCCGTCTCGTTCGGGTCGACCATCAGTCCTCGCCGTCGTTCGCCTTCGCTTGGTCTGGTGCGCCACCGTACCGCTTTTCCGTCGGCGGCCACGGCCGGTGTCCGGTGGACGGGCGCACCCGTGCACCGGCCGCCCCGCGGCCCCTCGGGATTCGTGCGGGGCCCACGCCAGGGGTCCGCGCGGGTCCACTCAGGCGCCGTCTACCCCGCGGCGGCGGTCCGACCCGCCGTTACGCGGGAAAGTTCCGCGTTCTGTATGCGACCGATGCGTATCAGGTGACGAGATGGTCAACGAACTTGACGTGCCGGTGCTATCAGCCAGACTGAGCGGGCAAGCTCGGGGACGTGTGTCATCCCGTCGGACCTTCATGGGGGTAGCGGTACTGATGAGCGGGGACGCCACGCAGGGCGGCGGTTACACGGGGCGCTCGGTGGGCGGTGGGCGCTACGTACTGCGCAACCTGCTCGGCCAGGGCGGCATGGCCTCCGTGCATCTGGCACACGACACCGTGCTGGACCGGCCGGTGGCCGTCAAGACCCTCCACACCAACCTCGGGCACGAGCAGTCCTTCCGCGAACGCTTCCGCCGCGAGGCGCAGTCCGTCGCGAAGCTCAACCACACCAACATCGTCTCGGTCTTCGACTCCGGCGAGGACACGATCGACGGTCAGGTCGTCCCCTATATCGTCATGGAGTACATCGAGGGCCGCCCGCTCGGCGACGTCCTCGCCGCGGACATCGCGCAGTACGGTGCGATGCCCGCCGACAAGGCGCTGAAGATCGTCGGCGACGTGCTCGCCGCCCTCGCCGTGAGCCACGAAATGGGCCTGGTCCACCGGGACATCAAGCCCGGCAACGTGATGATCACACGGCGCGGCGTCGTCAAGGTCATGGACTTCGGCATCGCCCGTGCCATGCAGTCCGGCGTCACCTCCATGACGCAGACCGGCATGGTCGTCGGCACCCCGCAGTACCTGTCGCCCGAACAGGCCCTCGGGCGCGGCGTCGACGAGCGCTCCGACCTCTACTCGGTCGGCTGCATGCTCTTCGAACTCCTCACCGGACGGCTCCCGTTCGACGCCGACTCGCCGCTCGCGATGGCGTACCAGCACGTCCAGGAGACGCCGCCCGCCCCGTCCGCCTTCAACCGCGCGCTGAGCCCGGCCGCCGACGCGCTCGTGGCCCGCGCGCTGCGCAAGAACCCGGCGGAACGTTTCCCGACCGCCGACGCCATGCACGACGAGACCGACCGCGTCCTCGCCGCCACCGCGCAGAACGCGATACCGCAGCTCTCCGGCGAGGCCGCGACCGGCAGCCGCGGTGAAGGCGTCGCCAACTCCGTCTTCCCGTCCGCGCAGGGGCCGGTGCAGACCCCGCCGCCGCAGCTCCAGACGCCGTACGCGCCGACGACGCCCGCCCCGCAGTCCGGCTACGCCCCGCACACCCCGCCGCCCTCCGCCTACGGCTACCCGCAGCAGGGCCACGCCCAGACCCCGCCGCCGAGCACCGCGTACGGCATGGGCGCGCCGCCCTCCATACAGGGCATCCCGCAGCAGCACATGGGCGGCGGCCACCCGGGCGGCGGCATGAACCCGGGCGGTCCGGGCGGCCCCGGCGGCGGGCGCAAGCGCAACACCCCGCTGATCGTGGGCGCCGCGGTGGTCGGCGTCGTGATCGTCGTCATCGTCGCCGTCGTGCTCGCGACGCAGGGCGGCGGCAAGCCCGACCCCGACCCCACGGCCGCCCCGAACCCCACGGCGACCACCGGGACCGCGGAACCCACCGCCACCGGCGACGGCGTCGTCATGGGCGACCAGACCCGCACCATCGAGACCAGCGAGTGCACCAAGGCGCACAACGAGCTGATCAACCCGGGCAAGCCCAACCTCATGACGATGCCCGACTTCACCTCGATCTACGTCGACTCCGCGGTCGCCTGCATGAAGGCCGCCAACTGGCCGTACGAGATCAAGGACATGGACGAGCAGCAGTGGGGCAAGGGCACGATCACGTCCCAGAACCCGAAGCCGCTCGACGACTTCGACGCCAGCTCCGGCGACAAGATCACCATCTGGGTCTCCACCGGCAAGGGCTCCAACTAGCCCCTGGGGCCTGGGCCTTAGCCTTTTCGGCCCTTCGCCCTCTCGCACCTGTGCCGCCGGGCGTCCGGTGGCGCTCAGCACGCGGGCCCGGCCTCTTCCGAGAGGCCGGGCCCGCGGTGCTTCTCCTGGGACACGGGCCCGCGCCACCCCCCGGGTGCCGCAGACCGGCGGTGCCGTCGGAGACAGCGATCAGAGATAGGGGCCCGAACGCGAGCCCGGGTGACCGGTGTCCAGCTCCTCCTCGTGCCCGAGCGCCCCCGGCGGCAGCGCCCGCCGCATCTGCTCCAGCTGGGCGCGCGCGGCCATCTGCTGGGCGAACAGCGCGGTCTGGATGCCGTGGAAGAGGCCCTCCAGCCAGCCGACCAGCTGCGCCTGGGCGATCCGCAGCTCGGCCTCGCTGGGCACACTGTCGTCGGTGAAGGGGAGCGACAGCCGCTCCAGCTCCTGCACCAGCTCCGGTGCGAGCCCGGCCTCCAGCTCCTTGACCGAGCTGGCGTGGATCTCCTTCAGCCGCACCCGGCTCGCCTCGTCCAGCGGAGCCGCCCGCACCTCCTCCAGGAGCTGCTTGATCATGCTGCCGATCCGCATCACCTTCGCGGGCTGCTCGACCATCTCCGTGACCGGGATCTCGCGCCCCTCCTCGCCGTCGCCGCCCCCGGCCCCGCCGAGGGCCATGCCGTCCGGCCCGACGACCAGGACCTGCGGATTCTGCGAGCTCTCCGGCGAGCGTTCGTTCATCGGCATCTCCATGTCGCCATTGTCCCGCACCTCGGTCCGCGCGGGCCGTGTGGCCCCCTCCTCGTCCACACGGCCCGCACGCCCCCGAACACGTCCCGGCCCTCCCGGCACCCCGGTACGTGCCTACTCCCCTCAGCCGTGGCTCCGGTCAGCCCTCCTCCTCCCCCCGCCGCTCAGCCGTCGGCGCGTCTGCCGAGCTGCGGACGGGACCGGGTGACCAGGGCCGCCAGCAGTCCCGCTCCCAGCGGCACCGCCACCACCAGCAGCGTCAGCGTCCCCCAGGGGATCGCCACCGGGACGTGGGGCACACTGCTCGCGTCCGTCCAGCCGTGGAGCAGATCGCGCCGGAACTGCGCCCACCGGTGCCGCCGCTCGACCCGCCGCAGCGCTACCGCGGGCAGCACCCCGGCGACCGAGCCCAGCACCACACCCATCACGGCGACGATCCCGCACTGGAAACCGGACAGCGTCCGCCGGATGCCCCCGCTCGCGCCTATCGCCGCCAGCGTCCTGAGGTCCGGGCCGGCATCCGCCTGCGCCAACCCCGTCGTTATCCCGGCCGCCCCGACCGTGACCAGCCCCGCGAATATCGCCAGCGCCAGCAGCAGTACCCCGTCATGCCGGGAGTAGCCGTCCTCGACGTACACGCTCGCCTGCGTGCCGATCTTGGCCACGTCCAGGTCGAGCGTCTGCTGCTCCTTCCCGCTCGGCATCCTCGCCGTCGTGTAGAAGGAGCCCAGCGCCACGGTCCGGAAGCCCGCCGCCTCCGCCGCCCGTGGCGGCACGAGCGCCATCAGCCCGTACGGCGTGTCCTCGGCGGCCAGATACGCGGGGAGCACCTTCACCTTGCCCGCGGGCTCCGAACCCTCCCCGACGTCGGTCTTCGTGACGTCCGCGATCACCGTGACCCGGAGCGTGCCGTGGTCGGCGTAGGCCCGGTCGAACAGCACCGTCTCCCCACGGCCCAGCGCCTGCTCCGCCGCGGGGTCGCGGATGCCCAGCGCGTGCAGCACATCGGCCCCGCCGACCATGATCCCGCCGTCGCTCGGCATCGCGGTCGCTCTGTTCGGCCTCGTGCAGCGCCAGTCCGCGAGCAGCACCTCCACCGACGTGGGCCGTACGGCCGGGCCGCCCTCATGCGGCGCCGAAGGGCACCGGTTGGCGTCCGGCATCTCCGCCTGCACCGCGCCGCAGCCCTCCTCCTCGTCCACCGCGCAGGACGGCGCCCCGATGTAGATCCGCGACACGTCCACCCGCCCGGTGACCGGGAAGTCCTTCTCCACCGCGGCCCGCACCCGCGCGAGATCGCCGGACGCGCTGCCGAGTCCCGACACCGCCACCGACCCGTATGGGAGCATCGCGTGGTGGGCCTGCCGGTCTTCCTGCCCCTTGCTCGCCGTGTAGGTCGCGACCGCCACCGACCCGGCCACCGCCGCCAGCACCGCGGCCACCGCGGGCGCCGTGCGGCCCCGGTTGCGGACCGTGTCCCGCAGCGCCAGCCTCGGCGCCGTCGGCAGCCACCGCCCGAGCCGGCCGAACAGCCCGATCAGCACCGGGGTCGTCATCGCCAGCCCGATCTCCGCGAGGCTCGTACCGAGCACCGCCGAGTAGATGCTGTCGGTGCGGGTCGTCGCGTAGACGGTGGTCGCCACCCCGATGACCATCACGCCCGCCCCCATCAACGGCAGCACACGGCTCGCGCGCCGCACCCCCCGCCGGCCGGTGAGCGAGGCGAGCACGCTCTGCCGCGCCGCCGACACCGCCGGCACCATCGCCGCCAGCACCCCGGTGAGTACCGCCAGCCCGCCGATCGCCGCCAGCTCCAGCGGCCGCAGCGTCAGCCCGCCGAAGCGCGCGCCGCCGTGCTCCTCCAGGGGCCCGCGGAGCAACTGGGTGAGCGCGACCCCCAGGACCGTCCCGACCACGGCCGCCCCCACGCCGATCACCAGGCCGCTGGAGATCACCATGGCCCTGATGTGCCTGCGGTCACCGCCGTTGGCACCCACCAGCCCGAGCTGGCGCCTTGAGCGGCGCGCCCCGACGGCGAAGGCCGGACCGGCCAGCAGGCAGATCTCCACGATGCTGAGCCCGACGATCGTCACTATCACGGCGACCGCCTCGGCCCGCGTGTCGCTGCCGTCGGACAGCAGCCGCACGCTCTCGGGCCTCGCCCGGTAGAGCGGCACCTCGGCCGCGGGCGGCTGGTGCTCGCGCACCTGCCGCGAATCGACGACCACGCCCAGCGTGTTGGCGTGCTTGACCATCTCCCAGGTGAAATCCCCCGGGAAGGACACCAGATAGCTGAGACGTCCCGGGGAGAACCTGTCCTTCATCGTGTCCGCGGCCGCCTGGTAGGGCGCGACGAAAGCACCGGGCAGCACGTTGAGTTGCGCGTCGTTCAGGTCGCTCGGCAGTTCGTAGACGCCGACGATCGTGTAGGACCGGCTCAGACCGCGCACCTTCACCCGCGACCCGATGTCCAGCCCGCTGTACTTGAGGAACTGGCCGGTGGCGCCCGCCTCGTCCGGTGTCCTCGGATAGCGGCCCCGGAGCAGCCGGGTGATGCCCTTGGCCATCGGGTCACCGGCCTTCAGCTCCCTGACCTCGGTGTCCAGCAGCCCGTACTTCCCCATGACCGGTGCGTAGGCGTGGACGTCGCTCAGCCAGCGCGCCCCGGCCGGCAGCGCGGTCAGCGGGTCGACCACGGGGTCGGCCGCGGGGCCTTCCCCGTCGGCCGGATCCTGGTGCTTCAGGGGCATCCCGACGCCGTCCTTCGGGTCCTCGTACACCGGCTGCGGTCCGTACCCCGGATCGGACAGCCGCGCGTCCGCGGCCCCCAGCTCGCGCGTCGCCTTCTCCCCGACCGACAGCTGCGAGCTGCGGACGGTGACATCGGCCGCGCTCACGCCCATGATGGGCACCGCGATCATGGCCAGCACCAGCAGGCTGCGGGCCTTGTACCGCAGGGCGTCCCGGCGGGCGATCCGCACCGCCACCCGCCACGCGTGCAGCCGCCCGGCGCCCGGCACCGCGCCCCAGCGCCGCCCGCTCACCGCCCCGCTCCGCCCGCGAGCAGCGACTCCGCGCTGGAGCGCAGCGTCGACTCGACCACCGAGCCGTCCCGCAGGAAGACCACCCGGTCCGCCCACGCCGCGAACCGCGGCTCGTGCGTCACGAGGATGCCGGCCGCGCCCGCGTCGCACCGGGACCGCAGCAGCGCGAGCACCGCGTCACCGGTCTCCGAGTCCAGCGCGCCGGTGGGCTCGTCGGCGAGCACCAGCCGCCGGTCGCCCACCAGCGCGCGGGCGATGGCCACCCGCTGCTGCTGCCCGCCCGACATCTCGTCCGGGAAGCGATCGGCGAGGTCGGCCAGCCCGATCTCGTCGAGCGCCGCGACCGCCTCCCGGCGGGCCTTGCGGCTGCCGAGCCCGTCCAGCTCGCGGGGCAGCGCCACGTTCTCCGCGGCGGTCAGGGCGGGGATCAGGTTGTAGTCCTGGAAGACGTAGCCGATGCTCCGCCGCCGCAGCGCCGCCAGTTCCTTCCGGCTCGCCACCGTCAGGTCGGTGCCCTCGACCAGCACCCGGCCGGACGTCGGCAGGTCGAGCCCGCCGGCCAGCGTCAGCAGCGTGGACTTCCCCGAGCCCGAGGGCCCCATGACGGCGACCAGCTCCCCCGCGTGGACGTCGAGATCGATCCCGCGCAGCGCGTGCACCTCGGCCGCGCCGGTGCCGTGCACCCGGGTCACCTCCTCGATGCGGAGCACGGGCTCCACCTCGGGCTCCGCCTCCCGGGCGCCGCCGCTCGCCCCGGCCCGGCCGGGCACGCCGGACGCCTTCTCCGGCTCGGCCGGCGGTGTGGACTGACTGGACATCGGACTTCCCCCTGCTTCCGGTCCGGGCCGTCCAGGTCCGGACTGTTCGTCGTGCTCCTCGCGTACGTCATCCCGTGGGCCCGCTCCGCGCCGCTCCTGCGGCGCGGCCGTGTGCGCGGCGGGTGCAGGCCGTGGGCCCGCCCCGAGTGCGGGCCCGAGCGGGCCCGAGCGCGACCCCGTCTCCCGCTCGTCCTCCGTCAGGACCGGGCGGGCTGGCGGGCGGTCAGCGCCGGGGCCGCCGCAGCGCGCCGCGCAGCCCGCCGGCCCGCGCCGCGCCCTGCTGCGATGCGGTGCCCGTCCGCTCCGCCGCGCCGCCCCCACCCGGGCCGTCCTCTTGTTCTTCCTCTTCTTTCCGCTGCCGGTCGGCGACCGCCTGCGGGGCGAGCCGGACGAGCCGGGTCTCGCAGTGGTCCAGCCAGCGGGCCTCCGCCTCGGCCTGGAAGATCATCTGGTCCAGGACCAGTTGCCAGGCCACGTCGTCCGGGTCGAAGACTCCCGGGCGGGCGCTCGCCGCCTCCAGCGCCTGCGCCTTCAGCCGCGTGTAGTCCTGCATGGCCTGGATGGTGTGGGCGCGCTGGGCCTGGATGACGGTGCGGACATCCACGTCGGGCGTCCCCACCGCCATCGCGAGCTTTATCGCGAGCTCGTCGCGCGGCGGACTCGCGCGGTCCACCGGCGTGGTGAACCAGCGTCTGAGCTCGTCGCGCCCGTCCTCCGTGATGGCGTAGAGGGCGTGCCCCGCGTCGTCCTCGCCCGCGGGCACGACCAGGCCGTCACGCTCCAGCCGGGCGACGGTGGTGTACACCTGCCCGACGTTGAGCGGCCAGGTGGAACCGGTGCGCGACTCGAACTCGGTGCGTAGCTGGTAGCCGTAACGCGGCCCTCGTTCGAGGAGGGCCAGCAGGCCGTGACGGATCGACATACTCAGTATGTATACCGAGTAAGGTCGCCTCCGGCAAGAGCGATCGGGGAGCCGGGACCCCTCTTCACTCGAACGAATGAACGAAGGGCGTTCGATGTTCGAGCGGCCGCGCCGCAGGCAATCATGATCGGGAACGGTCACCTGCGACGGCGGGGCGGCCGGGACGGAAGCTCTCGCGCGGGCGGGTACGCGTGCGCCCGCGGGCACGCGCGCAGGCGCGGGCGTGCGGGGGAGAACAGGGTGGGCGGCCGGTCGGCCAGGTCCCGGGCGATCGGGGGCCCGGGGGTCGGGCGCCGGTGCGATCGGGGGCCTGGCGATCCGGGGCTGTCGGGTGCGGTTCGATCGAGTGCCGGGCCGTCAGGTCCGGCGCAGGCGGAGGCCGAGAAAGCCGAGACCGAGCCCGACCAGCATCATCCCGGCCCCGAGCGGCAGCACCCGGAGCACCCGGGGCTTGCGGGTGGTGGCCGGCGGCGGGTCGCTCTGCACCGCGGCCGGCGCGGGAAGCGTGGTCGCCGTCGGCCCCGGGCCGGTGGAGCCCGCGCCGGGCAGGAGCGAGGGTGCCTGCTCGCGGAAGCCGTGGTCGTAGCGGCGCTGCCGGGGCCGGTCCTCGTAGGCGCGGTGCTGCGCGTGGACGCCCCGGCCGGATCCGTCGGCGGAGAGTCGCGCGGGAGGCCTCAGCGGTGCGCCGCGGGAAGCCGACGGCGCGGGCGCCCGCGCCGGATCGGGACGGGCGGGATCGGAACGGGCGGGCTTCCCGGAAGGACGGGGAGGCCCGGACGAGCCGGCGGAGGCCGGCGGGAGCGAGCGAGGAGGTGACGGCATGGCAGGCATGCCGGAAGTGGCGGGTGGACGCCGCGTGCCGGGGTGTGGGCCGCTCACGGACGGGCGCCCCGGTCCGGGCGGCGAGGGCCGCGCGGGCTGCGGCGGTGCCACGGGTCGTACGGGGTGGCCGGGACCGGTGGATCCTGGCGGCGGAAGGTCCGCGGCCCCGCCGGGCTGCGGACCGCCGGGCCGCTGGTCGTGCACCGGCCGGGGCGGGCGGGCCGCGCCAGGGGCGGCGGCCTGCGGCGACGCACGCTGCCCGGAGGCGGGTGCCGTCCCCTCCGGCGCGACGGGACGCCCCGTGGCACCGGGGCCGAGGAGGGCCACGGCGAGCAGCGCGGGAGCCGCCGCCCGGAAGGCCGCGGCGGCGACCGGACGGACGGGGTGCGAGGCACCGGGGAGTGACCCCCGCCTGCCGGATGCCCACCGCACGTCCCTCGCCTCTCCGCCGGACTCTCGGTGGGATCAGCGTCACACGAAGCGACAATTCCGGCATCCCGGGCGGGGAGCGGGGTGTTGGCGGTCAGACGGTGAGCAGGATCTTGCCGACGTGCTCGCTGCTCTCCATCAGCCGGTGCGCCGCGGCGGCCTCGGCCAGCGGGAAGGCCCGGTCGACGACCGGGCGGACGGTGCCCGCCTCGACCAGCGGCCAGACGTGCTCGCGGACAGCCGCGACGATCGCCGCCTTCTCCGGCTCCGGCCGGGCCCGCAGACTGGTCGCGATCACGGCGGCACGCTTGGCGAGCAGCTTCGCGAGGTTGAGTTCCGCCTTGACGCCGCCCTGCATGCCGATGACGACCAGGCGCCCGTTCAGGGCCAGGGCGTCGAGGTTGCGGTCCAGGTACTTCGCCCCGACCACGTCCAGGATGACGTCGGCGCCCCGGTCACCGAGCTGCTCGACGAAGTCCTGCTCCCGGTAGTTGACCAGGATGTCGGCGCCCAGCTCGCCGCAGAAGGCCAGCTTCTCCGCCGTGCCCGCGGTGGTCGCGACCGTCGCGCCGACGGCCTTCCCGAGCTGGATGGCCATGGTGCCGATGCCGCTGGAGCCGCCGTGCACGAGCAGTGTCTCGCCCGGCCGCAGGTGCGCGATCTGGAACACGTTGGACCAGACCGTCGCGGTCACCTCGGGCAGCCCCGCCGCCGTGACCGGGTCGATGCCCTGGGGCAGCGGCAGCAGCTGCCCGACCGGCACCGCCACCAGCTCGGCGTAGCCGCCGCCGGACAGCAGCGCGCACACCTCGTCGCCGACCGCCCAGCCGGCCACGCCGGGGCCGAGTCGCACGACCCGCCCGGAGCATTCGAGGCCGGGGTAGCGGGAGGCACCGGGCGGCGGGTCGTAGAAGCCCTGCCGCTGCAGGACGTCGGCGCGGTTCACGGCCGAGGCCGCGACCTCGACGAGCACTTCGCCCGGACCCGGTTCGGGGTCGGGCACCTCGGAGAGGACCAGCGCATCGGGCCCGCCGGGCTCGGCAATGGTGATCGCACGCATGCCCCGACCTTACGGGAAGCGCTCGCGGCGGTCCGTCGCGCCGTGCTGCGGTGCTGGATCCCGCGGTCAGTCCAGCGGCGCGGTCTCCGTACCGCCGGTCGCCCGGTGGATGGTGATCAGCCGGTCTCCCGGGCGTAGCGGCGAGGCGTCCGGGTCGTCGTGGCCGAGAAGGCGCGAGCCGCGCTTGACCGACACCACCAGATCGCCGCACTCGCGCGGCGCCCTGCCCGCCTCGGACGCCGTTACCGGCCGTTCGATGAGGTCGAGCCCGCTGCCGTAGGTGATCAGGTCGTCCATCACCTGCCCGACGCTGGGGCTGAGCACGCCGAGCCCCAGCAGCCGCCCCGCGTAGCCGGAGCTGGTGATGACGGAGTCGGCGCCCGACTGCCGCAGCAGCGGCCCGTTCTCGTCCTCGCGGACGGACGCGACGATGTGCGCGGTCGGGTTGAGCTGACGCGCGGTCAGCGTGACCAGGACGGCGGTGTCGTCGCGCTGCGCGGCGACGACGATCTGCCGCGCCCGCTGCGCCTCGGCACGGCGCAGCACCTCACTGTGCGTCGCGTCGCCCGCGACCGCGACGAACCCCTCCTCGGTCGCGCCGTGCACCGCCTTGTGGTTCGGGTCCACGACCACGATCTGCTCCTTCGGCACCCCGCGCCCCAGCAGCGTCCGCGCCGCGGACCGGCCCTTGGTGCCGTACCCCACGATGACGACGTGATCGCGCACCGTTCTCCTCCAACGGGTGATCCGGAACTGCTCCCTGGTCCGCTCGGTCAGCACTTCCAGCGTCGTGCCGACCAGGATGATCAGGAAGAGCACACGCAGCGGCGTCACGAGAAAGGTGGTCGTCAGGCGCGCACTGGTGCTGTACGGGACGATGTCGCCGTAGCCCGTCGTCGACAGCGTGACCGTCGAGTAGTAGAGCGCGTCGAGGAAGCCCACCGAGGTGTCGGCGGCGTCGTGGTAGCCGCGGCGGTCGGTGTAGACGAGGACGACGGTGACGGCGAGCACCAGCAGCGCGAGCAGCAGCCGCTTGCTCACCTGCACCAGCGGGCCCGCGGCCTGGTGCGGGAAGGCCACCACGTGTCCGCCGGGCGTGGCGTCGGGCGGCGGCGCCTCGTCCCCGCCGCCCGGCCCCTCCGGCGGGGTCATGTACCGCTCCCCCACGCGGGCGCGAGCACCCCGGTGTCCAGCACCGCCGTCTCCTCCCCGGCCCTCCCGCCGCCCGGCGGGATCACCGCCATACCGTCCGCCGCGGCCAGCCCGCGCAGCATCGCCGGACCGGTGAAGTGCAGCGGCCGCGCGGCCGATTCGTCGTCGAAGACGACAGGCACGAGCCGGGTGTCCACCGGATGGCCCGGCACGTCCGAGGTCAGCGGCGCCGCGTACGGGGCCGGCAGCGGCCGTCCGGCCAGCGTGCGCAGCACGGGGGCGACCAGGGTGAGCACGCCGGAGACGGCCGCGAGCGGATTGCCGGGCAGCCCGGCCAGCAGGCCCCCGGCGGGCAGCCGGGCGAGCAGCATGGGGTGCCCCGGCCGCACCGCCACCCCGTCGACGAGCAGCCCTGCGCCGAGCCGGGCCAGTACGGGATGCACATGGTCGACCGGGCCGCCCGCCGTCCCGCCGGTGGTCACCACCAGGTCGGCGGTGCTCGACGCCAGGGCGGCGTGCAGCACGTCGGCGTCGTCCGCGAGCCGCCGCACCCCGGTGACGTCCGCGCCGAGCCCGCGCAGCCACGACGGCAGCATCGGGCCGAGCGCGTCGCGCACCCGCCCGGTCCGGGGCGGCCCCTGGTCCAGCAGTTCGTCGCCGAGCACCAGGATCTCGACCCGGGGGCGCATGACGACGGTCAGCTCGTCGTATCCCGCCGCGGCGGCCAGCCCGAGCACCGCCGGGGTGACCAGCGCCCCCGTGGGCAGCAGTTCGTCACCGCTGCGGCATTCCTGGCCCCTGCGCCGTATCTCCTGGCCGGGCCCGGGAGGGGAGTGCGGCGCCAGCACGTGCAGCCACTCGCCGTCGGTCCGCTGCCGCACACCACCGTGCTCGCTGCGCAGCACCGCGGTGGTGCCCGGCGGCAGCACCGCACCGGTGGCGATACGCACCGCGTGGCCGCCCAGCAGGGGGTCGGACGGCCGCCGCTGCCCGGCGAGCACCTGCCCCTTCAGCCGCCACGGCCCCTGGCCCGCGACCGCCCAGCCGTCCATCGCGGAGGAGTCGAAGGAGGGCAGGTCCGTCAGCGCGGCGAGCGGCCGCGCCAGTGCCATGCCGAGCACCTCCTCGCCGAGCGGCAGCGCCCGCGCGTCGAGCCTGCGCCCCGCCCGGCGGGCGATACGCCGCGCCTCCGGCCAGGAGACGGTACTCGCCGCGGGCGGGGCGGGCTCGGGCGCGCGCACCGGCTCGTGGCCGAGCGCGACCGCCAGCGGGTCGTTGGCGGGCGGCCGCGCGCTCCGGCCCGCCCTGCCCCGGGGCCCGTTGGCCAGCGCGAGGGCGTCGTCCAGGGCGCGGTCGGCGGCGTCCTCACCGCTCGGGCCGCGGTCACGGGGGCGGTTCATCCGGCTTATTCCTCCGGTTCCGGCCAGTGCACGGCCAGGTCCGCGGCCTTGCGCGCCGCCTCCCGCACGGCCTGCGGCCCGCCACCGGCCTGCGCGGCCGCGTAGCCCACCAGGAAGGTGGTCAGCGGCGCCGCCGGGCGCGCGACACCGTGCGCGGCGTCACGGGCCAGGTCGAGCAGGACACCGGTGTCCACGTCGAGGTCGATGCCCAGTTCGGTCTTGACTGCTGCGATCCATTCGTCCACCACACGCCCATGGTCCCCGATCCGCCCCCGCAAGCCACCCAGGCTCACCCCGTGGACACCCCGCCCGGCCCACCCGCGCCCATGGGCAGCGGTGCCGACGGGGCGTCAGACGCCGGGCAGGCCGCCGCGCGGGTCCAGGCGGGAGCGCGCGACGGCGACGTCCTCCCATGTGTCGCAGTCGAAACTCGCCCGGCCGGAGGGGTCGGGGATCCGGCGCAGCGTCAGAGCCGAGGTGAGCAGGCGCAGCGGAAGGCCCGACAGGGTGCCGTACTCGGCCCGGAGCAGCGCGGCCTCGCGGCGCAGCGGCTCGGCCCGGTAGGCCGCCGCGAGCGGCTGGTCGCGGCCGCCCGCGTCGGTGAGCAGCACACCCTCCCATGCGCCGGTGAGGTTGCCGGTGAGCGCCGCGACCGTGTCCACCGTGAGGAAGGGCAGGTCGGCGGCGAGCACGAGCACGACCGGCGGACGGTCCGGGCCGTCGAGCGCGGCGAGTCCGGCGGCCAGCGCGGGCAGCGGGCCGCCGCCCGCGGGCTCTTCGCGGGTCCAGCGCACCGGCCGGGCGGTGGGCCTGCGCGGGCCGACGACGACGGTGCGGTCGGCGTCCGCGCACACCGAGAGCACCCGGTCGAGCAGCGTCCGGCCGCCGACCGCCAGCGCGGGCTTGTCGGCGCCGCCCAGCCGCCGGGCCGCGCCGCCGGCCGGCACCACCGCGTCGTAGCTCGTCGTCATGACGCCGAGTATCCCCCGGCAGGTGCGCGACACGGCCGGGGGAGCGGGCCGGGCAGCGGGCCGGGGCGGGTCAGACGGCTGCCAGCAGCACGGCGGGCTGCTCGACGCAGTCGGCCACCATCCGCAGGAAGCCGCCCGCGGCGCCGCCGTCGCACACCCGGTGGTCGAAGGTGAAGGACAGCTGCACCACCTGGCGCACCACCAGCTCGCCCTCGTGCACCCACGGCTTCGGGGCGATCCGGCCCACACCGAGCATCCCGGCCTCGGGGTGGTTGATGATCGGCGTGGAGCCGTCGACACCGAAGACACCGTAGTTGTTCAGCGTGAACGTCCCGCCGGTCAGCTCGGCCGGTGCCAGCGTTCCGGTGCGGGCGGACTCCGTGAGCCGGGCGATCCCGTCCGACAGCGCCGCCGTGGTCATCGTGTGGGCGTCGCGCAGCACGGGCACCACGAGGCCGCGGTCGGTCTGCGCGGCGAAGCCGAGGTGCACCGCGGGCAGCCGCACGATCTCCGAACGCTCGGTGTCCACGGTGGCGTTGAGCTCCGGGTAGCGGGCCAGCGCGGCCGTGACCACCCTGGCCAGCAGCGCGAGCACGGAGATCCGGCGCTGTCCCGAGGCGTTCATCGCGGCGCGGGCCGCGAGCAGTTCGGTGGCGTCGGCGTCCACCCAGCAGGTCGCGTCGGGCACTTCGCGGCGGCTGCGGGCCAGCTTCTCCGCGGCGGCCCGCCGTATCCCGCGCAGCGGCACCCGCTCCGCGCCCTCCGGTACGGCCGTGGGGGCGGTGGCGGAAACCGGGACGGCGGGAGTGGCGGCGGGGGGAATGGCGGTGGGGGCCGCTGTGATCGCGCGCTCGACGTCGGAGCGCAGGATCAGTCCCTCGGGCCCGCTTCCGGCCAGCGTCCGCAGGTCCAGCCCGTGCTCGCGGGCGATCCGCCGCACGAGCGGCGAGATGACGGCCACCGGCCCGCGGTCCGCACCGTCAGCGCCGCCGTCGGGCCTGCCCTGCCCGGCCGGCGCGTCGGGCACGGGCGTCGGCGGGGGAGCGGGAGCCGGAGGCGGCGCGACCGCCGCGGGCGCGGGACCGGCCGCCACCGGGGCGGCGCCGGGTGCGGCCCGGCGGCCGCCCGCCCGGATCCGCCCCCGGCGACGGCCCGCGGCACCGGCGGTGCCGTAGCCGACCAGCACGTTGCCGGAGCCCTGTCCGCCGTCCGCGGCTCCCGCGGGGGCGGCGCCGTCCGTACCACCGGCCGCGTCCGCGTCGGCGGACCCGACCGCGACGGTCACCAGCGGCCGTCCGACGGCGAGCGACTCGCCCTCCTCGCCGAACCGCGCGGTGACCACGCCTCCGTAGGGGCACGGCACCTCGACCACGGCCTTGGCCGTCTCCAGTTCGACCACCGGCTGGTCGATCGCGACCACGTCGCCGACCTCCACCAGCCAGCGGACGATCTCCGCCTCCGTCAGCCCTTCCCCGAGGTCGGGGAGGGTGAACTCGCGCACCACGGCCATCAGTCGTCCTCCCACTGGAGTCGGCCGACCGCGTCGAGGATGCGGTCCACACCGGGGAGGTGGTGCCGTTCGAGCATCGGCGGCGGGTACGGGATGTCGAAGCCGGTGACCCGCAGCACGGGTGCCTCCAGGTGGTGGAAGCAGCGTTCGGTGATGCGGGCGGCGATCTCCGCGCCCGCCCCGGCGAACCCCGCCGCCTCGTGGACCACGACGGCCCGCCCGGTGGCGCGCACGGCCGCCGCGACGGTCTCCTCGTCGAAGGGCACCAGGCTGCGCAGGTCCACCACGCCCAGATCCCAGCCCTCCGCCGTTGCCGCCTCCGCCGCCTCCAGGCACACCGGCAGCGACGGCCCGTAGGTCACCAGCGTCGCCGTGCGCCCGGCCCGGCGCACCGCGGCCTGTCCCGGCGGCGGCACCGCCGCCGGCTCCCGGGGCGACCAGTCGGCCTTCGACCAGTACAGCCGCTTCGGCTCCAGGAAGACGACCGGGTCGTCGGAGGCGATGGCCGCCCGCAGCATGCCGTAGGCGTCCTCCACCGTGGCCGGGGTGTAGACGTGCAGGCCCGGGGTGTGGACGTAGTAGGCCTCCGAGGAGTCGCTGTGGTGCTCCACACCGCCGATGCCGCCGCCGTAGGGGATCCGCACGGTGATGGGCAGCGGCAGCGCGCCCCGGGTGCGGTTGCGCATCCGGGCGACATGGCTGACGAGCTGCTCGAAGGCCGGATAGGCGAAGGCGTCGAACTGCATCTCGACGACCGGCCGCAGCCCGTACATCGCCATGCCGACGGCCGCGCCGAGGATCCCGGCCTCGGCGAGTGGCGTGTCCGTGCAGCGGTCCTCGCCGAAATCCCTGGTCAGACCGTCGGTGATGCGGAAGACCCCGCCCAGCGTGCCGACGTCCTCCCCCATGACGTGCACGGCCGGATCCGCCGCGAGGGCGTCCCGCAGCGCCTGGTTGAGCGCCTGCGCCATGGTGGTCTGCTTACGGGCGGGCGGCGCCGTGCGGCCCGCGTCGGTGGTGGCAGTGGTCATGGCCGGCGCTCCGCCGCCGGCGCCTCAGCGGGAGCGGCCGAGGCTGCTTCCGCGGCCTCCGTCGCCTCTGCTGCCTCCGCCGCCTCTGCCGCTATCTCCGCGCGCAGCATCTCGGCCTGTTCGCGCAGTTGCTGCGTGGGCTCGGCGTAGACGTGCGCGAAGAGCTCCATCGGGTCGAGCGAGGGCTCCTCGTGCATCCGCGCCCGCAGGTCGGCGGCGAGCGTCTCCGCCTCGTCGGCCACCTGCTGCCGCCCCGCCTCGTCGAGCAGCCCGCGGCCGGTCAGTTCCCTTTCCAGCAGCTCCACCGGGTCGTGCGTGCGCCACGCGGCGACCTCGGCCTCCTCGCGGTAGCGGCCCGCGTCGTCGGCGTTGGTGTGCGCGTCGATCCGGTAGGTGACCGCCTCGACCAGAGTGGGGCCGCCGCCGTCCCGCGCGCGGTTCAGCGCCTCGGTGAGGACCTGGTGGACTGCCGGTGCGTCGTTGCCGTCCACCAGCCTTCCCGGCATGCCGTAGCCCACGGCCTTGTGCGCGAAGGTGGGGGCCGCGGTCTGCTTGGCCAGGGGGACGGAGATGGCGAAGCCGTTGTTCTGCACCAGGAAGACCACCGGCGCCCGCCAGACGGCGGCGAAGTTGAGTGCCTCGTGGAAGTCGCCCTCGCTCGTACCCCCGTCACCGACCATGGCGAGCGCGGCCACCGGGTCCCCGCTGAGCCGGGCGGCGTGGGCGAGGCCGACGGCGTGCGGCAGCTGGGTGGCGAGCGGCGTGCTGAGCGGGGCGACGCGGTGGACGCGCGGGTCGTACCCGGTGTGCCAGTCGCCGCGCAGCAGCGTCAGCGCCTCGACCGGGTCCACCCCGCGGGCCACCACGGCGAGGGTGTCGCGGTAGCTGGGAAACAGCCAGTCGGCGGGTGCGAGGGCGAGAGCGGCGGCGACCTCGCAGGCCTCCTGGCCGGTGCTGGACGGGTAGACGGCGAGCCTGCCCTGCTTGGTCAGGGCGGTGGCCTGCCGGTTGTAGCGGCGACCGCGGACGAGCTGCGCGTACAGGGCGCGCAGCAGCGCGGGGTCGAGACGCGCGGCGGCCGGGGTGCCGAGCAACCGGTAGGGCTCCGGGTCGGGCAGCAGCGGCGCGGCGTCGGCGCGAGGCCGCCAGGCGGGGGTGTCCAGCACGGTCATCGCGAGCACCTCCTTGTGGTCGGTGACCGTCAGCAGTCGGGAGCGCGAGCGGGTTCCGCTCTCCCTACCGATTGTTCGGTCGCCGGAGGCATTTTGGCTACGGGGTGGTTCCGCCTGTGGACAAACGGTTCTGCACAGCCTGAGATGGAGCCAGTACGTCCATGGTAGGGAGCCCCGGGGGGATGGCGAGAGAACAGATGGCCGACCAGGAGCCCGCAGCGCGGCCGCTGGACCCGACGGACCGCACGATCCTCCGGCTGCTCCAGGAGGACGGCAGGGCCTCGGTGCGGTCGGTGGCGGAACGGGTGCACGTGTCCCGGGCGAACGCGTACGCCCGGATCAACCGGCTCATCGAGGACGGGGTGATACGCGGCTTCACGGCCCGGGTGGATCACGAGCGGGCCGGGCATGCCGCCTCCGCCTACATCACCCTCAAGATCGTCCAGAATTCCTGGCGGACGGTGCGGGAAAAGCTCGTGGCCCTTCCCGGCGTCGTCCACATCGCCCTGGTCAGCGGCGATTTCGACGTCCTGCTGCTGGTGCACACCGTCGACAACCGCAGCCTGCGGGAGCTGGTCCTCACCCGCCTCCAGCTGATCGAGGAGGTGCTGAGCAGCAGGACGCTGCTGGTCTTCGAGGAGACGGACCTGGTGGTCGGCGACTGACCCGGACGCCCGGCAGGGGCCCGGCGCCGCCCGGTCCGGCCGCCGCTCCCGACGGCTCGCGGCCCGCCTTCGACCGTTCGGGTGACAGCGAGGCGAGGTCAGGCGCCTGCCTCCTACGCGCGCAGCCCGTCGAAGGCCAGCCGCACCACGGCGTCGGCGACCTGCTCCCGGTCCAGCGCGCCCTTGGCGGCCGGCCGGTACCACTCGGCTATGGAGTTGATCATCCCGAAGAGCAGCCTGGTCGCCAGCCGCGCCTCCACGTCCGTCCGCAGGTCCCCCTCCGCCACCGCGGCCTTGAGCAGCTCCGCGACCCGCTGGTCGAACTCCCGGCGGCGCTTCATGGCCCAGCGCTCCGTCGTGGTGTTGCCGCGCACCCGCAGCAGCAGCGTCACATAGGGGAGTTCGTCCATCAGGACCACGGCCGTGCGCCGGATGACGAACTCCAGCTGCCGCACCGCGGCACCCTCCCGCGCCGCGGGCTCCTCCAGGATGCCGAAGAGCGCGTCGAGCGCGCGCCCCACCGCCCGGTGGAGCAGCTCCTCTTTGCCGCGCACATGGTGGTAGATGGAGGACTTGGAGATCCCGGCCACGCGGGAGAGGTCCTCCATGGACGTGCCGTCGTAACCGCGCTCGTTGAAGACCTCCACGGCCACGGCGAGCAGCGAGTCCGGCGTATAGGTGTCGCGCTTCGGCATGGTCATGAGGAGATCACATCCTGCTCCCGCCACGCGCGCCGCCTCAGCCCCTGGCTGGGCGCGTAGCGCCCGGTGGGGTACATGTCGTGCATCCCCTCCAGCACATCCACCGTGTATTGCGCCGAGATACGGTCGCACCACTCCAGCGGGCCCAGCGGGTAGTTAACCCCCAGCCGCATCGCGGTGTCGACGTCCTCGGCGGAGGCCACCTGGCGCGCGACCGCGTCGGCCGCGAGGTCGGCCAGCATGGCGACGGTCCGCGCCACGATCAGGCCGGGAGCGCTGTTGACGACACTGACCTCCTTGCCGAGCGCCTGGAAGAGGCCCACCGCGTGCGCCACCGCGTCCGCGTGCACCCCCGGTTCGGGTGCCAGCGCGATCCGGGTGGCGGCCCGGTAGTCGGCCGCGAGGTCGAAGCTGATCTCCGGTTCGTCGCTCTCCCGGCCCGCGGCCAGGCGGAGCAGCGTCCCGTCGGGCAGCACGAGGCCGCCGTCACCGCCCTCGGGGTCCTCGGCGACCTCGACACCGGCCTCCCGCAGCATCGGCACCACCTCCCGCGCGGGCCCCAGGCTGCCGCGCACCAGCACCCTGGTCGGCGCCAGGGCGGGTTCGGCGGTGTGCGGCTGGTGTCCGGGGTCCGCGGTGCCGCCGGGGCGGCCGTCCGCCGGATAGGGATACCAGCCGCGGCCGGACTTCCTGCCGAGCCGGCCCGACTCCACCAGGCGGCGCTGGGCCACCGACGGGGTGAACTTCGGGTCGTGGAAGAAGGCCTCCCAGACCGTACGGGTCACCGCCTCGTTGACGTCCTGGCCGATCAGGTCCATCAGCTCGAAGGGCCCCATGGCGAAGCCGCCGCATTCGCGCAGGACGGCGTCGATGGTCGCCGGGTCCGCGACCCGCTCCTCGTACAGCCGCAGGGCCTCGGCGTAGAAGGGTCGCGCGATGCGGTTGACGATGAAGCCGGGGGTGTCCGTGCAGCGCACCGGTGTCTTGCCCCACGCGGTCGCCGTGTCCGCGGCGCGGGAGACGGCCGCCGGGGAGCTCTCCGCACCCGCGACCACCTCGACCAGCGGCAGCAGCGGGGCCGGGTTGAAGAAGTGCATCCCGACCAGCCGGCCCGGCAGCCGCAGCGCGCCGCCGATGGCGGTCACCGGCAGCGAGGAGGTGTTGGTCGCCAGCAGGCAGCCGTCCGCGACGACGTCCTCCAGGCCCGCGAAGAGCGCCTGCTTGGCGGCCAGGTCCTCGACGGCGGCCTCCACCACGAGCGCGGCGTCCGCCAGCTCGGCGGCGCTCTCCACGGGTACGAGCCGCGCCAGCGCCTCCTTTTGCTCGCTCGCGCCGAGCCTGCCCTTGGCGACCAGCCGGTCGAGGCGGCCCGCCACGCCGTCGGCGGCGGCTTCGGCCCGTCCCGGAAGGGCGTCGTGCAGCAGCACCCGGTGGCCGGCGAGCAGCGCGACCTGCGCGATGCCCTGGCCCATGGTGCCGGTGCCGACGACGGCCACGGTGCTGGTGCGGTCGATCCCGGTCACACTGTCCCCTGTTCCCTCTCGCGGCGTCCTGCCCGTGCCTGCCCGTCCACGTTCCGCCCCTCCCTGGCCGTCCCCGTCCCGGCCCGTCGCGGCGCTCGCGGTGCCCGGTGGCCGGGGGGCGCGACGGGCCCGGAGAGTTTTCCACAGGCCCGGGACGGCCGCCTTGTCCCGACCGACCATTCGGTTAATCTAGCTGTGTCGCCCTCACTCCGCGCAGCTCGACGAGGAGTTGGTCCCATTGTCCGCCGGTCTCTCCCCCCAGTCCCTGGCAGAACGCCACCGCGCCACCCTCGACACGGCGCTGGACACGATCAGGACGCGCGGCTTCTGGTCGCCCTACCCCGAGCACCCCAAGGCGTACGGGGACGCCGAGGAAGGCAAGGCCGCGTTCGACGCGCTGCCCGGCAGGCCCTTCCCGTTCGCGGCGGAGCAGCCGGGCACGGACGAGTGGACGGGCGGCGAGCGCTCGCCGTACGGCGTGGAGCTGGGCGTGAGCTATCCGCACCCCGACCCGGACGTCCTGCTGCCCGCGATGCGCGCGGCGATGCCCGCCTGGCGGGAGGCCGGACCGGAGACCCGGGCACTGGTCTGCCTGGAGATCCTGGCCAGGATCAACACGCGGACCCACGAGATGGCCCACGCCGTCATGCACACCTCCGGCCAGGCCTTCACGATGGCCTTCCAGGCCGGTGGCCCGCACGCCCAGGACCGCGGTCTGGAAGCGGTGGCCTACGCGTACGCCGAACAGGTCCGCGTGCCCGGCACCGCCGAGTGGGTGAAGCCGCAGGGCAAACGCGATCCGCTGGAGCTGCGGAAGTCCTTCACCGCGGTGCCGCGCGGCATCGGCCTGGTCATCGGCTGCAACACCTTCCCGACCTGGAACGGCTACCCGGGTCTCTTCGCCTCGCTGGCCACCGGCAACGCGGTGCTGGTCAAGCCCCATCCGCAGGCCGTGCTGCCGCTCGCGCTGACGGTGTCCGCCGCCCGTGACGTACTGGCCGAGGCGGGCTTCTCCCCCGACCTGGTGTGCCTGGCCGTGGAGCGCCCCGGCGAGGGCCTGGCCAAGACGCTGGCGCTGCGACCCGAGATCCGCATCGTCGACTACACCGGTTCGACCGCCTTCGGCGACTGGCTGGAGGCCAACGCCCGGCAGGCGCTGGTCTTCACCGAGAAGGCCGGCGTCAACACGGTGGTCGTCGACTCCACCGACGACTACCGCGGCATGCTCGCCAACCTGGCCTTCTCGCTGTCCCTCTACAGCGGCCAGATGTGCACGACGCCGCAGAATCTGCTGATCCCCAGGCACGGCATCAGCACCGAGGCCGGACCGCGGACGTACGACGAGGTGGTCGCCGACCTCGCCGCCGCCGTGGAGAAGCTGCTCGGTGACGACGCGCGGGCCAACGCGCTGCTCGGCGCCCTGGTCAACCCGGAGGTCAGGGCCCGGGTGGAGGCCGCCCCCGGCATGGGCGAGGTGGCGCTCGCCTCCCGGGAGGTCGTCCACCCCGACTTCCCCGACGCTGTGGTCCGCACCCCGGCCCTGGTCCGGCTGGACGCGGCCAAGCCCGACAGCGAGGCCCTCTTCACCGCCGAGTGCTTCGGCCCGGTCGCGTTCGCCGTCGCCGTCGACTCCACCGACGAGGCGCTGAAGCTGCTGCGCCGCACCGTCCGCGACCACGGCGCCATGACGGTCGGCGGCTACACGACCTCGCCCGAGGTCGAACGGCGGCTGGAGGAGGTGTGCTTCGAGGAGTGCGCCCAGCTGTCGCTCAACCTGACCGGCGGGGTGTACGTGAACCAGACGGCCGCCTTCTCCGACCTGCACGGCTCCGGCGGCAATCCCGCGGCCAACGCGGCCCTGTGCGACGCGGCCTTCGTCGCGGGCCGTTTCCGGACGGT
The DNA here is from genome assembly GCF_053604375.1 of Streptomyces sp. NPDC004031. NCBI lineage: Bacteria > Bacillati > Actinomycetota > Actinomycetes > Kitasatosporales > Streptomycetaceae > Streptomyces > Streptomyces sp. NPDC004031. The sequence goes on along the minus strand of NZ_JBSGHL010000003.1, from coordinate 35,658 downwards.
GGAGGTGCGCAGGCCCGCCTGAGCCGCACCAGGCCGGGGCCGGGGCGCGCCGCCCGCCTGCGCCCCGTCCGCGGCCCGCCGGTGCTCAGGAGCGGCCCGGCACCCGCACGGAAGCCGAGGTGGCCGCCCAGTGGTAGAGGGCCATGCCGACGCTGGTGGCGAGGTTGTAGCTGGACACCTGCGGGCGCATCGGCAGCGCCACCAGCGCGGTGGCGCGGGCCCGCAGCTCCTCGGACACCCCGTGCCGCTCCGAGCCGAAGACGATCAGCGCGTCGTCCGGCAGCTCGGCGGCCCGGATGTCCTCGCCCTCCGGGTCGAGGACGTGCAGCGGGCCCGGCGGCAGCCCCTCCGGGCCGGTGCGGGCCACCGCGGTCGCGTAGTGCAGTCCGGCGCCGGCGCGTACGGCGTTGGGGTGCCAGGGGTCCAGGTCGCCCGTGGTGACCACGCCCGTCACCCCGAAACCGGCGGCGAGCCGGACGACGGCGCCGACGTTGCCGAGGTTGCGGGGGCGGTCGAGGACGACAACGGGCGCGCGCCGGGGCAGCGCGGTCAGCGCCGCGGTACGGCGCGCGGGGTCGGGGGCGGCGGCGAGGGCGGCCACCGCGGTGGGGTGGACCCTGGCCACCAGGCCGCGCAGCTCGGCGGCCGGGATCTCGGTCACGCACGCCCTGAGGGCGGCCGTCAGGTCGGGCGCCAGGTCGGCGGCGAGCCGCAGCACGGCCTCCTTGTCGCTGCTGACCGCGACGAGGACGTCGGCGCCGAAGCGCAGCGCGTGCTTGAGGGCGTGGAAGCCGTCGAGCAGCACCGCGTCCGCGGCGTGCTCGTGCCAGCGGATCACGGCGGACCGCTCCCCGGACAGCCGGATCGCGGCCTGCTCGTCGCTCATGGCGCCCAGCCTACGGCCGGACGCCGAGCCGCCCCGGCCTCCCGGGTGTGGTCCGGGAGGCCGGGGCGGCTCGGGAAGGGACAGGCCCGGGGGCCTCAGGTCAGGTCGGTCACCGGCTCGGCCACCGGTGTGCCGCCCGCGGGGACGTCGCCGGCCTGCCTGCTGCCCGGGACCGCGGCCGCCTCGCGCGGACCGGTGGACAGCCGCAGCAGCCGGGCCACGTGCTGGCCGATCCAGCGCAGGAAGTTGGTGGGCAGGAAGACGGAGTCGGCGGCGATCATCGCCAGCGAGAAGATGGGCAGCCCGAGCACGATCGCGATCGACGCGTGCTCCAGCATCATCGCGCCCAGCAGCACGTTCTTCACCTTGCGGTTGAAGAGGGTGAAGGGGAAGGCGACCTGCACGATGACGGTGCCGTAGGTGATCAGCATGACCATCAGCGAGTTGCCCGCCAGCGTGTGCGAGAGCGAGGGCCACGGCGTGAAGTCGTCCAGGTGGAGCGGGTAGTAGAGCGCGGTGCCGTCCTCCCACCGGCTGCCCTGGATCTTGTACCAGCCGGCCGTGGAGTAGATCAGGCAGACCTCCACGACGATCACCAGCATGGCGCCGTTGTGGATGACGTTGGCCATGATGTCGAGCACCGAGCGCGGCTCACCGGGCGCGTAGCGGCGCACCGCCCACCACAGCGCCTGGACCAGCAGGCCCGCCCACAGGGCCACCTTCCACTCGGTGGAGAGCTTGCCCATCGACGTGGCGAGGACCAGGCCCGCGGCCAGCAGCACCCACAGCCCGACGCCCACGGGGTCGCTCCCGGTGCGCGCGGGCAGCAGGTCGGCGGAGAGTTCGGGCTCCACCACGCCCCGCGCCCCGGCCCTGGCCGCGGCCCGGTCGGCGAGCCTGCGGTCGACCGACCAGACCTGGCCGCAGCGGGTGAAGACCAGGTAGATGGCCATGAGGTGGACGACGTTGTCGCCGCCGTCGCCCATGAAGACGCTGCGGTTCTGCAGCGACAGCACGCCGATCATGAAGAGCACGGACGCGGTCCTGGTGCGCCAGCCGACCAGCAGCATGGCGCTGCTGACGATCGCCACCGCGTAGACCAGCTCGAACCAGCCGCGGCTGTCGCTCCACATCAGCGCGGTGAAGGCGTGGTTGCCGGCGATCAGCCGCTTGGCGAGGTCGAAGCTCCACGGGCTGTCGGGGCCGTACAGCTCCGAGCGGTGCGGGAATTCGCGCAGCAGGAAGAGCAGCCAGGTCAGCGCGAAGCCGATGCGGACGATCGCGACCTGGTAGGGGCCGAGGGCGGAACCGGTGACCTTGGCCAGGCCCTGGGCGATACCGCGGTCGACGGCCGCGCCGAGCCCGGCGAAGGGCGAGGGCACGGGCCCGTCGTCCTTGCCGGGAGCGTCGGCCGCGGCGTGGCTGCCACCCGCACCGGCACCGGTACCGGCACTAACACCGGGGGCGTCGGGAGCGGCGGATCCGGCGGGGGTGCGTGGGTCGCTCACGAGGCCTTCTCCTGCCCGGCAGGGGCCGTGGGGAGGACCCACCACGGCAGTTCACGGTAAGTGGTCGTGGCGCTGGGGGCCTGGCCGCTCCAGTCCGGCTTGGCGACCGGGGTGACCGCCGCCCGCGCCTGGATGCGGACGACCGTCCCGCCGTCGAGGTGCGTGCCGAGGCGCTCGGAGATGATGTTGCGCAGGTAGGTGTCGCTCAGGTCGCTGCCGTTGCCCGAGGTCGGCTGGTTCTGGTCGTTGTGGGTGTCGGTGTAGTAGCCCCAGGCGCGCCGTAGCTCGTTCTGGTCGGTGTGGCTGGGGATCGGGTTGTGCCGCATGGCCGCCACGTCCTGCGCCGTCAGGTCCACCCATCCGGTGGTCTGGGTGCTGCCGTCCGGCTTGCGGACCTCCGCCCTGGCCTGCACATGATTGTTCTGCTGGACCGGATCGGGCGCGAACAGCTTCCAGTTCTGCTCGAACTCGGGATAGATGTAGTCGCTCACCGCCGCGGCGTGCTGGGTGTTGAGCGTGTTCGACGGCGAGACGTGCAGGAACACCATGCCGAGGTGGAAGAGCGCTCCCACGGCGACGACGCCGACGGTCACCGCCACCGTTATTCGTGCGGGCAGCGACAACGTCGCCACCTGGGGCGTCGACCCCTCCGCTGACTCCATCGTCTCTCCGCTCTCACGTCGTCGCACCAGGCGCGCTCATGCCGGGCAGCACGCTACCGATCCCGAAGTCCGGCGGTGACCTTACCGAGTTATCCACAGGTGACGGAATGCCTTGACACCCCCATGACCGGCCATCGACCATGGAACGGACCGAACGATCGGTCGGTGGTGCATCCGGCAGAGCAGGACAGGGCATCCGCGCGAAGGAGGCGTCCGCATGACGACCACGGCGACGACGACGGGCACGGCCGCGCCCCGGGCGACCGGAGCGACCGGAGCGACCGCCCAGGCGGCCGCCGCTGAGGACGTCAGAGCGCTCACGGAGGCCTTCGACGCGGCGGTGGCCGACGAGGTGCGGATCGAGCCGCGCGACTGGATGCCGGACGCCTACCGGGACACGCTGGTCCGCCAGATGGCGCAACACGCCCACTCGGAAATCATCGGCATGCAGCCCGAGGCCAACTGGATCACCCGCGCCCCCTCGCTGCGCCGCAAAGCGATACTGATGGCCAAGGTCCAGGACGAGGCGGGCCACGGCCTCTATCTCTACAGCGCGACCGAGACCCTGGGCGTCAGCCGCGACGACCTGCTGGACAAACTGCACGCGGGCCGCCAGCGGTATTCCTCGATCTTCAACTACCCCACGCTCACCTGGGCGGACGTCGGAGCCATCGGCTGGCTGGTGGACGGCGCCGCGATCACCAACCAGGTGCCGCTGTGCCGCTGCTCCTACGGCCCGTACGCGCGGGCGATGGTGCGCATCTGCAAAGAGGAGTCCTTCCACCAGCGGCAGGGGTACGAGCTGCTGCTCGCCCTCAGCCGCGGCACCCCCGAGCAGCGCACCATGGCGCAGGACGCGGTGAACCGCTGGTGGTGGCCCTCGCTGATGATGTTCGGCCCGCCCGACGACGAGTCGGCGCATTCCGCCCAGTCGATGGCCTGGCGGATCAAGCGCCATTCCAACGACGAGCTGCGGCGCCGCTTCGTGGACATATGCGTCCCGCAGGCGGAGATCCTCGGCCTGACGCTCCCCGACCCCGACCTGCGGTGGAACGAGGAGCGCGGCGGCTACGACCACGGGCCGATCGACTGGACGGAGTTCCGCGAGGTGCTGCGGGGCAACGGACCGTGCAACCGCGAGCGGCTGGAGCGCCGCCGGTCGGCCCACGAGAAGGGCGCCTGGGTGCGACAGGCGGCGGCCGCCTACGCCGCCAAGCACGCCTCCGGACCGGAGGGCGCGGACGGGCATGGGCGCACGAACGGGCAGCGGCAGCAGGAACAGCAGCGGCAGGAGAAGGACGCATGAGCGGGCAGCAGCAGCCGGGCGGCGAGTGGCCGCTGTGGGAGGTCTTCGTCCGCAGCCGGCGCGGGCTCAGCCACACCCACGCGGGCAGCCTGCACGCCCCGGACGCCGAGATGGCCCTGCGCAACGCGCGGGATCTCTACACCCGGCGGGCGGAGGGCGTGTCGATCTGGGTGGTGCCGTCCGCGGCGGTCACCGCCTCCTCCCCCGACGAGAAGGACGCCTTCTTCGAGCCCGCCGCCGACAAGCCGTACCGCCACCCGACGTTCTACGCGATCCCCGAGGGGGTGAAGCACCTGTGACCGCGCCCGTGACCCCGCCGACCACCGCGCCGGGCCCCTCGGCCACCGCGGCCGCCGCCCTGGCCCTGGGCGACGACGCCCTCGTGCTCGCCCAGCGGCTGGGGGAGTGGGCCGGGAACGCCCCCGTACTGGAGGAGGACGTCGCCCTCACCAACATCGCCCTGGACCTGCTCGGCCAGGCCCGCACCCTGCTCTCCCTGACCGGCGACGAGGACGAACTGGCCTTCGGCCGCGAGGCCCACCAGTTCCGCAACGTCCAGCTGGTGGAGCACCCCAACGGCGACTTCGCCGACACCATCGCCCGCCAGCTCTTCTTCTCGGTCTACCAGGAGCTGCTGTACGGCGCGCTCGCCGGCGGCGACGGCGAGCTGGCGCCGCTGGCCGCCAAGGCGGTCAAGGAGGTCGCCTACCACCGCGACCACGCCGAGCAGTGGACGCTGCGGCTCGGCGACGGGACGGAGGAGAGCCACCGCAGGATGCAGCGCGCCCTGGAGGAGCTGTGGCCGTACACCGCGGAGCTGTTCGACCCGCTGGACGGGCTTACGGTGGAGCTGCCCGCGCTGCGCGGGGCCTGGCTGGAGCGGATCGGGGCGGTCCTGGAGCGGGCGACCCTCGCCGTGCCGCAGGGCAGCGACCGCACGGCGTGGTCGGCGGGCGGCGGACGGCAGGGCGTCCACACCGAGGCCTTCGGGCGCCTGCTGGCCGAGATGCAGTATCTGCACCGCGCCCACCCGGGGGCGTCATGGTGAGCGACAGCCCGCTGGAGCGCGAGCTGCTGCGGCTGGTCGGCGAGGTCCCGGATCCGGAGCTGCCGGTGGTCTCGCTCGCCGACCTGGGGGTGCTGCGCGGCGTGGAGGTCACCGGACCGGGCCGGGTCGAGGTGCAGCTGACCCCGACGTGGACGGGCTGCCCGGCGCTGGACACGATGGCGGCCGACATCACCCGGGTGCTCACCGAGCACGGCATGTCCGACGTGGAGGTCCGCACCGTACTGGCGCCCGCCTGGACGACCGACGCGATCAGCGCCGAGGGCCGCCGCAAGCTCGCCGAGCACGGCGTCGCGCCACCGCGGCCGGGTGCCGGTCCGGGCGCGGCCGCGGGCGACCGGGGCACGCCCGTCGCCGTCGACCTGGCGGTGCGCTGCCCGCACTGCGGCTCCACCGAGACGGTGCTGCTGAGCCGCTTCTCGTCCACGGCGTGCAAGGCGCTGCGCCGCTGCGAGTCCTGCGGCGAGCCGTTCGACCACTTCAAGGAGGTGTGAATGTTCCATCCGCTGCGGGTGGCCGAGGTCAGCCCGCTCACCGACGACTCGGTGACCCTCACGTTCGAGGTCCCCGAGGAGCTGCGCGGGGCGTATCGCTACGCGCCCGGCCAGCACATCGTGATCCGCCGCAGGGTGGACGGCGCGGAGATCCGCCGCACCTACTCGCTGTGCGACCCGGTGGCCGCGGGCCCCGACCCGGGGCCGCGGCGGCTGCGGGTGGGGGTGCGGCTGGTGGAGACGGGCGAGTTCTCGACGTACGCGTTCAAGGAGCTGGCGCCCGGGGACGTCCTGGACGTCATGACGCCCGCGGGCCGGTTCGTCCTGGAGCCGCGGCCGGGCCGCTTCGCCGCGGTCGTCGGCGGCAGCGGCATCACCCCGGTGCTGTCGCAGGCCGCGACACTGCTGGCGCGCGAGCCCCGGGCGCGGTTCTGCCTGGTCCGCAGCGACCGTTCGGCGGCCTCCACCATGTTCCTGGACGAGGTGGCCGAGCTCAAGGACCGCTGGCCGGACCGCTTCCAGCTGGTCTCCGCGCTCTCCCGGGAGGAGCAGCAGACGGGGCTGCCGACCGGGCGGCTGGACACCGACCGCCTGACGGCGCTGCTGCCCGCGCTGCTGCCCGTCGCGGAGGTGGACGGCTGGTATCTGTGCGGTCCGCTCGGCCTCGTCGGCGCGGCCGAACGCGCGCTGCGCGGGCTCGGCGTGCCCCGGTCGCGGGTCCACCAGGAGATCTTCCATGTGGACGAGCCGCCCGCGCCCGGCGCCGCCGCGGCGATACCCGGCGGCGGCACGGTCCGGGCGACGCTGGACGGCCGGGCGGGCAGCTGGCGCTCGCAGGCCGGGGAGAGCGTGCTGGAGACGGTGCTGCGCAACCGGCCGGACGCCCCGTTCGCCTGCAAGGGCGGGGTGTGCGGGACGTGCCGGAGCCGGCTGGTGTCCGGCGAGGTGCGGATGGACCGCAACTTCGCGCTGGAGCCGGAGGAGACCGAGGCGGGCTACGTACTGGCCTGCCAGTCGCACCCGCTCACCCCCGAGGTCGAGGTCGACTTCGACGCCTGACCGGCGGACGGGTCGCATCGGCCGGGCCGCGGTCCGCGGACCGGCCGTCCGTGGGACGGGCCGGACGCGGGACGGGCCGGACGCGGGGCGGAGCGTCAGACCACGAAGCCCGCGGCGCCGTCGCCGGTGACGACAGGGCGGCCCGCGGCCTCCCAGTCGAGCATGCCGCCGCTGACGTTCACCGCGTCCCGGCCCTGGGCGATCAGATACTGCGTGACCTGGGCCGACCGGCCGCCGACCCGGCAGACGACATGGAGCGGGGCGCCCTCGGGCACCTCGTCGATCCGGGCGACGACCTCGCCCATGGGGATGTGGACGGCGCCTTCGGCGTGGCCCGCCGCCCATTCGTCGTCCTCACGGACGTCGAGCAGGACGGCGCCGGCCGGTACGGCGGCGGCATCCACCGAGGGCAGCTGCGAACGGAACATCGGGTCGGCCTCCTGGGGCGCGGGAGAACGCGGTGACGCGTGGGCTCCCGCAAAGCTACCTCAGCCGCCGGCGGGGTCCTGGACGAGTTCGGCGAGCCTGGCCTCACGCTGGGCGACCTGGCCGAGAAGCTGCTCGGCGATCTCGTTGAGCAGCGCGTCCGGGTCCTCGGGCGAGAGCCGCATCATCTGGCCGATCGCACTCTCGTCCAGCTCGGTGACCATGGCGGCCAGCATCTCCTTGCGCTCGGCCAGCCACTCCAGCCGGGCGTAGAGCACCTCCGCCTCGCCGGGCAGGTCCGCGAGCGGTACGGGCCCGGCCTCCCACTCCTCGGCCAGGGCCTGGAGCGCGTCCTCGTCCGCGTAGGCGTAGGCCTCGTTGACGCGGGCGATGAAGGCGCTGCGCCGCTCCTTCTCCTCCTCGTCGTCCTGCGCGAGGTCGGGGTGGGCCTTGCGGACCAGTTCGCGGTAGAGGCGCTGGGCCTCCTTGCCGGGGCGGACCCGGCGCGGCGGGTTGGGGTCCTCCACCGGGCGTACCCCGTCCGAGCCGAGCAGCCCGCCGAACAGCTCCTCCACACCAGGCATGGGCATGACGAGGGCGCGGGCCTCCCAGGCCCGCTCGATGTCCGCCCGGTCCCCGCTGTGGGCCGCGACGGCCTCCGCGATCAGCGCGTCCAGCTCGTCCAGGCGCGCGTACATCGGGCCGAGCCGCTGGTGGTGCAGCCGCGAGAAGTTCTCCACCTCGACCCGGAAGGTCTCCACGGCGATCTCGAACTCGATCAGCGCCTGCTCGGCCGCGCGCACCGCCTTCGCCAGCCGCTCCTGCCCTGCCGACGCGGGCGCGGCACCGGGCACGGCGGCAGGGCCGGACGCGGCGGCGGACTCGGTTCCGAAGGTGTTCGTCACCCGGACAGCCTAGGCCCTGTCCCGCCGAACGCGCCGAAAGCGCCGGGCGGGCACGGCCCCGCGCCCCGCCCCCGGCCCGGCACCGCGCACAACCGGGCTCAGCCCTCCGTCTCCGCGGCCAGCCGCCCGCTGCGGACGGCCGCGAGCAGGTCGGCGTGGTCGGCCTCGGTCCGGTCGGCGTAGGCCACCGCGAAGGCCGCCACCGCGTCGTCCAGTTCCTCGTTCTTGCCGCAGTAACCGGCCACCGCGCGCGGATCCGCGCTGTGCGCGTGCGCCCTGGCCAGCAGCGCACCGGTCATCCGGGCGTAGTCGTCCAGCAGCCCGGGAGGCAGCGTCGCGGGGTCCACGCTGCCCTTCCGGTTCCGGAACTGCCGCACCTGGTACGGCACACCGGACACGTCCGTCCAGCCGAGCAGCAGGTCGCTGACGACCTGCATCCGTTTCTGGCCGAGCACGACCCGGCGCCCCTCGTGCCCCGCGGGTTCCGCGGCGAAACCGGCCTTCGCCAGGTGCGGCAGCAGCGCCGAGGCGCGGGCCTCCTTGACCTGGAGCACCAGCGGCTCCCCCAGGTGGTCCAGCAGCAGCACCACGTACGACCTGGTCCCCACGCTGCCGGTGCCGACCACCCGGAAGGCGACGTCGTGCACGGCGTAGCGGGCGAGCAGCGGCAGCCGGTCCTCGCCGACCGTGCGCAGGTAGCCGTCCAGTGCGCCCGCGACGGCCGCGGCCTCCGCGTCCGGTATCCGCCGCAGCACCGGCGGGGCGTCGGTGAAGCGCCGCGCGCCCCCGTCCAGCGTCTCGGTGGAGCGCGCCGCGAACTTCGCGCTGGTGTTGCGCCGGGCCTTCGCGGAGACCTGCTCCAGCGTCCCGGCCAGGTCGTGGGCCCCGGCGTGCGCGACCAGCCGCTCGTCGGCGATGGCGTTCCACGCCTCGTGCACCGGGAGCTTGGCCAGCAGCCGCATCGTCCGCCGGTAGGCGCCCACCGCGTCGTACGCCGCCGCCCGGCAGACGTCCTCGGCCGCGCCCGCCTCGCGCCCGGCCAGCACCAGCGACACCGCGAGCCGCAGCACGTCCCACTCCCAGGGGCCGCGCGCGGTCTCGTCGAAGTCGTTGATGTCCATCACCAGGCCGCCGCGGGCGTCGCCGTAGAGGCCGAAGTTCGCCGCGTGCGCGTCGCCGCATATCTGGGCGGCGAGGCCGGTCACCGGCCGGTCGGCGAGGTCGGCGGCCATGAGCCCGGCGGAACCGCGCAGGAAGGCGAACGGGCTCGCCGCCATCCGCCCCACGCGCAGCGGCACCAGCTCGGGTATCCGCCCGGCGTTGGACTCCTCGACGGCGGCGACGGCGGCCGCGCCGCCCCCGGCGCCCGCGTTCTCCCGCTCCCGCCACGTCCACAGCTCGGGCCGTCCGAAGACGTCCCGCGGCACGCTCTCGCGCAGCGCCTTGCCCTGCTGTTTCGCCGACCGCTCGTGCGGCCAGCGCGCGAACCCCGCCACATGCGGCACCCGTGCGTGCACCGAACAACTCCCCCCAGCCGCCCGCGTCAGCGGACATCACGTGATGTAACCCACTGCGGGGGTCAATCCGGCTGTTCGGCCGCCCCCGCCGCCCGATCCGTGCTTGCCTTGAGTCCAGAGGACCCTACTCAGCGGCGAACCGCAGGTGCACGACGTTGGACGACATCAACCGGCATCCCGCAGCCACCGATGCAGATGATCACACGGAACGTCCCACACCCCAAGAGCAGCGTGACGGCCAGGCACGCCCCGCCGCCCGCCGGTTAGCCGGAGCGCGCCCCGCGGCGAACGGCACGCCGCCGCACCCGGCCGACGGCGTCCCGGGGCCACCTGCCGCCGAGCCGTTCGGCAGCGCCCCCACGGACGTGCCGGGCGGCCTCCCGGGCATGACCGCGCTGCTCCGCCTCGCCGTGCTGTGCGTCGACCCGGACGGCCGGATCTCGTACTGGAACCGCGGCGCCGAGGAGCTGTTCGGCCACCGCTGGGAGCACGTCTTCGGCCACCGCGCCTCGGGCCTGCTCACCCCCACCCGCACCGCGGCGGGCGCCCTGCACACCGCCTCGGGCACCACGCGGCAGGACACCCTCGACGTCCTCGACGACCTCACCACCTCGGCCTGGTCCGGCGCGCTGGCCGCCGCCGACCGGGACGGCACCGTCAAGGACGTGCTGTGGTGGACGTACCGCATCACCGAACCCGGCGGGCGCAGCCTGCTCGCCATCGCCACGCACGGCAGGCCGCTGCGCACCGGCGGGCTGCGCATCGCGGTGGGCGGCCGGCTGCTGCCCTACGTCGCGGAGGGCCCGCGGCGGCAGGACATCGCCGTCGCCGCCGTCCTTTCCCCCGCGCCCGACCCCGCGCAGGGCCACGCGCTGACCGCCCGGCTGGGCACCGTGCTTCCCGGCGTCAGCCCCGGCAGGCTGGACCGCATCGTCCGGCAGATCGCCCCGCTCGGGCACCCCGCGATCGAGATCGAGGGCGGCGTCCGGCTGCCCGTCACCCCGCAGGACTACGCGCAGGTCGCCGCGGCCGCTCGGGCCGACCGCGCGGCCCGCCGCGAACTGCTGCCCGGTCCCCGCCTGGACCCGGCCGCCACTCCCGAACCGACGACTCCCCGCAGTCATTCGACTACCCAAAGTGCGGACCGTTCAAGCGCGTCGGCGCTCACCGCCGTGCCGCCTCCCACCCCCGGCCGTCCCGCGTCCGTCTCCCCCGCCACCCCACCGCCCGCGGATCCGGGCCGCCCCGGACGCTCCGCGGGGCCCATGCCACCGCCCGGCGCCGGTCCCGCCGCCCGGACCGCACGGCGCGGCAATTCGCCCGGCAGCGCGCTCGACGAGCAGCTGTCGCTGCTGCGCGAGACCGGCTCCGTCGTCGGCTCCACCCTGGACCTCCAGCTGACCGCGCGCGAACTCTGCTCGGTCACCGTCCCCCGCTTCGCGGACCTGGCCAGCGTGCTCGTCGTCGACCAGCTCTTCTCCGACACCGAGCCGCTCAAGGACGACCGCGCGGCCGACAGTGTCGTGGTCCGCCGGATCGCCCTCGCCCACCAGCCCGAGCCCGCCACGGCCTGGCCCGCCTGGGAGACGGCGCTCCCGGAGGGCGAGTTGCTGACGCTGCCCGCGCAGGACGCGGTGCCCAGGCTCGGCGACCCGGTCCTCGTCCCGGTCGTCGACCCCTCGCTCGCCCCCGACATCGCCGCCGACCTGGGGGTCGCGGGGCTCGGCGGCCTGCTGGCCGGCCACTCGCTGATCCTCGCGCCGCTCACCGCCCGCGGTACGGTCCTGGGCCGGATCTGCTTCGTCCGCGGTCCCGGGCGCCGCCCCTTCGACGCGCGGGACGCGGCGACGGCCGCCGAGGTGGCCGCCCGCGGGGCCGTCCACCTCGACAACGCGCGGCTGCACCGGCTGGAGTCGCGCGCGGCCGCGACCCTCCAGCGCTCGATGATGCCCACCAGGCCGCCCCGCATCCCGGGCGTGCGCATCGCCCACCACTACATGCCGGGCGACCGGCAGGCCCAGGTCGGCGGCGACTGGTTCGACGCGATCCAGCTGCCGGGCGGGCGGGTCGCGCTGATCGTCGGCGACGTGATGGGCCACGGCCTCCAGGCGGCGGCCGTGATGGGCCAGTTCCGCACCGCGGTGATCACCATGGCCGCCCTCGACCTGCCACCGGCCCAGCTGCTGCGGCACCTGGACAACCTCGCCCACCGCCTGGGCACCGACCACCTCGCGACCTGCGTCTACGCCGTCTACGACCCGATCAACCGCACCCTCACGCTCGCCAACGCCGGGCACATCCCGCCGGTCCTGGCCGGCCACGACGGGCGCAGCGAGCTGCTGACGATCCCCGGCGGCGCGCCGATCGGGGTGGGCGGGGTGCCGTTCGAGACGGTGGAGATCCCGGTACCGGACGGCAGTTGGCTGGTGCTGTGCACCGACGGCCTGGTGGAGGTGCGCGGCCAGGGTATAGACGCCGGACTCGCCGCGCTGTGCGCGAACGTGATCGAACCCGAGCAGACACCCGAGGACGTCTGCGCGCAGATCCTGCAGCGGGTGCACTCCGAGGACCGGCGCGACGACGTGGCGCTGCTGGTCGCCAGGTTCGAGGGCATCGCGCCGCGCGACGTGGTGCAGTGGCGGCTGCGGGTGGACGAGTCCGATGTCGCGCGGGCCCGCGACCTGACCCGGCGCCAGCTCGACTGCTGGGGCCTGCAACGGCTGAGCGAGACCACCGAACTGCTGGTCAGCGAGCTGGTCACCAACGCGATCCGGGCGGCGTCCTACGAGGTCGAGCTGCGGCTGATGCGCGTCGGCACGCTGCTGGTCGAGGTCAGCGACGACAACCACAACCTGCCGCAGTTGCAGCGCGCCGAAGCGGACGACGTCGAGGGGCGCGGGCTGGCGCTGGTGTCACACATGTCGCGGCGCTGGGGGACGAGCCGCAAGGCGGTGGGCAAGGTCGTGTGGTTCGAACTTCCACTACCCAGCTGATATTGTTGCACTCTACAACACTCAACGTCGGCGGGCGGTCACCGGACCACCTGGTCGGACGGCCGGCGGGAGTGCCGGTGTGAGGAGTCGCAGCCATGAATGCCCGGGAGCCGTCGTCCCTGGACATCGTCCAGCGCGAGCTGACCGCGTTCGCCCGCCGCGCGCGGGCCACCGCGGCACGCATGCACCCCGAGCTCTCGCTCGTGTCGTACACGATCCTGGCACATCTGGAGGAGCAGCAGGGCTGCCGGGCGACCGACCTGGCCGCCCACTACATGCTGGACAAGTCCACCGTCAGCCGGCAGGTCGCCGCCCTGGAGAAGCTGGGCTTCATCGAGCGCCGGGTGGACGAGAAGGACCACCGCGTGCAGGTGCTGCACCTGGCACCCGGCGGGAGGGAGATCCTCACCTCCGCCCGCCGCAGCCGCCAGGAGTCCATCCAGGCGCGACTGGCCGCGTGGGACCCCGAGGACCTGGAACGCTTCGCGCGCTACCTCGTCCGCTACAACGAGGACGCCGCGGCGCACCCCTGAGCCCGCCCGCGCCCCGATCCGAGGCGGCCCTGTCCGCGTGAGCCCCGCCCACCGCCCGGGAAGGCGGCGGACGGGGCTGTCACACCTGCGGCACGCGTACGCCGAGGCGCAGGCCGGAGGCGTACGTCAGAGGTTGACGCCGAAGTCCTGCGCGATGCCGCGCAGGCCGGAGGCGTACCCCTGGCCGACGGCGCGGAACTTCCACTCCGCCCCGTTGCGGTACAGCTCACCGAAGACCATCGCCGTCTCGGTCGAGGCGTCCTCGGTCAGGTCGTAGCGGGCGATCTCGGCGCCACCGGCCTGGTTGACGACCCGGATGAAGGCGTTGCGCACCTGGCCGAAGCTCTGCTGCCGGGTCTCGCCGTCGTAGATCGAGACCGGGAAGACGATCTTGTCGACCTCGGCGGGCACGCCCGCCAGGTTGACGTTGATGGTCTCGTCGTCGCCCTCACCCTCACCGGTGAGGTTGTCACCGGTGTGCTCGACCGAGCCGTCGGGGCTCTTGAGGTTGTTGAAGAAGACGAAGTGCTTGTCCGAGACGACCTTGCCCGACGCGTCGAGCAGCAGCGCGCTCGCGTCGAGGTCGAAGTCCGTGCCCGTGGTCGTGCGAACGTCCCAGCCCAGGCCGACGGCGACCGCCGTGAGTCCGGGGGCCTCCTTCGTCAGTGAGACATTGCCGCCCTTGGAAAGGCTGACACCCATGGTGGATCTCCCTGCTCAATCCGGCGCGGGCCGCGCCACTTGACGATTTCTTTGCCCAATGGCTCCAACGGACACCACCCTGCCCCGGTTCCCGGCGGGCTGCCACCGTACGCGGTCAGCCGAGCTCGGCCACCTGGCCGCGGGCCCACTCCGCCCACTCCTGCCGCATAGCCGTCAGCCGCAGCCCGTACTCCAGGGCCAGTCGGCCGTGGACGGAGATCCTGTCCTCCCCCCGGTCGACCGAGGCCTCCAGCCGCTCCGCGAGCCCGCGGTCGGTGATCGTGTACTCCTTGCGGCCGCGCGGGCCCTCCGCGGCGACCTCCAGCAGCCCGGCGCTCGCGAGTTCCCCCAGCTCGCCGTAGACCTGGCTCTGCGTGGCGGGCCAGACGTTGGCGAGCGAGGAGTCGAACAGTCGGTCACCGCCCGCTACCCCGAGCGCGTCCGCGCCCGCCTCGCCTGAGCCCACGGCACGGCACGGCACGGCACGGCAGCACGAAAAACCCCCGCTCCGGAAGGAATCCGGAGCGGGGGTGATGAGATCTCGGTCACACTTTCACGCCGAGTGCTCACATATTGTGCGCGAGGGGGGAGTTGAACCCCCACGCCCTTTCGGGCACTGGAACCTGAATCCAGCGCGTCTGCCTATTCCGCCACCCGCGCATGGGTGCTGTCGTTCGATTCTCACACATCCGGTGGACTGTCCGGTCCGGTGGCGGTGAGCGCCTTGCGACATGCAGAAGATTAGCACGGGGTCCGGGGTGGAATCACATCCGTTTGACCTGGGCCGGACGCACACCGGCCGCACCCCGGAAGCGGACCGGACCGAGCCGGACCGAGCCGGACCGAGCCGGACCGGTGCCGGGCGGGATGCAGGCCGGAGGGACGGCGGGGACGGTGGCGGAAAGGGTGGCGGGAACACGGCGACAGGTTGCGGGAGTCGGCACGGGGGTACGCGGTCGTGCGGGAGACTGGGGACACTTGGAACGGAGCCGGACCTACCATCGCTGTGGAGCTGGGCGAAGGGGGACAAGGGGAACGGCGCGCGAGCGCGGGCGTGTGAGGGTTGACACTGCCCTGTCCAGGGCGTTCGGGGAACCGCAGGTTTTTCCCGCGCGTGGATACGATCAGTAAGCAGTATCGGATTCGACTCGGAGGAAGACCCGAGGAGGGAGGTGCCCCGTGGGAGTGCTGAAGCGCTTTGAGCAGCGCCTGGAAGGACTGGTGAACGGCACCTTCGCCAAGGTGTTCAAGAGCGAGGTGCAGCCCGTCGAGATCGCGGGCGCGCTCCAGCGCGAGTGCGACAACAACGCCACGATCTGGAACCGCGACCGCACGGTCGTCCCCAACGACTTCATCGTGGAGCTGAGCGGCACCGACTTCGAGCGGCTGAGCCCGTACGCGATCCAGCTGGGCGACGAGCTGGCCGGGATGGTCCGCGACTACGCCAAGCAGCAGCGCTACACCTTCATGGGGTCCATCAAGGTGCACCTGGAGCGGGCCGACGACCTGGACACCGGGCTCTACCGGGTGCGCAGCCGCACCCTGGCGTCCAGCGAATCCCAGCACCCCCAGAATCCGCAGCAGGCCCAGCAGTTCCCGCCGGAGCGCCAGCAACGGCCTGCTGCCCACCAGCAGCAGGCCCCGCAGGGGTATCCGCCGCAGCACGCCCCCTACCCACCGGCCGGCGGACCGCCGGCCCTCCCCTCCGCCGGGGCGCGCCCCGCCGCACCGCCTCCCATGCCCGCCGCGCCGCCGCCCGGCGGCGGCGCGCGGCCCGGCGCGCCCGTCACCCGGCTCCCGGGCACGGGTGTCCCGGCCGGCGCCCCCGGCGCGTCCATGCGGCGCTGGATCGAGATCAACGGGACGCGCCACCAGATCACCCGGCAGACCCTGGTGCTGGGGCGTTCGACCGAGGCCGACGTCCGGGTGGACGACCCGGGCGTATCGCGCAAACACTGCGAGATCAGGGTCGGTATGCCGTCGCTCGTGCAGGACCTCGGGTCGACAAACGGCATTGTGGTGGACGGACAGCACACTCAGCGCGCTACGCTCCGCGACGGCTCCCGCATCGTCGTGGGGAGCACGACCATCGTCTACCGGCAAGCCGAAGGGTGAAGCGGGGCCAATGTCAGAGCTGACCCTGACGGTCATGCGGCTGGGTTTCCTCGCCGTGCTGTGGCTGTTCGTGATCGTCGCGGTGCAGGTGATCCGCAGTGACCTCTTCGGGACCCGGGTGACCCAGCGCGCGGGACGCCGCGACGCCGGGACGCGTCCGCCGCAGCAGCGCCAGCAGGCCGCCCCGCAGCCGCAGCGCGCGCAGCAGCAGCAGCCCCAGCAGAGCCCGCGCCAGCGGCGCGGCGCCCCCACCAAGCTGGTGGTGTCCGAGGGGTCGCTCGCCGGCACCACGGTGGCACTGCAGGGCCAGACGATCACGCTCGGCCGGGCGCACGATTCGACGATCGTCCTCGACGACGACTACGCGTCCAGCCGGCATGCCAGGATCTACCCGGACCGGGACGGCCAGTGGATCGTGGAGGACCTCGGATCCACGAACGGCACCTATCTCGACCGGAATCGGCTCACCACGCCGACCCCGGTCCCGCTGGGTGCTCCGATCCGCATCGGCAAGACCGTCATCGAGCTGCGGAAGTAGTCGCACAATGAGCGAGCGGAGCCACGACGCGCGAGCGAGAGGGTGGGCAGCGTGCGGATGTACCCGGAGCCGACGGGGGAGGTACGCATGTCTCTGAGCCTGCGTTTCGCCGCCGGTTCGCACAAGGGCATGATCCGCGAGGGGAACGAGGACTCCGGCTACGCCGGTCCCCGTCTGCTCGCGATCGCCGACGGCATGGGCGGCCAGGCCGCCGGAGAGGTCGCCTCCTCCGAGGTGATCTCCACCATTGTCTCGCTCGACGACGACATTCCCGGTTCCGACATCCTGACGTCGCTCGGTTCCGCGGTGCAGCGCGCCAACGACCAGCTGCTGCAGATGGTCCAGGAGGACCCGCAGCTGGAGGGCATGGGCACCACGCTCACCGCCCTGCTCTGGACCGGCCAGCGGCTCGGCCTGGTCCACGTCGGCGACTCCCGCGCGTACCTGCTGCGCGACGGCGTCCTCACCCAGATCACCCAGGACCACACCTGGGTGCAGCGGCTGGTGGACGAGGGGCGGATCACCGAGGAGGAGGCGACCACCCATCCGCAGCGCTCGCTGCTGATGCGCGCGCTGGGCAGCGGCGAGCGGGTCGAGCCCGATCTGTCCATCCGTGAGGTGCGGGTCGGCGACCGCTACCTGATCTGCTCCGACGGCCTGTCCGGCGTCGTCAGCCACCAGACCCTCGAAGACACCCTGGCCGGCTACCAGGCACCGCACGAGACGGTCCAGGAGCTCATCCAGCTCGCGCTGCGCGGCGGCGGCCCCGACAACATCACCTGCATCGTCGCCGACGTCCTGGACACCGACGACGGCGACACCCTGGCCGGACAGCTCAACGACACCCCCGTGGTGGTCGGCGCGGTCGCCGACACCCAGCTGCCGCTCAGCGACGCCCGCCACCTCCAGACCCCGGCCGGCCGCGCCGCGGAGCTGGGCCGTACCCCGCAGCAGGCGGGTCCGGCCGGCGCGTTCGGCCCGCCCGGCAGCGGCGGTCCGGTCCCCGGCGCCCCGCTGGGCGCGTTCGGCGAGCACGAGGACGCCGAGAAGGGCGAGCCGCGCAAGGGCCGCTCATGGGTCAAGCGCTCGGTGATCGGCGCGGTCGTGCTCGCGGTGGTCGCCGGCGGCGGCCTCTACGGCTTCTACACCTGGGCGCAGACGCAGTACTACGTCGGCGCCAAGGGCGACCACGTGGCCGTCTACCGGGGCATCGACCAGAAGCTGGTGTGGATCAGCATGTCGAAGCTCCACGAGGACCGCCCCGACATCAAGCTCGCCTACCTGCCGGACTACCTGCGCAACCAGGTCGCCAGCACCATCGCGATGAGCAGCGCCGGCCAGGCCGACGACAAGGCGGACGAGCTGGCGACGCAGGTCGCGGTGTGCGAGAAGGCCGAGCGGGTGAAGGCGCAGAACACCGCCAAGCCCCAGGACACCACCAAGGCGCAGGACGGCGCCAAGTCGTCCGGCAGCACCGGGGACACCGCGTCCGACAAGGACGAGAAGGCCGCGAGCCCGCTCGACAAGGTGAAGAAGGCCACCGCCCTGCCGTCCACCGGCGCGGGCGGCGCGGCCGGCCCCGAGGTGGGCGACCCGACGAGCACGCCCACCCCGGGCAAGAACAGCCCTGACGCCTCGGGCCCCGACAAGGCCGACACCGGCAAGACCACGACCCCGCCCACCCCCGAGGTCCTGTCGCCGGAAGAGCAGGCGAAGGCCCGAAACTGCCCGTCGGGGCAGTCGTAAGACCAGGAGGGCTCGGCTCGTCATGAGCGCCAGCAACACCACCACCATCACGTCGATCGGCGCTCCCAACCGCCGCAACACCGAGCTGGCCCTGCTCGTCTTCGCGGTCCTCATCCCGGTCTTCGCCTATGCGAACGTCGGGCTGGCCATGAAGGGTTCGGTCCCGGCGGGCCTGCTCGGCTACGGCGTGGGCCTCGGCCTGCTGGCCGGGGTGGCCCATCTGCTGGTGCGCAAATTCGCGCCGTACTCCGACCCGCTGATGCTGCCGATCGCGACGCTGCTCAACGGCCTCGGCCTGGTGCTGATCTGGCGGCTCGACCAGGAGAAGAGCCTGGGCACCCCGATGGCGTCCAAGCAGCTGATGTGGTCGACGGTCGGCGTCGCGCTCTTCATCGCGGTGCTGGTCTTCCTCAAGGACCACCGCATCCTGCAGCGCTACACCTACATCTCCATGGCGCTGGCGCTCTTCCTGCTGGTCCTGCCGGTGTTCTTCCCGGCCGTCTACGGCGCCCGGATCTGGGTGACGCTGCCCGGCATCGGCTCGCTCCAGCCCGGTGAGTTCGCCAAGATCGTGATCACCGTCTTCTTCGCGGGCTACCTCATGGTCAAACGTGACGCGCTCGCGCTCGCCAGCCGCCGGGTGATGGGCCTGTACCTGCCGCGCGGCCGCGACCTCGGCCCGATCCTGGTGATCTGGGCCATGAGCCTGCTCATCCTGATCTTCGAGACCGACCTGGGCACCTCGCTGCTCTTCTTCGGCCTCTTCGTGATCATGCTCTACGTGGCCACCGAGCGCACCAGCTGGATCGTCTTCGGCCTGCTGCTCAGCGCCGCCGGGGCGGTCGCGGTCGCCTCGACCGAGCCGCATGTGAAGGTCCGCGTCCAGGACTGGCTGCACCCGCTCGCGCTGGCCTCCAACGGCGGTGTGACCGAGACCGCCCAGTCCCGCTACGCCTTCGGCGCGGGCGGGCTGTTCGGCAGCGGACTGGGCCAGGGCTACTCCCGCCTCATCGGCGGCATCGCGCCCAAGAGCGACTACATCCTCGCCACCGTCGGCGAGGAGATGGGCCTGGCCGGTGTGATGGCCGTCCTGCTGCTCTACGGGCTGCTGATCGAGCGCGGCATCCGCACCGCGCTGGCCGCCCGCGACCCGTTCGGCAAGCTGCTGGCCATCGGCCTGTCCGGCGCGTTCGCGCTGCAGGTCTTCGTGGTGGCCGGCGGTGTGACCGGGCTCATCCCGCTCACCGGTATGACCATGCCGTTCATGGCCCAGGGCGGATCGTCGGTGATCGCCAACTGGGCCCTGGTGGCGATCCTGCTGCGGATCAGCGACACCGCGCGCCGGCCCGCCCCGACCCCCGCCGGATCTCCCGACGCCGAAGCGACCCAGGTGGTGAAGAGCCAGTGAACAAGCCACTGCGACGGGTTGCGATCTTCTGCGGTCTGCTCGTCCTCGCGCTGCTGCTGCGGGTGAACTACGTACAGTTCGTCCAGTCCGACCAGCTCAACAACGACAAGAACAACCGGCGGGTGGCGATCAACCAGTTCGCCCAGCCGCGCGGCGACATCATCGTCGACGGCAAGGCGGTCACCGGCCACACCGAGACCACCGGCAGCGACTTCAAGTACAAGCGCACCTACACCGACGGCAAGATGTGGGCCCCGGTGACGGGTTACGCCTCGCAGGTCTACGGGACGACGATGCTGGAGGGCGTCGAGGACAGCTTCCTCACCGGCGACGACGACCGGCTGTTCTTCAACCGCACCATCGACCTGCTCACCGGCAAGCAGCGCCAGGGCGGCAACGTCGTGACGACGCTCAACGCCAAGGCGCAGAAGGCCGCGTACAACGGGCTCGGCAACAAGAAGGGCGCGGTCGTCGCGCTCGACCCGCGCACCGGCGCGATCCTGGCGATGGCGAGCACCCCGTCGTACGACCCCTCGACGATCGCCGGGAGCAATGACGGCGACGCGTGGACGGCGCTCGACAAGAAGAACGACCCCGACGACCCCACGCAGAACCGCGCGCTGCGCATCACCTACCCGCCGGGTTCGACGTTCAAGCTGGTCACCGCGGCCGCCGCGCTGGAGAACGGCCAGGTCACCAACATCGACGACAAGACGCAGTCGCCCGACCCGTACACCCCTCAGGGCACCACCACGCAGCTGAAGAACGAGGGCAGCATCAAGTGCAAGGACGCCACGCTGCGTGACGCGCTGCGGCAGTCCTGCAACACCGTCTTCGGCAAGCTCGGCACCGACGTCGGCCTGAAGGGCATGGTGGACGAGGCCGAGAAGTTCGGCTTCAACAAGGAGCAGTTCGTCCCGGTGCGCGCCAACGCGAGCAACTTCGACACCGAGATGAGCATCGACCACGTCGCCCAGTCCTCCATCGGCCAGTTCGACACGGCCGCGACACCGCTGCAGATGGCGATGGTCGCGTCGGCCATCGCCAACAACGGTGTGCTGATGCAGCCGTACGAGGTGGACCGGCTGGAGGCGCCCAACACCAGCACCATCTCGCAGACCACCCCGCAGAAGATGAGCACGCCGCTGTCGCCGAAGAACGCCCAGGCGCTCCAGTCGATGATGGAGACCGTCGTCACCGACGGCACCGGCAAGAACGCGCGGATCCCCGGTGTGCGGGTCGGCGGCAAGACCGGCACCGCGCAGCACGGCGTCAACAACGACAAGGCGCCGTACGCGTGGTTCGTCTCCTACGCCATGACCGACCACGGCTCGCCGGTGGCGGTCGCGGTCGTCGTCGAGGACGGCGCCGCCAACCGTGACGACATCAGCGGCGGCGGCCTCGCGGCCCCCATCGCCAAGAGCGTCATGGAGGCGGTGCTCAACAAGTGAGACCAACGTCACGCACGGTGTCGGCCCTGTTCACATACCGGTCAGGTATCGGCGGAGGGCACGGGCGCGGATCCGCGGGAAATGCCCGGTACCGTAGCTCCGTGCAGCGCAGGGCAGGGATTAACGGATTCGGGTCGTGAACGTCAAGATACGGGTTTGAGGAGAGGGCAGAGCTATGGAAGAGCCGCGTCGCCTCGGCGGCCGGTACGAGCTGGGCTCGGTGCTCGGCCGCGGTGGCATGGCGGAGGTGTACCTCGCGCATGACACCCGTCTCGGCCGTACCGTGGCGGTGAAGACGCTGCGGGCGGACCTCGCCCGCGACCCGTCGTTCCAGGCCCGGTTCCGCCGGGAGGCCCAGTCGGCCGCCTCGCTCAACCACCCCTCGATCGTCGCGGTGTACGACACCGGCGAGGACTACGTCGACGGCGTCTCGATCCCTTACATCGTGATGGAGTACGTCGACGGCTCGACCCTGCGCGAGCTGCTCCACTCCGGGCGCAAGCTGCTGCCGGAGCGGGCGCTGGAGATGACCGTGGGCATCCTCCAGGCGCTGGAGTACAGCCACCGCGCGGGCATCGTCCACCGGGACATCAAGCCGGCCAACGTGATGCTGACCCGTACGGGCCAGGTCAAGGTCATGGACTTCGGCATCGCCCGTGCAATGGGCGACGCCGGCATGACGATGACGCAGACCGCCGCCGTCATCGGCACGGCGCAGTACCTGTCGCCGGAGCAGGCCAAGGGCGAGCAGGTCGACGCCCGCTCGGACCTCTACTCGACCGGCTGCCTGCTCTACGAGCTGCTGACCGTGCGGCCGCCCTTCGTGGGCGACTCCCCCGTCGCGGTGGCCTACCAGCACGTCCGCGAGGACCCGCAGCCGCCGTCGGTCTTCGACCCCGAGGTCACCCCCGCGATGGACGCGATCGTCCTCAAGGCGCTGACCAAGGACCCCGACTACCGCTACCAGAGCGCCGACGAGATGCGCGCCGACGTCGAGAGCGCGCTCGACGGCCAGCCGGTCGCCGCGGCCGTCGCGATGGGCGCGGCCGGCTACGGCTACCCGCCGTCGTACGGGGACGGCGCCGCCACCACGGCGCTACCGCAGCAGGCCGACCCGCGCACCTCGATGCTGCCGCCGGCCCGTGACGACGACGGCGGCTACGGCTACGACGAGCGCCCCGACCGCCGCCGGCAGAAGAAGAGCGGCGGCAACGCGTCCACCGTTCTGCTGGTGCTGGCCGGTGTCCTGGTGCTGGTCGGCGCGATCTTCCTGGGCAAGGCGCTCTTCGGCGGCAACGGCGCCGGCAGCAGCGAGAAGGTGCCCAGCTTCGTCGGCAAGTCCATGGACGAGGCGAACACGACGGCGAGCAATGTCGACCTGAAGATCGTCGCGGGCACCCCCGCCTTCTGCGACGCGGTCGACAAGGACCTGATCTGCTCGCAGACTCCGGCGGCCGACAGCGCGATCCCGTCCGACAAGACGGTCACGGTCGTCCTGTCGAAGGGTGCGGCGCCCACGGCCGTCCCGGATGTCGTCAACGACAAGTTCGAGGACGCGCAGACCCAGCTGACGAACGCCGGTTTCCAGGTCAAGCGGGTGGACCAGGAGTCCACCACGGTCGACGAGGACACCGTCATCAGCCAGGATCCCAAGGCGGGCATCAAGGAGCCCAAGGACACGATCATCACGCTGAAGGTCGCGGTCAAGCCGGCGGAGAAGCAGATCCCGGATCTCGCCGGCTACACCGAGGCCGGCGCGAAGAAGCAGCTCCAGGACATGGGCTTCACCAACATCCACACCCAGCGCCAGCCCTCGGACGACACGCAGTATCAGAACGGCACGGTCATCAGCACCAACCCGCAGGCGGGCTCCTCGGCGAAGCTGGACGACTCGATCACCCTGATCGTCTCCTCCGGCCCGACGCAGCAGACGCAGGACCCGACGCAGCAGGCGGTCATGCCGGACGTCTCCGGCCACCGGCTGGGCGAGGTCAAGCAGCAGCTCCAGGCGATGGGCGTGAACGTCGAGGTCATCGGCGGCGGCCCGCAGGGCGACAACGCCCGGGTGATCAACAGCACCACACCGCAGGGCACACCGCTCCAGCCGGGCCAGACGGTCCAGGTGATGACGATGGGCGGCGGCCCCGGCGGCGGCTGATCCCGCGGGGCCCGGGGCATCCCCGGGCCCACCGCAGCACCAGGGGCGCCGCCGTCCGGACTAGCGCAGTTCGGGCGGCGGCGTCCTTTGTGCGTCGACCTTCTGGGTGCGGACCAGCTCGCCCCACACGATGTAGCGGTAGCGCGAGGTGTAGACCGGGGTGCAGGTCGTCAGGGTGATGTAGCGGCCCGGCTTGGTGCGGCCGGACTCCTTCGGCACCTGGGCGGCCACGCCGACGTTGTACTTCGAGGTCTGGTCGAGGATCTTGTAGACCTTGTAGATGTACCAGGTGTCCTTGGTCTCGAAGACGATCGCGTCGCCGTTGTCGATCTTGTTGATGTTGTGGAACTTCGCACCGTGGCCGTCGCGGTGCGCGGCGAGCGTGAAGTTGCCGGTCGTGGCCCACGGCATCGCCGCCGGGATGGGCTTGGTGTAGTAACCGGCCACCCCCTCGTTGAGTACCTTGGTGGAGGTGCCCTTCTTGACCAGCACCTCGTAGTTCTTGCCCATCGCGGGGACGTGCAGAAAACCTATGCCGCCGCCGGTGTCCAGGCCGCGGGCGGGCGCGCCGGGCGGTGCGTGGGACCACTCCTGGCGGACCTTGTCCGCCTCCTTGGCCTCGTGCCGGTCGGCCAGCACGTTCGTCCACCACAGGGAGTAGACGACGAACAGGGCCAGGACCAGCCCGGCCGTGATGAGCAGCTCGCCGACGACGCTCACGACGGAGGCGAAGGCGCTCCTGCCGCGCGGGGTCCCGGCCTGGCCGTCGCCGCTCTCCGGAGCACCGGGGTCGCCCGTCTCGCTGGTCGTGGTGGTCGTCACGCTGTTCAGCTCTCCGTCCGATGGCACTGCGGCACTGCCGGCGAGGGGAAGGCTCCGCGGATCCGTCAGTCGCCGGAGACGAGCGCGTCCGGCTTGCCCTTGCTGCGCGGGCGCTCCTCGACCAGTTTGCCCCACACGATCAGCCGGTTGGTGCTGGTGAATTCCGGCGTGCAGGTGGTGAGCGTGAGGTAGCGGCCCGGCGCGGTGAAACCCGATCCGTTCGGGATCGGCTTGAGCACGCTGATGTTGCTCGGCGGCGTACTGGCCAGCGAGCTGGTGATCACGTAGGTGTAGTACTCGCTCTCCGTCTCGACCACCACCTTGTCGCCGGGCGTGAGGTGGTTGATGTAGCGGAAGGGCTCGCCGTGGGTGTTGCGGTGCGCGGCGACGGCGAAGTTGCCGGTCTTGTCCCAGGGCATCGCGGTGTTCAGGGAGCCGTCGTAGTGGCCGACCATGCCCTTGTCGAGCACGTTGTGCTTGGAGACGCCCTGCGCGATGGGCGCCTTGACGTCCAGCTTGGGGATGTACATGATCGCGAAGCCCTGGCCGGGCGAGAAGGTGCCGGGCACCCGGTTGGGGTCGGAGGACTCGTTGTCCCACTTCTGCTGGAGGTTGTTCGCGGCGCCCGCGGCCTCGCGGTGGGCGCGGACGTTGGTCCACCACAGCTGGTAGGTGACGAACAGCAGCATCAGCACGCCGAGGGTGATGAACAGCTCGCCGACGACCCGGCTGGCGATGACCGCGGGGCTCTCCTTCGCGGCTTTCGCGGCCCGTCTGGCCTCCACCCGGCTCAGTGGTGCGGCCGGGGCCGCGCTCTGCGCCTGCGCGGCCTGGGGGGCGCCCTCCCGGCCTCCCCCGCGGGCCCGGTGCCCGCCGCCCTGCCGTGCGGCCTTGCGCCGCGCCGCCCGTCCGCCGTCCGCGGGCGGTACGGCCGCCGGGACCGCGGCCACGGCCGCCGCGGGGGCTTCGGGCTCCGCCGGTTCGGGCGCCACGACCGGCAGCACCGCGGTGTCCCCACCACCCGCCGCCTCCCCGCCCTCCCGCGGCTCGTCGTACGGTGCTGGCCCGGTCGGCTCGTCGTACTGCGCGGGCCGCGTCGGCTCCTCGTACGGTGCGGGGCGCGTCGGCTCCTCGTACGCGGCCGGGGCGGCCGGTTCCTCGTACGGTGCGGCGGCGGGTGCCGGGGGCTCCTCGTACGGCAGCGCGGCGGGGGGCTGCTCGTACGGGAGGGCGGCCGGGGCGGCCTCCAGGGGCTGGGCGGGGCTGAACCACGGGGAGGCGGAGGCGGGCCCGGCGAAGGCCTGCGGCGCGGGGGCGTACACCTGCTCCGGCCCGGGGCCCTGCTCCGCGTACGGCTCCGGAACGCCGCCCTGCTGCGGGGCCGGGTCGGCGCCCGGGGCCTCCGGCGGCTCCTCCTGGACGGCGGCGGGGCGGCCGGGCAGCGGGTCGTTCAGCGGATCGTCGAGCTGTTCCACGACAGCTCTGAACTGCCCGGTGTTCTCGTACGACATCGGGCCGTCGTCGGCGGGGCGCTCCGGGCGGAGCGTGGTCACGCCCCCGCCCTCCCGACAACGGGCGCGAGGCCCTCCGAGCGGTCCCTGGCGCCCGCGTCACCGCATTCGGCGAGCCAGTTGGCCAGCATCCGGTGCCCCCATTCGGTGAGCACCGACTCGGGATGGAACTGCACGCCCTCCACAGCCGCCTCCCGGTGTCTGAGCCCCATGATGATCCCGCTGTCCGTCCACGCGGTGACCTGGAGCTGGTCCGGGAGGGTCGGGCCCTCGACGGCGAGCGAGTGGTAGCGGGTGGCGGTGAAGGGCGACGGCAGTCCGGCGAAGACGCCCGCCCCTTCGTGCGTCACCAGCGAGGTCTTGCCGTGCAGCAGCTCGGGGGCCCGGTTGACGACGCCGCCGTAGGCGACCGCGATGGACTGCATACCGAGGCAGACGCCGAAGACCGGCACCCCGGTTTCCGCGCAGTGCCGCACCATGTCGATGCACACCCCGGCCTCCTCGGGGGTGCCGGGGCCGGGGGAGAGCAGCACGCCGTCGAAGCCGTCCTGCGCGTGCGCGGGCCGCACCTCGTCGTTGCGCAGCACCTCGCACTCGGCGCCGAGCTGGTAGAGGTACTGGACCAGGTTGAAGACGAAGCTGTCGTAGTTGTCGACCACGAGGATGCGTGTGCTCATCGGACGGCGGCCATCCCGTTGTCGACGGTGACGTCATTGAAGGGCAGCAGCGGCTCCGCCCAGGGGAAGACGTACTGGAAGAGGAGGTAGACGACTGCCAGCACCAGCACCAGGCAGGTCAGCGCCCTTATCCACGCGTTGCCCGGCAGATTCCGCCAGATCCAGCCGTACATGCGGTCCCTTCCTTCCGGCTCCCCGGAACAGAGTAAGGGGAGATCGCCCGGAGTGGGTTGGTAGCCGGACAAAGCTTCGTCCCGGCTTCACCTGCGCGTCCGGCGCCCAAGACCCCGTGATCCGGGGGTTTTTCAGGGCTGGTCCACAGGCTGCGCATAGTGAAGGGACGTCGAGCCGGCGTAGCCCGGCAGGGTGGTGGAGCGCGCGCTGGAGACCTTCCAGCCGAGGCCGTACGCGGCCACGTACTGGAGGTAGTTCTGGATCGCGGGGCTCGCGTCGAGAGCCTGGCGGAGTTTCCCCTGGTCGCCGACCGCGGTGATGCGGTAGGGCGGGGAGTAGACGCGGCCCTGGAGGATCAGGGTGTTGCCGACGCAGCGGACCGCGCTGGTGGAGATCAGCCGCTGGTCCATGACCCGGATACCGCGGGCGCCGCCCTGCCACAGCGCGTTGACCACGGCCTGGAGGTCCTGCTGGTGGATGACCAGGTCGTTGGGCTGCGGGTCGGGCACACCGGGGATGAGCGGGGTCGCGCCCTGCGGGGCGTCGTTCAGGGTGACCTCGACGGAGGGGCCGCTGAGCGGGGCGGTGCCGGCGTCCTTGCGGAGGGCGTCGATCCTGGCCTGCTCGGCGGCGCTGAGGCCGCTGCCCTGCCGGGTGAGCTTGTCCACGTCGTCGCGGACGCCGGTGAGCTGGTCCTCCAGCTGCTCGTTGTGGGCGTTCTTGGTGCGGATGGTGTCGGAGAGCTTCGGCAGCGGGTCGTCGCTGCGGATGTCGACGCCCTTGGCGGTGTCGAAACTCATCCAGAAGATCAGTCCGGCGAGCGCGAAGACTCCCGCGCTGGCCAGCCGCAGCGCCACCGTGCGCGGGACGGGGCGAGGGGAGGGGGCGGGTGAGCTTCCGCCGGGATCCGTCGCCACCGTACGCTGTCTCCTTAACAAGCAGATGAAGCACTACGCTAACGGACGCCCGGCGGCGGCACCGCCCCCGCCGGTGGCAGACCGTCGTCCCATACCCGCCAGGACCGCCCAGCACCCCCGCGCGGTTACGCAGCGCATCGACAGGAGAGTCCCTCGTGCCGAAGTCACGGATCCGCAAGAAGGCCGACTTCACCCCGCCCCCGGTGAAGGCAGCAACCGCCATAAAGCTGGGCAACCGCGGCTGGGTCGCCCCGCTGATGCTGGCGTTCTTCGTCGTCGGGCTGGCCTGGATCGTGCTCTTCTACGTCACGCAGGGCGATCTGCCGGTGGACGCGTTCGGCAACTGGAACATCGTCGTGGGCTTCGGCTTCATCGCCGGGGGCTTCGTCGTCTCCACTCAGTGGAAGTAGCGGACACCTCCGGCGGCAGCGCCGGAACGGTTGTCCACAGAGTTATCCACAACCATGTCCACAGTGGGGAAAAGGTCGGAAGATCTGTGGATAACCTCTACGAGGTTGACGCCGGTACGACCGGTGGCCGCGGCTGACGGCCACCGGTCGTTTGCTGTCCCGCCACCGAACCGTAGTGATCTTGCCGGATAAAACGGGACAATCCGAACGCTCGGCCGCCTGCACACAACCCCTTCCGCAGGGTGTGCACAACTCGCACAGGCTTCCCTACCCGCTGTGGATAACGTGTGATCAACGGCTGTGGTTACGGCCCTCAGGACGTGACCTGGACCACAGCGATCACGCTGAGCACCAGCGAGAGCACCAGCACTCCCGCGGTGGTCCCCCACTGCACCGCGTTCCGCCGCTCGCGCGGGGCGTAGAACATCGCTATGGCGACCGCGGTGCCGCCCACCAGCCCGCCCAGGTGCGCCTGCCAGCTCACATGCGGCCAGGTGAAGGTGAAGAGGATGTTCAGCCCGAGCAGGATCAGGATCGGGCGCATGTCGTAGTTGAGCCGCTTCACGAAGACCGCGGTCGCGCCGAAGAGCCCGTAGAGCGCCCCGGAGGCGCCGAAGGTGAGCGCGCCCGGGTCCAGCAGCAGCACCGAGGCACTGCCCGCCAGCGCCGAGACCAGGTAGAGCGACAGGTAGCGGCTGCGGCCGAGCATGCGCTCCAGCGGTCCGCCGATCCACCACAGCGTCAGCATGTTGAAGAGGATGTGCGTGAAGTTGGGCGGCAGGTCGTGCACGAAGGCCGAGGTGATGACGCGGTACCACTCGCCGTCGGCGACACCGCCGCACCGCTGGCCGATCGTGCCCTTGGGGCCGCAGGCCGCCCACAGTCCGAGGTCCTCGGCGATCCTTTTGCCGACCGTCAGTTCCAGGACGTAGACGGCGACGTTGAGCGCGATGAGGATCTTGGTGACGAGGAAGGGATCGTGGGCCACCACGCCGCCCGCGATCGTGCGCTGCCGGGTGTGGGGGAACGATCCCTGCCGTACGCAGTCCGGGCACTGGAAGCCGACGGAGGCGCTGATCATGCAGTCGGGACAGATCGGCCGCTCGCACCGGGTGCAGCGTATGCCGGTCTCCCGGTCCGGGTGCCGATAGCAGCAGACCGGCTGGTCCATGAGTCCACTCCCCTGTCGCGACGCCCCCGTGGCGCCGAACGCCCCACCCGCTCTTCCGACGTGCGGGCGGGGCGCGGTGTTCCCGTCGTGTGCCCGCCGCTCGATCAGGTGGCCGGACGGCGCCAGGCGCCGTCCGGAGACCCCGCAGCCTACGTCAGCCGCGCTTCTCGACGACGACCGACTCGATCACGACGTCCTCCAGCGGACGGTCGGTGCGCGGGTTGGTGGGGCTGCCCACGATCGCGTCCACGACCTTGCGGCTCGCGTCGTCGGCGACCTCGCCGAAGATCGTGTGCTTCCCTGTCAGCCACGCGGTCGCGGACACGGTGATGAAGAACTGCGAGCCGTTGGTACCCGGGCCCGCGTTGGCCATCGCCAGCAGATAGGGCTTGTTGAAGGCCAGGTCCGGGTGGAACTCGTCGGCGAACTTGTAACCGGGACCGCCGGTGCCGTTCCCCAGCGGGTCGCCGCCCTGGATCATGAAACCGGAGATCACCCGGTGGAAGACCGTGCCGTCGTAGAGGCGGTCGTGCGAGGCCCGACCGGTGTTCGGGTCGATCCACTCCCGGGTGCCCTCGGCGAGGCCCACGAAATTGGCCACGGTCTTGGGGGCATGGTTCGGCAGCAGCCGGATCACGATGTCGCCCTGGTTGGTCTTCAAGGTGGCGTAGAGCTCCTCGGCCACGGTCTACCTTCCATAGTCGTCGCTGACAGGGGTTGATCCTCGCACGGCGCGAACCGCCGCGCGGCCTTCCCCCGCACTCCGCGCCCGCCGACTGCGCAGCAACCGGGCCGACTGACCCGTATGCGCGTCCGCACATGCCGTACGCGGTGTAGACGGGCATGATTTCAAACCGGATGGAAAGGCGAAAACCGTACGCCACCGAGGAGGAGGTTCCTGTGACCCGCATCGACAGCGTGCGCAGCGCGGCTGACATGACGAAGGACAGCGTGCGGCACGCCGCGGAGGTGGCTGCGCCGTACGCCAACACCGCGAAGGACGAGGCCGCGCGGTACGCACAGCAGGCCGGTGTCTATGCCCAGCAGGCGGGCGCGTCCGCCCGCCGGGCCTACGACGCCAGACTCGCCGCCCAGGTGAAGCAGGCGCGCGAGCAGGCCTGGGCGGCGGTGCCGCCGAAGGCCGCGGAGGCGGTCGAGACCGCCGCCAAGCGGACCGCCCAGGGCGCACGGACGGCCGCCGACTACGCCGTACCGCGGGTGAGTTCCGCGGTCGCGGCGACGCGGGCAGTGGCCGTGCCGGTCACCGCCGAGGCACTGGTGCGCGGCAGCGCGGCCCTGCACGCGCTGCGCGGCCAGGTGACCGCAGCCGAGATCGACCGGCTGGTCCGCAAGCGGATCCGGCGGCAGCAGACCGCGCGCGCTTTCCGCACACTGCTGCTGGCCGGGGCCGCGGGCGGTGCCGTCTACGCCGCCTGGCGCTGGTGGAGCGCCCAGTCCGACCCGGAGTGGCTGGTGGAGCCGGGCGAGGCCACCGAGGCGCCGGCGCCGGAGGAGACGATCAGCGGTACGAGCACGCTGACCGTCGTCGACCCGCTGGACGGGCCACCGTCGTCGGTCAACGGCCAGAGCGGCGCGCACGTCGACCTCGTCGACGGCTCCGCCGGTACGGACGCGGACGCCGAGTCCTCGTCGTCCGAGGACGACAAGCCCGAAGGCGCGTAAGGCCGCCCGCCGGGGCGGGGGCCCGTCCCCCGCCCCGGCACCGGCACGTCGCAGAGCCCTGGCCCCGCACCCCTCGGCAGGGGTGCGGGGCCAGGGCTCCGCGACGTCCTACGGGATGTCAGGCGGTCGCGGGCTCCGGGTCCAGCAGCACCGCGGGCACCTTGCGCAGGGTGACGAGCGCGAAGACCGCTCCGGCGAGCATCAGGGCGCCGCCGATCAGGGTCGTGGTGTGCAGGCTGTCGGTGAAGGCGTTCCGGGCCGCCTCGACGACCTGGTGCCCGAGCCCGCCGCCCAGCTGCGTACCGGTCGCCACACCGCCGCTCACCGACTCGCGGGCCGCGCCGGTCTGGCCGGCCGTCAGCCCGGACGGCAGCGTGAGGCCGCTGCGGTAGTACGCGTTGAGCACCGAGCCGAGGATGGCGATACCGAGGGCACCGCCGAGTTCCATCGCCGTCTCCGAGGTGGCCGCGGCCGCGCCGGTACGGGTCGCCGGGGCGCTGGCGAGAATGGTGTCGGCGGTCACCGCGAAGGTGAGCATCAGACCCGCGCCGTTGACGATCACCACGGGCAGCAGCTGCCAGTACGCGCTGTGCTCGGTGGCCAGGCCCAGCCCCGCCGTGCTGAGGCCCATGAGCACCAGCCCGGCGGCGACCGTCCGGGCCCGGCCGATGAGCGGGATCAGGGCGGAGGCGGCGGGCGCGACCAGCGCGGCGGCCAGCGGGCCGGGCAGCACGGCGAGGCCCGCGGTCAGCGGCGACCAGCCGCGCACCTCCTGGAAGTACAGCGAGAAGCCGAGGGAGAGCACGGTCGAGGCGAACATCGTCACGACGTTGGCGCCGATCGCGCCGGAGAAGGCGGGGTTGCGGAACAGGCGGAGGTCCAGCAGCGGCTCGGCAAGCCGGGTCTGACGGCGCAGGAAGGTCAGGAGCAGCGCCGCGCCCAGACCGGCCGCGATCCACACCGAGGGCTCGGCGACGCCGTCCCGGGCGGCGGTCTTGATCGCGTAGATCACGCCGAACATGCCCAGCACCGACAGCGGCACGCTGGCCCAGTCCAGCCGCCCCGGCTTCGGGTTGCGGCTCTCCGGCAGCACGACCAGGCCCAGGGCCAGCACCAGGGCCATCACCGGCACGTTCACCAGGAAGACCGAGCCCCACCAGAAGTGGTCCAGCAGCAGGCCGCCGACGACCGGGCCGAGCGCGAAGCTCGCCGCGGCCACACCGCCGCTGATGCCGACGGCGGCGGTGCGCTCCTTGGGGTCGGTGAAGACCGTCCGCACCAGGGAGAGCGTGGAGGGCATGATCGTGGCGCCGAACAGGCCCAGCAGCGCGCGGGCCGCGATGAGCATCTCCGGGCTGCCGGCGTAGGCGGTGAGCGCGGAGGCGGCGCCGAAGCCGGTCACCCCGATGAGCAGCAGCTTCTTGCGGCCTATCCGGTCGCCGATGTTGCCCATCACGATGAGCAGGCCGCCCAGCACGAAGCCGTAGACGTCCACGATCCACAGCAGCTGGGTGGCGGACGGTGCGAGCTGGGCGGTGAGCGAGGGGACCGCGTAGTTGAGCACGCTGGTGTCGATGCCGAGCAGCGCGGAGGCGACGCTGCAGATGGCCAGGACGGCCCAGCGCCGCCCGTCGCGGTCGGCGGCGGCCGGTGCGCCGGTGGTGTCGTGCGTCGATGTCTTCGTCATGCACGGCAGCCTGCGGGGCACCGCTGACCGGCGGCTGACCGTCCGCGCACCGCTCACGCACCGCGCGCGCACCGCGGGTGGTGCGGGGCCGTGCGGGCGGTGCGCGTGGCGGTCAGCCGCCGCAGACGTACGAGGTCAGCAGCGCGAACGCGGTGTTCCGGTCGCCGGGCACCTCCGCCGGACGGTCCGTGCCGCCCGTCGCGGCCCGCAGCGCCTCCCGGACGACGGTGCTGTCCGGCCCGGTGCCGGGGCCGCCACGCAGGGCCTCGGCGGCCCCGAGCAGCGCGGCGGCCCGCCCGGGATCGCCCTCCAGCAGCGCGAGGGCGGCCGCGGCGTCGGCGACGGTGGCCGCGGTCTCCGCGGCCATCCGCAGCACGTCGGGGTCGAAGGTCACTGCGTCCCGCAGCGCGTCCCGCGCGCCCTCCGTGTCGCCCGCGGCCACCGCGATCCGGGCGAGCGCCACCTGCACGCCGGTACGGATCGCGTTGCTGGAGAACCAGCCGGTGGGGCATTCGGCGAGGGCCTGCTCGGCCAGTTCCCGGGCGCCCGGCAGATCGCCGCGCAGCCGCGCGATGTCGGCGAGGCCCCTGTGCGCGACGGCCAGGCTCTCGGGGGCGCCGGCCCGCCGGGAGAGCGTGGCGGCCCGCTCGCAGTCGGCCTCGGCGCCCGCGAGGTCCCCGCCCCGCAGCCGGTAGGCGGCGCGGTTGGCGAGCAGCTCCGCGACGTCGAGGGCGGAGTCCAGCTCCTCGGCGAGCACCAGCGCCTCCTCGTGCAGCGCCACCGCCGCCCGCAGGTCCCCCGCGTGGTCGGCGAGGTCGGCGAGCAGGTGCAGGCAGGTGATCATGCCCCAGCGGTCGCCCTGCTGCCGGAAGCCCGCCAGCGCGGTCCCGCAGGCCTCGCGGGCGGTGTCCTGGTCACGGTGGGTCAGCCACGCCTGGAAGCCCCTCCCGAGCTGCCCCAGCGCGTCGTACCAGGGGTCGTCGAGGGCGGCGAGCCGTGCCTCGGCCTTGGCGAGGTCGTCGGTGTCGGCGGAGGGCGCCCCGGCGAAGGGGGCCCACAGCAGCGTCAGGACGGGGTAGCGGCTCGCCACCCGGTAGAAGCCCTCGACGATCCCGGCGGCCTCGGCCACGTGCGCGGTGTAGCCGGAGGGGTCGCTCAGCGCGTTGACGACGGCGAGCACGCACAGCGCGTACTCCTCCTCCAGGCCCTCGGGCGCATGCGGTCCGACGGCCGCCAGCACCTGCCGGGCGGGGCCGACACCCTCGTAGCGCACCCCGCGCAGCAGCCAGTACGAGGAGAGCGCCGAGATCAGCCGCATGGCCCCGGGGATGTCACCGGCGTCGAGGGTGCGGTGCAGGGCGGCCTGGAGGTTGTCGCGCTCGTCGGACAGCAGCCGCAGCCACTCCAGTTGACCCGCGCCGCGCAGATGGGGGTCGGCGGCGAGGGCGAAGCCCAGGAAGTGGGCGGCGTGCGCGCGGTGGGTCCGCTCCGTCTCACCCGCCTCGGCGAGCCGCTCGGCGCCGTAGGCGCGGATGGACTCCAGCATCCGGTAGCGGACACCGCCGGGCCCGTCCGTGTGCTGGGCGACCACGAGCGACTTCTCGACCAGCGCGGCCATCAGGTCGAGCATGTCCTCGGGGTCGATGCCCCCTTCCGCCCCGTCGCCGTCCGCGCACACCGCCTCGGCGGCCGCCGGGGTCCAGCCGCCCGCGAAGACCGAGGCGCGGCGCAGCACGGCCCGCTCGTCCTCCGGCAGCAGTTCCCAGCTCCAGTCGACGACCCCGCGCAGCGTGCGCTGCCGCGGCTGGGCGGTCCGGCTGCCGCGCGACAGCAGCCGGAAGAGCACATCGGGGCGCGGCCCGAGGCTGTACGGGGCCGTGTCGGCGGGCAGCGCGCCGAGCCGCGCGGCGATCTCGGTGACGGGCAGCGTGCGCAGCCGGGCGGCGGCCAGCTCGATGGCCAGCGGCAGCCCGTCGAGGGTCGTGCACAGCCGCAGGACGGTGTCGGCCGTGGCCGGATCGGCGCCCAGGTCGAAGCCGGGGCTGACGGCCGCCGCGCGCTCGGCGAAGAGCCGTACGGCGGGAGAGGCGAGCACCTGGTCGCGGTCGCTGCCCGGCCTCGGCAGAGCGAGCGTGGGCACCGGGCACAGTGTCTCGGCGGTGATGCCGAGCGCCTCCCGGCTGGTGGCCAGGATCCGCAGGGAGGGGGAGGCGGCGAGCAGCCGTTCGGCGAGCGCCGCGGCGTCGGCCACCACGTGCTCGCAGTTGTCCAGCACCAGCAGCAGCGGCCGGTCGGCGAGCGCGGCGGCGATCCGGGCCACAAGATCGGCCGCACCCGAGGGCCCTGGGTGGCCGGACGGCGGGAGCAGTCCTCCGTCGCGCAGGCCCAGGGCGCCGAGGACCGCCTGCGGGACCTCGGCGCCCTCGGTCACGCCGGTCAGGTCCACGAAGCACACGTCGTGCGGATGGCGGGCGCCCGCCTGCACCGCGAGCCGGGTCTTGCCCGCGCCGCCCGGACCTATGAGGGTCACCAGCCGCCGCCGGGCCAACTGCTCGCCGATCACCGACAGTTCCTCACCACGGCCGACGAAGCTGGTGAGCTGCGCCGGGAGGTCGTGCCGCGCGGTCTGCGGGGAGGGCGTGTCCGGCGGGGTGGCCGGAGGGACGGCGGGCGGTGTCCGCACCGAGGACGCGACGGGTATCGACGATGCGGTACCGGTCGGCGTTTCACGTGGAACATCCCGGCTCGGTGCGTTTTCCGCTGTTTCACGTGAAACAGCGCTCGCCGGAATGTCCAGCGGTTCACCGCGGAGGATCGCCAGGTGGACGGCGGCCAGTTCGGGCCCGGGGTCCGCACCGAGGGACTCGGCCAGCTCGCGGCGGGCGTCCTCGTACGCCTCCAGCGCCTCGCTCTGCCGCCCGCTGCCGTACAGCGCCCGCATCAGCTGCCCGCGCAGCCGCTCCCGCAGCGGGTGGGCGGCGACCTCCGCGCCCAGCTCCGCGACCAGCGAGCGGTGCCTGCCGAGCGCCAGATCGGCCTCGACACGGTCCTCGACCGCACCGCCGCGCAGCTCCTCCAGCCGGACGACCTGGGCGGCGGCGAAGGGCGCGTCACCGACGTCGGCGAGCGCCGG